>JAUIIQ010000194.1 GCA_030431585.1 Gammaproteobacteria bacterium | reverse complement strand
AGAGAAGCCAGACTCCCCCCAAGAGTAGGATGAGGTGTCGGCGTAAGACTCGGAAGTCATCCCTGTTGAGGCCGCATGTTTGCCCCATTGGTAGCCGCCCTGTCGTTTGGTTGTGCTTTCTTCAAGCGCCCAATTGTGGCTCACATCAGCGTTGACGGACGTAACGCCCCACTTGTAGCCAGCGCCGTTTGCTCGTTTGTATTGTGCCGATGCAGCTAAGGAGTGGCTGACTCGGTGTACTAGCTGGGATTGGGCTTGAGCCTGTGGCTTTGTGTCACTGCTGACTTGAGCTAAAGCCGGAGCTGTAAGGGTCATAGCAAGAGCACATCCGCTTGCCGCCTTCACTAACTGGAGAGTTTTCATAGTCGTCCGCCTTCTTTTACTTAGTAGTGCCACCAAATCTGTGACGCGCTTAAAAGTCTGTGGATCTCCTCTGAGACCCGGTTCACATCTTCTTAATTGGACGCTTGACTTTGTTATACGTGGGGGCGGGACAGGTATGAAGGCGTGTATATAACCATTTTGGGGTAACTGGAGACGGTGCTGCTGCTGTGGGGGTTGCGGGTGGTGGCGCTTAACTCATTGAATTATAAGTAATAACGCTTCGTTTGATTGGCTCTGCGGGGAGTGTGACCTTTTCAGGTCAATCGCGGAGTGAAGGAAATAGATGAAAATTTGTGTGGTTCAGAATAATTAAATGTCTCAGCGGTCGCGCGTCAGGTTTTCTGTTTTCTGTTTTTCCATCTCATATAGTTCGTGCCAGGCGAACGGGTGCTCTGGCGGCTGTCGATAATCTTCTGGCAGGCGCTCTACATGGTCTTTAACGCCCCATACGCGAGTGGTGCTGGCTCCTTTTGCGGGTTCCTCTGCAGATAGCATCTCGCTAAGGCCTGGTAGGCTGATATTGCCCTCTGAATCAACAATGGCAGGCCCCTCAAAGTGTTCCTCCATGGCTGAGTCGCGCGCAATGTTCAGTTCTTCGTTCCCGCAGCCGCGCTCTCCCAGGGTGATGGCCCTGGTCAGGCTTACTGAGCCATAGCCTTGTACGAAGGGGCTGTAGGCTAACAGGCCATCCTTGTTGATGGCGGGCTCTGCAGTGCCCAGGAGTTTGCATTTTACGTCGTCCGGTGTGAGGTCGGGTTCCAGTTGCAGTAGCAGGGCCACCAGGCCGGATACAATTGCGGCGGCCTGGGATGACCCTGTCATCACAAACTCCCCTCCGGGCAGTGCGTATTCAGGATGATCGCGTGTGAGGCTGGATCCAGGGCGGGTTATGCCGGTGATATGGCCGCCGGGGGCTACGAGATCGGGTTTGATGTGCGCTGCCGGGGTGGGGCCGCGTGAGGAGAAGTCGGGTATATAGTCGTCAGCCCGGGTGTGTAGGGTCCAGGAGTCGGTAGTCGCTCCCACGGTAATGATGTAAGGCAGGTTGCCGGGGGAGCCTACGGTCATATTTTCAGGCCCTTCGTTGCCGGCCGCCGCTACTACGGTGATGCCTTCTGCCCAGGCTCGCATCACTGCCTGGTTGATCGGGTCAAGATAATAGGGCCAGCGGGGGCGTGCGGAAAATGACAGGTTTAGTACGCGTATCGCGTATTTTTCCCTGTTATCCACAACCCATTGCAGCCCTCTTACTATATCGAGCATGCCGCCCTGCCCGGTTTCATTGAAGGCCTTGACGACCACCAGATTTGCGTCTGGCGCGATGCCTTTGAAGCTTCCTGTGGGCTGCCCGTTGCGCAGGGTCTTGCCGCTGTGCGCGAGAACACTGGTGAGGTGCGTGCCGTGACCGCTCTCGTCAAACACACCGTTTTCGCTGCTGTCCGTTATGCCGTCATACCGCGCCAGCACGCGGTTATGGCCCCGTGTGTCCCGAGTGAGGGCAGGGTGGTCCCAGAGGCCTGAATCCAGCACGGCTACGGTCACGCCACGGCCTGTCACCTGATGTTTGTGCAATTCGTCAGCGCTGGTCACGGTGCTGTAATAGAAGTCGTCACTGTTGTTCGCATAGCCGGGAATCAGTTTTGTCTGGCAGTCTTTACCGAATGAAGCGGTAACGGTGTACTCACTCTGCAATGGTGCTGCGGCTTTGTCGGTGTTGCTAAAGCGCACGTCCAGCTCGGCGCGACCAGAAAATTGCGGCGCCTTGCCTGGAGGCAATTGAATCGCCGCTGACGAACCGCCCTGCTGTTGCCAGGCGGATGGCGGCAGGTGGGTGTTGCCCAGCCGAATGCTGCTGATCTTGCCCAGTCTCTCCGGCCAGGCAATATCCAGCGCTGTCATGCTGGCTGGCGTTTGCCGTTTGTTGTGCAGCAACCAGCTGAAGCCATCATTCCCGCGCAGGATTTCGACCGAACCGGCAACATCGCAGGTAGCTTCAGTCTCCTGTACCTCATCGGGCTGGTCATCCAGAGCGAGGTCGTCGATAAAGCGCTGTACCTGGCCAGAATCGACGATTGCATCAAGTTGTTGGCGTGTCAGCTGCGCACCTACCGCATTGATGATAGGTAGGTAGTGAGTAAGGGTCCCCCCCTGGGCTTCGGCAAGCGAGCGCATATCTTCGGCGGAGGTGCCCTGGAGCATTACATGTAGCAGCGGCGACTCGTCGGCAGCAAGTCGGGCCGTGCCCAGGGCGGCGAGTGTCAGTAGGGATGCGTGAAGCAGCACCAGAGTGCGTTTTCCAGCTTTGCTCACCCTGCCTGCAGTTCCTTGCCGAAGTTTTGGCGGAGCATGCCGGGTACGTCTTCCGGGTAAAGCGGGTGAGAAAAGTAAAATCCCTGCAGCAGGTCGCAGCCACGCGTTACCAGGTATTCCAGCTGCTCCTTGTCTTCAATTCCCTCAGCGATAACACGCAGATTCAGGGTTTTAGACAACGCGATAATTGCATCCACAATTGCTGCACCGTCCGGCCTGTATATGTCTGCAACAAAGCTCTGGTCTATCTTCAGCGTGTCGATGGGGAACCGCTTGAGATAGCTAAGAGAGGAATAGCCTGTACCGAAGTCATCCACGGCCAGTTCCAGGCCGAGCTCTTTCAGTTGGCTGAGTTTCTCGATGTTGGTCTGCGCGTCCGTCATGATCGCGCTCTCGGTCAACTCAAGCTCAAGACGGCTTGCGTCCAGTCCCGATCGTTTCAGGAAGTCTTCAATCCACAGGGGAAGGTTGCTCTGGTTAAACTGCAAGGGTGAAATGTTGACGCACACCCGGAAGGGTTTGAGGCCCATTGAATCCCAGTACAGGCAATGGCGGGCGACTTCGCCCATCACCCACTCGCCCAGCTCGATTATCTGGCCGGTGCGCTCAGCGACGGGGATGAAATCCAGCGGGGACACCATGCCCCGCTGTGGGTGCTTCCAGCGCACCAGCGCCTCCATGCTGACGACTTCACCTGTGCTGGTGTCTATTTGCGGCTGGTAGCGCAACTCCAGCTCGTCCTTGCGCATTGCGTCGCGCAATTCCTCTTCCATCTTCAGTTGTTCTACTGCTCGCGCGTTCATCTCTTCATCGTAGAAGCGGTAGCATGCGCGGCCATTGGCTTTTGCGGCGTACATGGCGGTGTCGGCGTTGCGCACCAGCGTGTCCGGGTCTTCCCCATCCTGAGGGAACAGGGCGATGCCAACGCTGGGTGTGACCACCGGATTATGCGATTGCAGTGGAATGGGCTCAGAGAGCGTGTCCAGAATGCGCTTCGCGACACGCTCTACCTGCATGGCGTCGGTAATGTCCGAGAGCACGACGGTGAATTCGTCCCCACCCAATCTGGCAATTTCAGTGCCCGAGTCCCGCGGCTCATCCTCGGCGCTATTCTCGGTGTAATAATTGATCGCGTCGTCTTCGCGCAGCTCAACGGTGAGCCGTTTGGCAATTTCGACCAGCAGGCGGTCTCCGCGCCCGTGACCAATGGAATCGTTTATACGCTTGAAGTGGTCCAGGTCGATGAACAGCAGTGCTGCATTGGAATTGTGACGGCGGCAGCGCTTGAGAATGCGATTGAGTTGCTCATTGAAGCTGCGCCGGTTGGGCAGGCTGGTAAGCGGATCGTAGTAAGCTAAATAACGGAGCCTGTCTTCCTGGCGTTTCAGCGCGTTGAACGCATCCGAGGCGCGCAGCATGTACAGCACGTCCCTGCCGAGCAAGGACCAGTTGACCGGTTTGGTTTTGTATTGTGTGGCACCGGCTTCAAACCCCTGGTCGATGGACTGCCGATCGTCTGAGCCGGTAACGATCATAATGGGTATGGATTCGCCCTGGGGCATCTGGCGCAAGCGCTGGCACACTTCCAGCCCGGTCATCCCTGGCATCTCTACATCCAGGAACACCAGGTCTGGTCGCTCGCGAATAAACACGTCGATGGCCTCACCACCATCTGCGGCTTCCACCACGACCATGTCTTCAGCCTCCAGGCACTGCCTGGTAAGCAGCCTGACATTAAAGTCGTCGTCGCAGACAAGTATCTTTGGCCGTTGGTGGCGGCGCTGTTCGCTGGGCATGGGAAAGGGAATAATGCTGTTAAGTGAGTTCTAGGCTATCATCACTCGAACCCCCCGCCTAGCCTGAATGGGCGAAACAGGAAGATTGTGTGGCCGGGGATGTGGAATTGCCGGGAATGGGGTGAACTAGGGGCGTGATACAGCTTCACTGGGCGGCGCTGGCCAAGCTGATGGCACCGATGTTGATTGTCGGTGGCGCACTGATGGCGAGGGCGTATATGCATCAACTGGGCGGCGACGCCCGAATTGTTGTCGCTTATCTTCCGTACGTGATCGCCGTTGCCTGTGTGGTCATGGCTTATCAATTCCGTCGGCTGCGCCTGCTACTGGCCGCTGTTGGTGTCGCCTCGCTTTACTGGCTTATTCAGGAACACCTGCAGGTGAGCGTTACAGCCAACGCTGACGCCTCCCGGTTGTTCCTGGTGGCCAGCCTGGGTGTACCCCTGCTCTGTCTCTACCTGCTACTGGTTCCAGAGCGTGGCATGTTCAACGTACACGGCCTGCTTATCGCGGTTTTTTTTCTCGGGGTCCTCGGCCTGTGCTTCGCGCTGGCGGATTCGCTTGTCGCGTCGGAGGCCGGGCTTGAATCCTTCAGTGCCTGGCCCTGGGAGGGTTATGTGCTCTCCCGGGCGGCAAGCAAGCTGATCGCGCTGGTCGCCATAATCGGCATCTGCCTGCTGTTATTGCGCAATACCGAAATGGAGAGCGTGCTGCTGGGTGTGCTGGCCTCCAGTTTCCTGTCTCTGGCGCTGTTGCACCTGGACGATATCTCCATTGTCATGGGCATCGCCGGCGGCCTGTGCCTGATGTGGGGTCTGCTGCGCAGCTCCTACTCAATGGCATATCGCGACGAGCTTACCGGCCTGCTCAGCCGCAGAGCGCTTAACGAGCGCCTCAATAGCCTGGGGCGTCGTTACAGTATCGCCATGCTCGATGTGGACCACTTCAAGCGTTTTAACGACAAGCATGGTCACGATGTTGGCGATGAGGTGCTGAAGCTCGTGGCATCGAGGGTAAGACAGGTAGGCAATGGTGGTACGGCCTACCGCTATGGTGGCGAAGAGTTTTGCATTGTGTTCCCCCGGCGCTCTTCAGAGGACTGCGCCGCTGCCCTGGATGAGGTTCGTGAGCGCATCGCTTCCTATAAAATGTCTATTCGCGATAACCGCAAGCGCCCTGTGCGGGCGCGAGATGGAGCGCGCAGGCGCGGTGCCACCAAAATCCGCAGCGACGAGGTGTCGGTCACTATCAGCGCCGGAGTTGCTGCCAGGGGCGACGAATACCAGGACCCGGAATCGGTGATCGTTGCCGCTGACAGCAAGTTGTACAGGGCCAAGAAATCGGGCCGTAACCGGGTGGTTTACTGAGCCAGCTGAGGTTTAGTAGAAGAGCGGGTCCCTGCGCTTCACATTCAGTTCCCGGATGAAGCGAGGCAGCTGCTGCAGCGGAATGGCGGGGCTGTAGTAGAATCCCTGCACCTGCTGGCAATTTTGATCGCGCAGGTAAGCAACCTGCTCGTAGGTTTCTGCGCCTTCTGCTACAACCACCATGCCAAGGCGGCGAGCCATTTCGATAATCATCGTGCACACCGCTTCCTGATGCGGATTGGCAGGCAGTTCCCTGACAAAACATGCGTCTATTTTAAGGGCGGAGATCGGTAGTTCAGTCAAGTGAGACAGTTGCGAGAAGCCGGTACCAAAATCATCCAGTGAGAACGATATACCCAGCAGCCGCAGTTGGTCCATGCGCTGCTTGACCTCGTCCGGGCTGTTGAGGATGGTGGTTTCAGTCAGCTCGAATTCCATGCGCTCGGCGTTGGTGCCACAGCGTTTTACAATGTCCTTGACGATGTCTACAAAGCGGTCGTCCTGGAATTGACTGAAGGAGATGTTCACCGCTACGTCCACGTCGCGTATGCCCTGCTCCTCAATCCACACCTGCGCGGAGCAGGCATGTTGAA
>JAUIIQ010000008.1 GCA_030431585.1 Gammaproteobacteria bacterium | reverse complement strand
GCCTGGCGAAATGGGATATCGCCGCAGGCGCCCTGCTGATTAAAGAGGCGGGTGGCCTGGTGGCGGATATCAACGCCTCAGACAACTTCCTGGAATCAGGCAATATTGTTTGTGGCAGCCCCAAGTGTTTTAAAGCGGTATTGCAGGTAACCAAGCCGCTTCTCGGCTGACCTCTAACCCGGGCTTCCGGGCTGGCCTCTACCCCGGGTTAACGTCCGGTCATCCCGGTTCAGAGGCACGGCAGCAGTTTGGAAACGGCCGCAAGCTACGCCGTGTTTTTGGGCTGCTGCGGAACTCAACCATTTTTTGCTTCGCAAAAAATCTGGTCTCAGACAGTCCTCGCTGAGAACGCCCAAAAACGCGGCTACGCAAACAGCGGCGGCCTGACCGTTTCCAAACTGCTGCCGTGCCTCTGCACCTCCCCAGGCTATATATATACACCGTGGTTCAGGGAATAATTTCTTCCTGATCTGCCCCTTCCTTTACCGGGATCATCAGGTCTTCCTTGCTCACGCCCAACAGCAGCAACGTATTAGCTGCTACGTAGATGGATGAGTAGGTTCCAATGAAGACGCCAACCAGCAACGCTACGGCAAAGGCATTGATCATCTCGCCGCCGAACAAGGCCAGTGCCACCAGCACCAGCATGGTCGTCAAGGACGTTACCAGGGTACGACCCAGGGTTTCCGACAGGGAAATATTGATCACTTCCACCGGCTCAATCTTGCGCAGCTTGCGGAAGTTCTCCCGTATGCGGTCGGATACCACAATGGTATCGTTCAGCGAGTAGCCAATCACCGCCAGCAACGCAGCCAACACAGTAAGGTCAAACTCCATACCGGTGACGGAGAAGAACCCCAGCACCACCAGCACATCGTGTATCAGGGCAACCACAGCGCCCACAGCAAACTTGAACTGAAACCGGAAGGCGATGTAGATCATCACCAGCCCAAGGGCCAGGAGCATGGCCAGACCACCCTGCTCACGCAGTTCGTCTCCCACCTGCGGCCCAACGAATTCTATGCGGCGCAATTCTACCGTGCCGTCATAGGCCTGCTGCAGTATGGACAGCAATTCTGCTCCCTGCTGGTCAGAATAGCCTTTCGGTAGCCGAATCAGTACGTCCCTGTCGGTGCCAAAGCTGACCACGATGGCACCGGCGAAGCCTTTCTCATCCAGGGTCGCGCGCACCGCGTTGAGGTCCGCCGTCTCACTGTAATTAACCTCTACCAGTGTGCCACCGGTAAAATCCAGGCCCCAGTTCAGTTGCCTGGTTGCCAGCGAGCCGATGGCGACGGCGAGTAATATCACCGAGAAGGCAATGGCGATTTTACGCTGACCCATGAAATCCAGAGTTTTCATCAGTGGCCTCCTCCAATTGACAGTGACTGCACACGGCGGCCGCCATAGATCAGGTTGATCAGGGCCCGTGTGCCCACAATGGCGGTAAACATGGAGGTCACGATACCCACAGAGAGCGTCACCGCGAAGCCCTTGATCGGTCCGGTGCCCACTGCGTAGAGGATCACCGCAACGATCAGTGTGGTGATATTGGCATCGAGAATAGTCGCGACAGCGCGCTCGAAACCGGAATGTATCGCCATCTGTGGCGATAGCCCATTACTGAGCTCCTCGCGTATTCGCGAGAAGATCAGCACGTTGGCGTCCACCGCCATGCCCACCGTCAACACAATACCGGCGATGCCCGGCAGGGTAAGCGTAGCGCCAATCAACGACATGAAGGCGAGCATCAGCACGAGGTTACAGGTCAGCGCCACAACGGCGGCAACGCCAAATACGCGGTAGTAGAGAACCATAAAGACCACCACCAGCGCGAGCCCGATCTGCACCGATTTCACGCCCAGGCGAATATTCTCAGCGCCAAGAGACGGCCCCACGGTGCGCTCTTCAACAAATGAAACCGGCGCTGCCAGGGCACCGGCGCGCAGCATAAGCGCCAGCTCGGAAGATTCCATGGGGCTGTCCAGCCCGGTAATCTGGAAAGAGGCGCCCAGCGCGGATTGAATCACCGGCGCGGTCAGTAGTTTCTTCTCGTCGTAAGGCACCTTGATGGCGACTTCGCTGCCGTCTTCCTGCACTTCGTAGCGGGTGCGGAACTTTCGCTCTATGAACAGCACGCCCATGCGCCTGCCAACGTTGTCGCGGGTTGCACGACTCATCAGCAGCCCGCCTTCGCTATCCAGGCTGATCTGTACGTTGGGGCGGCCGTTCTGATCGAAGCTGGCCTGGGCATTCGCCACGCGCTCGCCGGTCAGGATCACGTCGCGCTCCAGCGATTCGCTCATTCCCGCCCGGTCCGGGCTGCGATACTCAAAACGCTGCTTCTCCGAGGGCGGCGCTTCCAGCTTGGCCACCATGCGAAACTCGAGGTTGGCAACCTTGCCGAGGATACGCTTGGCCTCCGCAGTATCCTGAATACCGGCCAGTTCCACTACGATACGGTTTTGCCCCTGGCGCTGCACCAGCGGCTCAGACACACCCAGCTCATTCACCCGATTGCGCAAGGTGGTGAGGTTCTGGCTCACCGAATATTCGGCAATCTCACTGCGGGTTGCGTCTGACATCACGGCATAAAGATTCCAGCTGCCGTCTTCATCCACCCGGTCCAGCACCAGCTCGGGGTGATTCTCGGCAATGATGTCGCGCGCCTGTTCGCGCAGGCTCTCGCTTCTGAACTTGGTTTCCACCCTACCCCTGTCATCGAGACTGACGTAGCCGCGGATGCGCGCTTCACGCAGGGCGCGCTTGGTGGCATTGAGGTAATACTCCATCCGCCGTTCTATCGCGGCGTCAACGTCCACCTCCAGTTTGAAGTGCACGCCACCGCGCAGGTCAAGGCCCAGCTTCACCGGCTGGGCGCCAAAATCACTCAACCACTGCGGCGTTGTTGGCGCCAGGTTGAGGGCGATAATGAAGCCGTCACCCAGCGCTCGCGACACCCGCGCCTGCGCCTGCAGCTGGACATCAGCATCACGCAGGCGGATCAGCGCATTGCGACCGTCGGCGTCAACTTCCTCGCCAAAGTACTCGATACCGGCTTCATCCAGGGCCCGCTCCGCCCTGCCCAGTATTTCCGCATCGATGAGCTGCGCACTACTCTCACCAGTGATTTGCAGCGCCGGGTCTGGCTTGTACAGGTTGGGTGCGGCGTAGAAAAACCCCAGTGCCAACACGAAGAGCACCAGCAGGTATTTCCACAAAGGGTATTTGTTCAGCATGTAAAAAGCTCGATGCAGGAAACGGGCGGCGGGCCCATCTCGGAAAAGGCGTCATTATAAGCATTCGACCTCACGCCACAAGGTCGCTACAGACGGTGATGGGGGCAAGTAGAGCCGCTTTCAAGGCCGGACCACCGACCGGGGGCACGGCCGGGGCCCGCAGTTCGCCATGCCAGCCTATCCCAGCCAGCTGCGGGCGTTGCGGAACAGGCGCATCCAGCCAGCATCTTCACCCTGGGTAGCGGGTGCCCAGGAGTGCTGCACGGTGCGAAACACCCGCTCAGGGTGAGGCATCATGATGGTGGCGCGCCCGTCCAGGCTGGTCAATCCGGTGATCCCGTTGGGCGAGCCGTTCGGGTTTGCCGGGTAAAGGTTCGCTACGGACAGGTCATTCTCCAGGTAACGCAGTGCAACCGTGCCTGAATCCTCACAGCCGGTGAGCGCAGCCTGATCGCTGAATTCAGCCCTGCCCTCTCCATGGGCGACGGCGATGGGCAGATGTGAACCGGCCATACCGGCTAGCAGAATCGATGGGCTGTCCTGAACCTGCACCAGCGCCAGTCGCGCCTCAAACTGTTCTGAACGATTGCGCACAAAGCGCGGCCAGTGCGATGCACCCGGAATCAGGTCCTTGAGTGTCGACACCATCTGGCAGCCGTTGCACACGCCCAGGGTAAAACTGTCGTCGCGCTGGAAGAACTCGCTGAACTGCTCGCGCACGGCGGCATTGAAGCGGATACTCTTGGCCCAACCCTCTCCCGCCCCCAGTACGTCGCCATAGGAAAAACCACCGCAGGCCACCAGCCCCTTGAAGTCCTGGAGTTGCTGGCGCCCGCTGAGAATGTCGCTCATATGCACATCAAAAGGCGCAAAACCGGCGCGGTGGAAAGCAGCAGCCATTTCCACGTGACCGTTCACACCCTGCTCCCGCAGTACCGCAAGGCGCGGACGCACGCCCGTGTTGATAAAGGGAGCGGCGACATCGTCCTGCGGGTCGAACGCAAGCGCTACCGACAAACCCGGGTCATGGCCATCGATACGCGCATACTCTTCAGCCGCACACTCGGGGTTATCACGCAGGGCCTGCATTTCGTAGCTGGTACGGGACCATAGTTTCTCCAACCCGGGGCGTGCAGCGGTGAATACGCTGCGCTCGCCATCCCTCACCAACAGGGACTCGCCCACCGTCGCACGCCCGAGTCGATAAGTGCAATCACCAAGGCCCAATGTCCGGGCGCGGTCCTGGAATGCGGGGACATCCTCGTCGGCAAGCTGCAGCACCGCACCAATCTCTTCACTGAAAAGCCTGCCAAGGTCATCGCCCGGCAGGTCGACAAGATCAACCTCCAGGCCACAGTGGCCAGCAAAGGCCATCTCGGCAAGCGTGGTCAGCAGGCCTCCGTCGGAACGGTCGTGGTAGGCCAGCAGTTTACCCGCTTGCAGATACTCCTGAACAAGATTGAACAGCTGCCTGACATCGCTGCTGCTAACGTCTGGTACCTGGTCGCCCAATTGACCACAACTCTGCGCCAACGCTGAACCGCCCAGCCGATTGGCTCCCCGGCCCAAGTCAACCAGCAGCAGGCTGGCCTCCGCTTCAGGGCGCAGTTGCGGGGTAACGGTGAGCCGCACGTCGGTAACCGGTGCAAACGCAGAGACAATCAGCGACATCGGTGCCGTTACCGACTTGTCCTCGTCCTGGTCCTGCCAGGTGGTACGCATGGACATAGAGTCCTTGCCAACCGGGATGGTAATCCCCAACTCGGGGCAAAACTCCATGCCCACCGCACGTACCGTGTCGTACAGCGCCTCATCTTCTGCGCCGTGGCCGGCAGCGCACATCCAATTGGCTGACAGTTTGATGTCACACAGTTCTGCTATAGCGGCCGCAGCTATATTGGTAATCGCCTCTGCCACGGCGATACGCCCTGACGCCGGGCCATCCAGCAGTGCCAGTGGCGTGCGTTCTCCCATCGCCATGGCCTCGCCGGCGAAGCTATCGTAAGACACGGTGGTCACGGCGCAGTCTGCCACCGGCACCTGCCAGGGTCCCACCATCTGGTCGCGGGCAACCATACCGGTTACGGTTCGGTCACCGATGGTAATCAGGAAACGCTTGCTGGCAACGGTGGGCAGTTGCAGCACTCTTGCGACCGCATCATCCACTGACAGATCAACAGCCAACGCGCTGCGGGGCAACACGCGGCGGGTAACCTCCCTGTGCATACGCGGTGGCTTCCCGAACAGTACTGACATGGGCAAGTCCACCGGCGCGTTACCAAACTCGCGGTCGGTCAACTGCAGGTGCATTTCCTCTGTGGCCTCACCAACCACAGCATAGGGGCAGCGCTCACGCTGGCAAATTGCCTCGAATCGCGCCAGATTCTCAGGCTCCACCGCCATCACGTAGCGCTCCTGGGACTCGTTGCACCAGATTTCCAGGGGTGACATACCCGGCTCGTCATTGGGCACATTACGCAATTCAAAACGCCCCCCGCGATTGCCATCCTTGACCAACTCGGGAAAAGCGTTGGACAAGCCCCCCGCGCCTACATCGTGGATGAACGCGATCGGGTTGGCGTCACCCAGTTGCCAGCACCGGTCGATGACCTCCTGGCAGCGTCGCTCAATTTCCGGGTTCTGACGCTGCACGGAGGCGAAGTCCAGGTCCTCGGCGCTCTGGCCACTGGCCATCGACGAGGCTGCTCCGCCGCCCAGGCCAATCAACATGGCAGGACCACCCAGCACGATCAGCTGTGCACCGGGGCGATAGTCACCCTTCTCAACGTGCTCCTCGCGGATATTGCCGTAACCTCCGGCGATCATGACAGGCTTGTGGTAGCCGCGAACTTCCGGGCCATCGATACCCGCTGTCTGCATCTCGAAGCTGCGAAAGTACCCACAGAGGTTGGGCCGGCCGTATTCGTTGTTGAATGCGGCGCCACCGATAGGCCCTTCCAGCATGATATCGAGGGCAGAAACAATACGTCCGGGTTTCCCGTACTCACTCTCCCAGGGCTGCGCATACCCTGGAATATTCAGGTTGGACACGGAAAAGCCGGTAAGCCCGACCTTGGGCTTGGAACCGCGACCCACAGCACCCTCATCGCGGATCTCACCACCAGATCCGGTACCCGCTCCGGGAAACGGGGCGATGGCGGTGGGGTGGTTATGCGTCTCTACCTTCATCAGCAGGTGAATATTTTCCTGGCTGAAACTGTACTCGCCGCTCTGCGGATCCGGGTAGAAGCGCCCGGCCCGAGACCCTCGCACTACCGCAGCATTGTCAGAATAGGCTGAGAGCACGTTTTCACCGCCCTGTTCATTGGTGTTACGAATCATCTTGAACAGGGAGAGTGGCTGTTCTTCCCCGTCTATACTCCAGCTGGCATTGAAGATCTTGTGTCGGCAGTGCTCCGAGTTTGCCTGGGCGAACATCATCAGTTCTACGTCGCTGGGGTTGCGACCCAGCGACTTGAAGCTGTCAACGAGGTAGTCGATCTCATCATCTGCCAGAGCCAGGCCCAATGCGCGATCTGCTTCCGCCAGCGCCGCACGGCCTCCCGAGATCACATCCACGGAGGACAGCGGCGCGGGAGAGGCTTTGGCAAACAATTGCGCGGCTTGCCCGGTGTCCGTCAGCACAGTCTCTGTCATGCGGTCATGCACCAACGCCAGCACCTGTTGCCGGTCCCGTTCATCCAGCCCCGCCGGGAGGGACAGCTGGTACGCTATGCCGCGCTCAACCCTGTTTACAGATGCCAGGCCACAATTGTGCGCGATATCCGTAGCTTTACTGGACCAGGGAGAGATGGTGCCCGGACGCGGCACCACCAGCAGCAGCTCACCGCTTTCGACCTGCCCCACATGCCCCTGCTCATCAATGGTGGGGCCGTATTCCAGGAGCTTCTCGAGCACAGCCGCCTGCTCCGCATCCAGCGGCTTGGACAGGTCTGCAAAATGCACATACTCCGTGTGCAACAATTCGATTTCGGGGTGTACAGCGGAGAGTTTCTGGGCCAGTTTATCCAAACGGAAAGCTGACAGGGCCGGTGCGCCGCGCAGGGTAAGCATGCTGTGGATTGCTCCAGGGGGGAGGTAATTTATCGAGGCGGTATTGTACTGTATACGGTCGCGCCGCGTTAACCGAAAATCCGTCCTGCGGCCATGGTAATTCTTCCTGTTCGCTTACCACGGACCTTGGCTAGAATGAACGCATGCTAAACCTACTGAGCCTTCTGCTACTGACCACACTGCCGCTGCTGGCCGGCTGCGAGCAGAAAGACAGTCTGGCACAGATTATGGACAGTGGTCGCCTCACCGTGGTCAGCCGCAACAGCCCAACCACCTGGTACGTGGACAAGAACGGCCCCACCGGTTTCGAGTATGCGCTGGCCAGCCGCTTTGCCGCGCAACTGGGCGTCGAGCTGGTGCTTGAGCCGGCATTCAGCCTGGAGGACATCTTCATACAGCTTGATCGCGGTGACGCGCATGTGGCTGCGGCCGGGCTTGCCCTCACTGAAGAAGGCGGAAGCCGGTATCCGCATAGCGAGCCCTATTATCACCTGCTACCACAGGTGATATACGTGGCCGGAACATACCGGCCACGAAGGCTGGAAGACCTTGCAGACATGTCCATTGTGGTGCTGGCCGGCTCCAGCCACAGCCGCTACCTGCAGCATCTGCAGGATAACGGCTATCCGCAGTTATCGTGGACCGAAGTGCCCGAAGTGGATTCCATGGACCTGCTGGAGCGCCTCAACCAGGGAACAGCGGAGCTGGCCATCGTCAGCTCCAATGAATTCGAGGTACAACAGCGGCTTTACCCCAGGCTTAAAGTCGCGTTCGACCTGGGCGCCAGACAGGATATGGTCTGGTATCTGTCACCTGAACGCGACAACACCCGGTTACTGGAAGCGATCAATGCATTCCTAGAAGAGCAGCGCGAGAAGGGCGAACTGGATGCCCTGCGCGAAGAACATTTTGGTCACAGCCGCATCATTTCGCGCATTGGTTCACACACGTTCACCCGCAATATGCGTCGCACCCTGCCGCAATGGGAAAAACTTATCCGCAAAGTCGCCAGCGAATACCAGATGGACTGGCACCTGCTCGCGGCCATCGCCTACCAGGAATCACATTGGAACCCTCGCGCAGAGTCGCCCACGGGCGTCCGAGGCATGATGATGCTCACCTTGCCAACGGCAAAAGAGATGAATGTGCGCGACCGCACCGACCCGGGCCAGAGCCTGCGCGGCGGTGCTCGCTACTTCAAGCAGATCAAGCGTCGTTTGCCCGATGACATATACGAACCGGATCGCACCTATCTGGCACTCGCCGCCTATAACATCGGCCGCGGCCACCTCGAAGATGCTCGCGTACTGACGCAGCGACGCGGCGGTGACCCGCACCTGTGGAGTGACGTAATGGAAGCCCTGCCGCTGTTGCAGAACAGCAAATACTACCGCACCGTGAAGCGAGGCTATGCCCGCGGCAAGGAAGCGGTGTCTTACGTTCAGAATATCCGCCACTACAGAGGTATTCTGGAGTGGCAGGACATTGCCAAAAATCAACCGCTGCCGCCAGTGAAGCCAGAACAATACCTGCCCGCGGCTCTCGGCGGTGCAAACCTCAGGGCACTCTAGGCGACCCGCTCGCTTGACCGCACCGGCTACTTCCCGGCACTGCGACGCTGGCGGAAAAATGCCTGCAGGCGGTCTTTGCTCTCCTGCTCCAGGACGCCGCCACGCCAGCTGACGCGATGATTGAAACGCGGCTCATCCAGCAGGTTACAGGTACTGCACACCACCCCCGCTTTAGGCTCCCTGGCAGCGAACACCAATCTTTCGATGCGCGCATGAATCATCGCGCCGGCGCACATCGTGCAGGGCTCCAGAGTCACGTAGACGGTAGTACCAGGCAGTCGATAGTTTCCCACCAGCTGCGCCGCATCGCGCATGGCAATAATCTCCGCGTGCGCAGTGGGGTCCGAGAACGCAATAACCGAATTCCAGCCCTCGCCCAGCAGCCGGCCCTCACGCACGACAACGGCACCTATAGGCACCTCACCTTCGTTCTCGGCGCGGTCCGCCAGCGCCAGAGCACGACGCATCCACTGTTCATCTTCTGCGTTCGAGTTCATGAGTCCCTTGCTTGCCCGCCCCGCCGTGAAGATTCAGGCCTGACGGAAAAAAGAAAGGCTCATGTTGCCCTATCGCGACGTTATTCTCTAGCGCTTGGGCCACGAACTACAGCTATCGCTGTAGTTGGGTTGACCCTTCTCGGGAAACGCCTGCATGCCACCAACACAGGGACGGGCGGCATGCGCCGGTACCAGCGCCCTGCCCCCGTGGTTAAAAGTTGAACTGCGCGGTGGCACCGAAAGTACGCGGAGGCAGGACTGACCCCACGCGCAATGAATCATACAGCGGCGCAGTAATGATATTGTTGGACAACACTTCCTCGTCCGCCAGGTTTCGGCCCCACACACTGAGCATCCAGCGACCGTCGGCAAACTCATAGTCGACGTGGGCATTCACCAGTTCATAACTGTCCTGATAGGCATCATCACGGTTCCACTCGGTAAAGAACACTTCGTCCTGGAAGTACACTTCGCCATACAGGCGCAACAGGCCAGAGCCCAGATCCGTCTCATAGGTGAGACCCAGCTTGGCAGTGTACTCGGGCGCGTTGGGCAGCGTATTCCCGCTCAGGTCGGTGATTGCAAAACCATTGGCATAGTCTCCATTGACGAAGTCTTCGTACTCTGCGCTCAGGTAGGTAGCGAACACATCAAGGGTAAGACCCTCAGTGAGCACAGCACTGAGCTCCGCTTCCAGGCCATAGTTCTCGGCCTCGGCGGCATTGATGGTGGACACGGTGCTGGTCTCGTCAACAAACGAAATCTGCAAATCCTTGTAGTCGTAATAGAACGCGGCAACGGAGTAACTCATTGAGCCGTCGCTGTTGCTGCCTTTCAAGCCCAACTCAAAGGCATCCACCGTTTCCGGGTCCAGAGGCGGGCTCACGCTGCCAGTATTGATCACACCGGATTTGAACGCCTCGGTGTAGGTCGCGTAGAGCATCATGTTTTCAGAAGGGGTGTACTGGACGGTCACCCTGGGCGTGACATCGTTCCAGTCTTCTTTCTGGTCCGTCGCCACATTGAGGCCGATCGCATCAAAAATGAAAGAGCCGGTGCCGTCACGTTCCTCGTAGTTGTAACGCAGGCCCGCTATCACCGTCCAGGCATCCGAGAAATCATAGGTGACTTCTGCGAACGCACCGTAAGCGGTTATATCCACGTCCCCGTCCTGCAGATAGCGACCGCTGTTGAGGAAATCGCCAAAGTCAGTACCGCAGGTTTCCGGCGCGAGCAGGAAACAGATGTTGGTCAGGGGTACGAACACCTTGCCGTAGAGATCCTCTTCGAGGTACATCACGCCCGCCAGTACATTGAGGTTGTCTACGTCATAGTCGAACACGAACTCCTGGCCGAAGGACTCGCTTTCCTCGGTATAGTCGTTGCGACCAAACAGGTTGGCGTCGGTAGAGTCCAGGTCATCGCGCAGGAACCGGTCCATATTCTGCATGGAGGTGATCGAACGCAAGCTCAGTGCATCACTGAGTTGGAAATCCAGCAACAGGTTGACGAGGTAACCGTCGCGCTCATTGATCGCTTCCTGGTCTGAATTGATATCGTAGATATCGCCCCCGACCATATCGACGGTTCGACCATTGAGAATGGGAACCGCCAGCGGGACGTCCAGGGAACTACCGGCAGAGGTGCCGAAGTAGTGGAAGGCGTAGTTGTTATCATCTTCCTCGTAATACTGCCCTGACAAGGTCGCATTCCAGCTATCACCTTTGTAGGCAAAAGTAGCTCGATAGGCTTGCGCGTCGCGATCATCCACGTCCTCGCCGGAAAACTTGTTCTCGCCATAGCCATCACGCTGCTCCTGCTTGGTAGCCAGGCGCACGGCAAAACGTTCGCCCATGGGAATATCCACGGCGCCCTCAAAGCTGAACAGGCTGTAATCCCCTGCAGTCAGACTGGCATAGCCGCCGAACTCATCCCCGGGCTTCTGCGTCACCATGTTGATCACGCCAGCTGTAGCGCCGCGCCCATAGAGCGTGCCCTGCGGCCCGCGCAGAACCTCCACCTGCGCCAGGTCAAACATACCCATTAGCTGCGCTGCGGGGCGCGGCACAATTGCGCCGTCCTGCAGGAAAGAAACGGCGCCTTCGCCGCCTATATCAATACTGGTCATGCCAATGCCGCGCATGAATACCCGCGCAAATCCGAACTGGTCGCCAATGGACAGGTTGGGGATATCAACTACCATATCGCGAACGTTCTGGATGCCACCGGGCCGCACGGCGCTGCTATCGAGTACATTGCCTGCGCCGGCAAAGTCTTCCAACGCAACACTGCGCTTGGTAGCAGTAACCACCACCTCCTCCAGCATGGGCTCGGCCAGTGCAGCGGGAACCGTTGACAGCGCGCTGAGCACGCCAATATACATTGCGGTTTTTTTGTTCATCTTTATTATGCCTCTTCGAGTTATCTAACTGGTCAGTTTGTCGCGCTTGAAGCGGATATCATGAGCTTCGCGGTCCCAGGTGTCGTCACCGACACCTTCATCGCGCAGCTTGTGTTTCAGAACCTTGGAAGTGGGCGTTTTAGGTAATTCCGGCATCACCCGGATATACCGTGGAATCATGAAATACGGCATTCTTTCGCCGAGAAACTGCATCAGGTCGGCAGCATCAAAATCACTGCCCTCCACAAGGGCTAGCGCCACCATCACCTCGTCCTCGCCCATTGCCGAGGGCACGCCATAGGCGGCAGCTTCTCGCACGGCGGGGTAGGCAACGACTTCGGCTTCCACCTCGAAAGACGATATATTTTCACCGCGACGACGGATCGCATCCTTCTTGCGATCGACAAAGTAGAAGTACCCCGCCTCATCCTGACGGAAGCAATCGCCGGTGTGAAACCAACCATTACGCCAGGCCTCTGCGGTGGCATCCGGGCGCTTGTAATAGCCGCTGTTCATACCCCAGGGACGGTCAGTGCGCACCATCATCTCGCCCACCTCGCCTGTCGCCACCTCGCAATCGTTTTCATCCACCAGGCGAACGTCAACACCGGGACGCACCTTGCCACAGGTCCCTCTTCGGGTGGGATTGGGCTCGGAGACGATTGGGGAGGAAATCTCGGTCATATTGAAAATGGTGTACACGTCGATCCCGAAGCGCTCCGTAAACTCAACGCAAGTCTCAGTAAGCGGCACCATGAACGCCGTACGGACCTGGTGGTCACGGTCTCCCGCATCGGCTGGCTGCTTGAGCAGGAAGGTAGCCATCACTCCCAGCAGGAATACCGCTGTGGTTTGCGTGTCGCGCACGAAAGACCAGAACTTCTCCGTGACGAAAGCATCCATCACCGCGATAGAGCCACCGCGTGCCAGCATGACAAATATCACACCCATACCGCCAATGTGAAAAATAGGCATGTTGATCAGGAACCTGTCCTCACCGGTAACAAAGTGCCAGGTCTCCGGGCCAGCATTGGTGAAAATATGCAGGTAGGATGACAGCACACCTTTGGAGGGGCCGGTCGTGCCAGAGGTATAGATGATAGACTGCGTGTCCCAGGGCTCGATCGGCCGCTCCAGTTCGGGAACTGTGTCGCCAAATTGCTGCAGGGCGTCGAAACTGACACTGGCAATGCCCTCGCATTGCGACTCCCCTGCCACACTGATGACGCGGTTCACCTGCGCCCTGTCCACCTGCTGCAGCCGTTCTGTCAGTTGCGCATGTGCGACCAGTACTTTGGCGTCCGAGTTTTCCAGAACGTGTTCGAGCAAGTGACCCTTGTAGGCAGTATTGAAAGGCACGAAAACGGCGCCCAGATAGTTGATCGCGAAAAAGGTAATGATCGCGTCACGACCGTCGAACATCCACACGGCGACATGATCTCCGCGGCAGACACCTTGCTCGGCGAAGCCCGCCGCGAGTCGCCTCACCTTCTCGTGCACTTCGCTGTAGGTCCAGCTCTCACCATCTTCAAACACTGCGAACACCTTTTCCGGCATCTCCCGATCCCAGCGCTGCAGCAGATAGCGCGTAACGCAGTGGTCGCGCGGTGGAATTCGATGGTCTGTGGTTTCAGGCACTTCACTCATCATCTCTCTCCAGCGTTTATTCAGCCTGCGGGAACAGGGGCAGCGATATTCGAGCGCACAACGGAGCCAACCATACTCATGACATGGCTGATAATCTCCGCCTCTGCCCACTTCCCGTCGGGGGAGTACCAAAAGGCCACCCAGGTCATCATTCCGCCAATAGTGGTGGCGGTCATGGCCGTGTTTTGAATAGCGAAATCGCCACTCTTGCACCCAGCCTCCAATAGAGCAGCCAGGCGGTGATCAAACAGGCTGCGCTGTTTGCGAATAGTGCGCGCCTGCTCATAGCTGAGATTCTTCTCTTCCCGTTCGTAGACCACGATGTATTCCTGATAGTCCAGGATAATACGCAGCACGCGGTCAACCAGCAGTTTCAACTGATCCGCTGGCGACCCGGATTTGTTCTCCGCCTGTCGCATGGCCTCCAGCGACAGCTCAATACCGGTGCGGGATATTTCGAACAGCAGTTCCGACTTGTTCTTGAAGTAGGAATAGATGAAGGGCTTGGTGACATCAAGACGCTGGGCGATGGCGTCGATAGTAGCGCCTTCATAGCCGTTGGCGTAGAACAGGTGACAGGCTTCTTCACTGATGCGTCGGCGCTTGAAGTCGGATATTTCCTCCTTCAGACCCGCTGGCCCGGCGCTGATTTCGCGTAACTGAGGCTTGGTCATCAGGCGGCTTACAAGGCTGTGTCGAGAATCTGGCGAACATCAGCCGGTTTCTCGATGGTCCGTGGGTTGGTGCGCGCCCAGAAATCGAGCATGGTGTACTCGGCGATATGATCGAGCTTATCTTCGGTGACGCCAACATCACCCAGGCTGCGCGGCATGCCAAGGCCGGTGATAAACTCATCAACCACATCGGCAGCCACCTCGTCAGTGCGTCCAAAGCACTCGCTGATGCGCCGCTGACGGTGACCATTGGCACTCTCATTGAAACGCAACACCGCGGCTGCCATGACACAGGAACAGTAGCCATGGGGCACGTCACAGGTACCGCCGAGAATATGGCCAATGGCATGACTGGCCCCCATAGGCACGCCGCCGACTATAGGCACCATGGACTGCCAGGCACCCACCTGGCAGCGCAGTCGCGCGTCAAGGTCAGCAGGATCAGCTTTTACCGCGGGCAGGGCCTGGGCGAGGAGTCGCAATGCGCTGTCTGCTATCCCGTCACTGAAATAATCTGAAACCAGAGAGCCCAGGGTTTCCAGCGCATGGTCCACGGAACGCACGCCAGTGGACAACCACAACCACTCGGGCGTGTGCACGGTCAATGCCGGGTCCAGTACTATTGCTACTGGTGCCATCAGGTAATGTTCATAGCCCTGCTTGTGCCCGATGTTTTCGTCAGTCGCGCCGCTCAATGGATTGAATTCGCCGCCAGAGAGCGTCGTGGGGCAGCAGATAACGCGAATCTCCGGCCCGTCAAACCGGGGCTTCACGGTGTTGCCGTCTTCATCGACGTAGACGTGGTAGGGCTCCAGGTCGTCGTGCTCACGCAAATCGTGCTTCAGCGCCAGCGCGACAATCTTGCCGGCGTCAGTCACTGAACCTCCGCCCACTGTCACGATCAGGTCCGCCGCGACGTCTCGCGCTAGAGCAGCCGCCTGCAATACTGCAGTGCGCGGTGCGTGTGGAGGAATACCATGGTGCACGGCCGCCACCCGATCGCCGAGAGCCGCCTCGATTCGGTTTATTTCATCAGTGTTATTGCGCAGCGAGCCACTGACCAGCAGGAATACCCGGGTGCTGCCCAACAGCGCAACCTCTTCAGCCAGTGCCTCGGCGACGGGACGCCCCATGTAGACGCGCTCAGTCGCGGTGAGTTGCAGTAGTGATGCATTCGGATTGGCCAAAACCACCTCCAGACCGGACTTTCGTTATGTTTATTAGCCCGGAGACTAGCACGCGAAATACATGTGGTAAAGCATTAGCAACATGGGTAAAAAAAATATATAGTCGGTATCTCATCGTGGAGGGACACCATAATATGCAAGCCAAAACTCCCCCTGAAGTGATTAGAGCCAGCTCAGGATTTGAGCTGAAGCCCTTCTACACCGCAGCTGACATCCCCGCCTCACATCGCGAACGCATAGACATCGCCCCCGGAGAGGCCCCCTACCAACGCGGTTTTCACCCCGGAGGCTATCGCAGCAAGCCCTGGCGTATATTCCAGCTCAGCGGCTTTGGCAAACCCGAGGACGAGAACGAGCGAATCAAATTCCTGCTGAGAAACGGTGAAACCGGTTTCATCATGGAACACGATCGCAATACGGCAGATCACTGTTACAACGTTGACCACCCGGACGTGGTCGCCCGCCGCGAGGACGTGGGCCTGACCGGAGCCGTGATGCAAAGCGTGCGCGACATCGCCATTTGCATGGACGGCCTGCCGGTGGATTCCAGCTTCGCCCATCCCGGAGGCGCCGTGGTGCAGCACGCACCGTTCGCCCTGGCCGGCTACTGGACAGTCGCTCGCCGTCGCGGCTTCCAACTGGACAAAATTGCCGGCACTGGCCAGAGCGACTTCAATCTCACCTACCTCGGCTGCGTGACCAAACAGCAGATCCCCACGGACGCAGGCCTGCGCTTCAACGCAGACATTATCGAATTCTGTGGACAACACCTGCCCTACTGGGTACCTGTGTCGATAGCCGGCTACAACGCCGCCGACACCGGGCTCAACCCCGCACAGGAATTGGGTACGCTGTTTGCGAATGCGGTGGAGTACCTGGACGAGATGAAGCGCCGGGGTACCGTGGACATGCAGATGGCCGCCAAAGGCTGTGCCGGTGTGAGCTTCCGCGCATCCATTCATATTTTTGAAGAGGCCGCCAAAATGCGCGCCGCGCGGGTCATGTGGAGCGAATTGCTGCGCTCACGCTACGACATCACCGATCCGAAGGCCGCAAACCTGCGCGTCCATTGCGTAACAGCCGGCTCAAAAATGACCTACCAGCAACCCTTGAACAATATTGTGCGTGGCACGCTCATGGCACTGGCCGCAGCAATGGGCGGCGTGCAGTCCCTGGGGGTTTCCGGCTACGACGAAGCGTTGTCCATCCCCTCCGAGCACGCCCACCAGATGTCCCTGCGCGTGCAACAGATCTTGCAGGAGGAGACCAACTTCTGCGCGGTTACCGACCCACTGGGCGGCTCTTACTACGTCGAGACACTGACCGCGCAGCTGATGGAAAAAGCCTGGGAGTTTTTCGATGAAATCGAAAAAGCAGGTGGCTACCTGGCCTGCCTGGATTCAGGCTGGCTGCATGCCAGGGCTGCGGAAAACCAGCATGACGAGTTTATGGCCATGGAAACCGGGGAGGCCAACATCGTTGGCGTAACCTGCGCTACCGAGGACGAGTCGCCCTACGAGGTGGACGGCTTTGTAGGCACAGACGACGCCTTTGACGTCGCTACCGAGCGCCTGCACGAAACGCTGCGCACGCGTCACGAGTCTGCCGCCGGAACAGCTCTGAAAAATCTGGAGGCGGTGTGCCGCGGCAGCGACAACATCATGCCGGCTATGCTGGACGCCCTGGACGCGGATGTCACGCTGGGGGAAATAGGCGATGTCTACCGCGATGTCTTCGGCGACTGGAACACCCCCATACAAACCTAGGAGAACGGGCATGAATCAGCCTTCTCAAAAGCGCATCCTTATGTCCAAGACAGGTCTGGATGGCCACTGGCGCGGCCCTACCCTGGTAGCCCGCGCCCTGCGCGATGCAGGATTTGAAGTCATTATGATCGGCATGGCCAATACCGACGAGATTGTTCGCGCCGCAGTCGATGAAGACGTGGATCTGGTCGGGCTCAATATTGGCGGCCACATTGATGTTGCACTGCGGGCCGTCAGGGCCGTCAACGAAGCACGCCCCGGCCTGCCGGTATTCGCCGGCGGCACGGTGCCGCCCCATGCCAAACGCCAGTTGGAAGAATTAGGGGTTGAGGTATACCCGCCAGGGTCCCAGCTGGCGGAAATCGTCGACGCGGCCTATCGCCTCACCGGCGCGACGGCGCCCGCCTGAGCCGTTCCCGTTGACCCGCGAACACAACCTGCTGCAAGACGCTATTGCTGGCAAACGCGCGGCGTTGGCCCGTCTGCTCAGTAACGTTGAGAACGATAGCGCCTTCGCCATGCGCCTGGCACAAGACCTGGCGCCACACGCAGGCCGGGCTCATATCATCGGCATCACCGGCCCTCCCGGCGCCGGCAAATCGACACTGATCAACCAACTGCTGCCAAGAGCACTGGGCACCCACGAGCGCGCCGCTGTGCTGGCGGTAGACCCCAGCTCACCGTTTTCCCGGGGCGCACTGCTGGGTGACCGGGTCCGTATGCAAGGCCCCAGCACGGGCTCCAACGTTTTCATCCGCTCCATGGCCTCACGCGGAGATCAGGGCGGCATCGCCCGGGCCACCGCAACCGCGGTGCAGCTGTTCGACGCCTGCGACTGGCCGGTGATCATTATCGAAACACTGGGTATTGGCCAGGTTGAACTCGATATCATGAACCTTGCGGATACGGTGGTGGTGGCACTGAACCCCGGCTGGGGCGATACCTTTCAGGCCAACAAGGCAGGACTTACGGAGGCTGGCGACCTGTTTGTAATCAACAAGGCGGACCGTCCCGGCGCAGACAGCACCAGGCGCGAGTTGCTGGAGTCCCTGAGCCTGCTGGCCCGGCGGCCACTGCCAACTATCGTTGAGACGGTGGCCACCGATGGCTCCGGTGTAGATGAACTCTGGGGGGCGATCTGCTCCCGTTTCATGCAGCTGCAAGCGGATGGCGACCTGGCCACACTGAGACAGGCGCGGCGTATGCGCCTTGCTAATAAAAGCATTCGCGCTGAACTGGACGCCAGGGCAGCCGCATCACTAGCCTCCAGCGCAGGGCAACGACTCACCGAGCGTGTTGCGGCAGGCACCATGAGCAGCGAGGAAACCACGCGGGTATTGCTGCAACTGCTGCAGGGCGATCAGGCCTCAGCCCCCTGAAGCAGGCTGAGCCCTGTCGATAGACGGTTATCTGACACTGTTCCTGCCATTTTCGACGCGAAATTTACCTCAAACGGGCTAAAACCGGCTGCCTCGGCCCGGCGTACCAATAGTACACACCAAACCGTCGAGGGAGACTCCAATGACCGCTGCAGAGACGATCGATAACAAACAGAATGTGGCCAGCGCCATGCTTGAAGCCATCAACGCACTCCAGCCACAGTTCCGCAAACGCGCTGAGCAGGCCAGACGTGAGCGCAGGGTGCCCATGGAAAATATTCAGGCGCTGCAGGACGCTGGCTTCTTTTTGGCCCTGCAACCCAGAGCCTGGGGTGGCCATGAACTAGACCCCCAGGACTTCTTCCGCATGCAATGCAGCATCGCCGAAGGCTGCATGTCCACAGCCTGGGCCAGCGGCATTGTGGCGGTACACGCGTTTCAGCTGGCATTGATGGACAAACGGGCGCAACAGGATGTCTGGGGAGACGACATCCACACGCGGGTGTCCTCCTCCTACGCACCACTGGGCAAGGTGGAACCCGCTGAAGGCGGCTTTCGCCTGAGCGGCCGCTGGGGCTGGAGTTCCGGCTGCGACCATTGCACCTGGGTGTTGTTGGGCGCCATCGTGCCCGGTGAGGGTTATCGCACTTTCCTGGTCCCAAAAGCTGACTACAGCATAGAGGATACCTGGCACTCCATGGGCCTGCAGGGCACCGGGTCCAACGACATCATTGTGAACGACGTGTTTGTACCCGATTATCGCACCCACAAACAGATCGACGGCTTCACCGGCAACAACCCCGGCATTGACGCGGACAGTGCTCCGCTATACCGGCTGCCCTGGGCGCAAACCTTTATCAGGGTGGTCTCCACCCCGGCAATTGGCGCCGCGAAAGCCGGGCTCAGGCTCTACTGTGAAGCCGTGGTGGGCAAGGCCAGCGGGGACCCTACCAAATTGTCTGGTGACACCAGCACCACGGAGCGCGTGGCTGCGGCTGTCAATGCCATCGACGAAATGGAAGCCCTGCTGTACCGCAACTTCGACGAGATGATGACCGCCGTCAACGCCGGGGAAGAGGTTCCGGTCGCGGATCGCGTCAAGTATCGCTACCAGGCTTCACTGGTGATAGAAAAATCCATGGGTGTAATCGACAGCCTGTTCTCTTCCGCCGGCGGTGCCTCGGTATTTACAGGAGCGGAAATCCAGCAGCGATTCCTTGATATTCACACCGCGCGGGCTCACGTCGCCAACAACCCGACCTCGTTCGCCCGAAACCTCGGTGGCGTCACCCTGGGCGCGGACAATCAGGACCTGTTCCTGTAGGAGGACCGAGCTTAAAGCGCCGGCATGCCAAGTGAGACTGCTGGCCAATCCGGGCATGTATGAACCAGCCTACGCAAAGAAGCCCGATGCAGTTACTGCACCGGGCTTTTAGTTTACGGCCTGTTAACGAAGCCAAAGCTCCGTTGTGACGCTAGAAGTTATATCGAGCAGTCAGCTCGTAAGTGCGCGGAGGGTCTATGTGCTTGAAGTAGGTCTTGGAGAAACCGAAGTTTGCCAGCGGCACATCGTAAGCGTTCATTTCAGGCAGTAGTTGACGACCAGTAGGCCCAGGCTATTTCTTCTTTTGGAGGTCGATGACGTTCGTTGCGCTGCTGGCCTCATCTATTACTGGCGACAAGAACTGGGGCGATACCTTCCAGCGACGACCATCTTCTGTAAGCACGCTGACCGTCTTCTGATTGAACTTTATCAGGGTGCCGACCTGCATACCGTGCTTGCCAGAGTCAAAGCACACTTTGCTCCCCAGATTTAACTTCATCATGGCATCAATCGTGTCTGCCGCATCAAGGTGTTTCAGGCGGGCGATGATGCGGTCATTCAGGTCTAGCAATTCGTCGTAAGACAGGCCGTCAATATCAATGCTCATGGGTAAGGTCCGAACGCAGTGGGTTTTGAGCAAACAGATCTTTCCAGAGTCGTGGTGTTAGTTCCTCGACCTTGCTTGCCGGGTGGATAGCAACACGCTGGAGTACGTCCACCAGGTAGGTGGCCGGGTCAATGCCTTGCATTTTACAGGTTACAATCAGGCTCTGGATAATCCCCACATGCTCAGCGCCCAGCTCTGTCCAGCAGAACATCCAGTTCTTCCTGCCCATGGGAACAACCCGCAGGGCACGCTCTGTATGATTGTTATCCATCGGCACCGCCGGATCTTCCAGGAACACGCGCAGTGCATGCTCACGGTTCTGCATGTAGGCAATGGCTTTGGAGAAGGGGCTGCTGGGCAGCAACTCAGGCCGCTGCCGTTGCTGGTCAAACCAGGCAAACAGCTGATCGACTATCGGTTTGCTATGCTCCAGTCGGAAGCTGCGTTTTTTCTCGCCCGCCAGTTTGGCGTCTCTGATCTGTGTTTCAACCTGATACAGGTGGCCAATGCTGTCGAGCACCTGTTTTACCAGCTCAGGCTCATCATCCTCGGCTTCAACAAACTTGCGCCGCCCGTGCACCCAACAATTGGCGTGGGTAATTTGCTCGTTACTGGCCGCGTAGCTGCTGTACGCCACATATCCATCGCTGACCAGGGTGCCGGTAAACAGGTTTTCCAGGATGCCCTCAATATGGGCTCTGCCCCTTCCCGAGGAGTAGGTGAAGGCGATTTCATCCTGATCCCCCATCAGGGGCCAGAACCAGCCCTGCTTCATTACCCCTTTGCCCTTCTTGTTCTTGGTAGGCCCGGCCTTGATCGGGGTTTCATCCATGGATAAAACCTGACTCTTAAGGATGTGGGCAAGCTGAGCCTCGGCAATGGGGCGCAGTAATTCGATACTGCGTTTGCATAGGTTGGTCAGTGTGCCCCGGCTCAGGTCAATGCCGCTGAAGGTTAAGCGCTGGTGCTGTCGATACAGCGGCAGGTGGTACAAGAACTTGTCGACCAGCATGCCCACCAGGAAGCTAATATCGGCGATGCTGTTATCCAGAACGTTAAAGGCCGCCGGTGTGGTGGTGACCGTGCCAGAGCCCTTACGCTTCAGGACCGGGCGCTGGAAGCACAGGACCTCATAGGCACTGTGGTGCTGGGCCAAGCGGTGGCTGGTCTTGTACCCAATGATGTCGTATTCATCGGCATCAGGACCACTGAGTTCCGGGGCGTCGAGTGTGATGGTCTTTACGGGCACTTCGGGACCGAAGCGGAGGCCGCTATCGGTGACACAGTCGTCGTCCCGGTTCTTTTTGGCCTTGCCGCGCTCATAGGTGACCTTTTGCTTATCACCTGGCGGTATGGGTTTTACCGGCTCGCCCATCAAACCGGTGAGCAGGGGCTGCTCCGGATTCTCGATAACACGCTTCTCGGATTTGCTGCCAAACAGCTGCTGTTTGAACCAGGCGAGCTGGCGTTTCAGCTGGGCGTTTTCCTCGCTCAGTGCCTGCACCAACTCCGCGGAATCGGTGGTATTGGCATGGCTGGAAGCGGCGGTAGGCATGCCCTGTATTTTACCAGAGCTAGCCTTGTACGGGGTGGGAATATCGCTTGTACTGGCGGCATTTTTTGATTTCAATGCCATCGAGCAGGAGCTTCAGCTGGGTCCAGTTCAGTTCCTTTTTTCCGCAGGGGTCATTGCGCACAACAAACTGCCCCTGCTCCAGTCTCTTCGACCAGATACAGTAGCCAGAGCGGTCGAAGTACAAGACCTTCATCTGGTTCTGGCGCCGATTGACGAACACGAACAGATCGCCACTGAGGGGATTGTCCTGAAGCGTGCTCTTCACCAGGGCGCTGAGGCCATTGTAGGATTTGCGCATGTCGGTAGGCTGGGTGTAGAGCCAGATGCGGACCTGGGGCTCAGAAAAGAGCATTAGACCGAGCGCACCCTCAGCACGATATTATTCCCCAGTGCCAGTTCCACCTGCCAGGTAGGGTCGCCCTCTTGAGTGGCGGGAGGCGTAGCGGGCGCGATGGAAAGTGGTTCGGTGACATCAATAAAATCACCGCCAGACTCTTCGGCGAGAATCTTCTGCCAGCGGGTCAGGCTGCTGGTGGCTACACCGTGCTGCTTGCAGAAGACCACCTTGGTGAGCCCGCTACGGTGAAAATCATCGAGCAGTGACTTCCACTGGCTCTGGGAGCGGTTGGTGCGCTTCTTTGTCTTGGACTGTTGCGGGGAAGAAGGGATTGGGGCGGGGGCTGTGGTGGGTTCGATCATCGAGTGTCTCCTGTGTTTGAGGAGAACTATATGCGCGGGTCAGTTGTCAGGAAATGACGTCCTGGAATGAACGGTTACGCACATCATTACCCCAGGTAAAGGTTTTTTCGTCGCCGAGGTTTTTCCCGATCAGCGCCACCACCCAGCTACCATCGCTGGCGGCCAGGGAAATACGCGCATTCCACTTGTCATAGCTGTCCTGGATCAGCTCTTCGTCGAGGTCATTGGCAACCACCACGTCATCTGACCAGAGATAATCAACACCCACTCCCAGGTCCAGAGAATCGGTAAGGGAGGTATCGTAACGGGCTCCCAGGTTGAAGGTATATTCCGGTGCAAACTGCAAAGGCTCACCGGAGAGGTCCTGTACGCAACCGGCGCGACTGCCTGTAGCGGCTATCTGCTCAAGGAACTGGTCCTCGTTGCAGGCTGCATCCTCAAAGGACTTGTACTGGGCATCCAGCCAGGCAGCGGCAACGTTCAGTACCAGCTCGTCTGTTACCGCGAATTCCAGGTCCGCCTCAAAGCCCTCTACCTCCGTTTCAGCCGCATTCCCCACGACAAAGGCAGCGTTACCGTCAAAGGTACTTACCTGCACATCGTCATAGTCGCTCTGGAAGTAAGCCATATTCAACCTGCCGCGGCCCTCCATGAGTACAACCTTGGCACCTACTTCCCAGGAATCCACCTCCTCGTCTTCGTAAGTGGACACGTCACGGCCCAGGCTTTCAACGAATTCGCGACCCAGGCTGTTGTCTTCATCAAAACCACCAGCCTTGTAACCATTGGACCAGTTGGCATAGAGCATGATTTCGTCCGTTGCGTCCCACTGCAGGTTAACGTTACCGGTAGTGTGATCCTCGGAGCGTGATTTTTCATACTCATGAACCGCGGCCAGATTGAGCGCGGCGGGGCCCCATAAAATAGCGAAGAATGGATCCGCGAGAATACCGCTGAGGTTATCCAGCGTACCGATTTTTTTCGCATCTTTATCGTCTTCAGAGTAGCGAATACCCGTGGTCAGCCTCAGCGTATCCGTCAGATTCCAGGTCAATTCGGTGAACACCGACCAGGAGTCCGTATCCTGCTCGAACTGGTTCTTGCCATCTCCATCTATCGCCGTGGACGGCAAGTTCAGCGCCGCCAGTGCGGGATTGGCAAAGATCTGTGATTCGATGGGGGGCACGTTGCTGAACACAACGAAGGTATGCCTGTCGTTACTCAGCTCTTCCGTCTGGTAGTAAGCACCGGCGAGGTATTCCAGGAAGCCCCCGGCAGGGGAGGTCCACAGAAATTCCTGGCTGAACTGTTCATGCTCTTCTGTGCGACCACGATTAATGAAACGCAGCGGACTGTAATCGGTATCGAGTTCGTTGGTGAACTCATACTCAGTGTAGGCCGTGATCGATCGCAAGGTGTGCTCGCCTATGGCCCACTCTGCCGTTAGTTGCACCACGCTGGACTCGGTATCGTCGAACAGTCCGCTCTCGTCGAAATTCAGGTCATACTGTTCATAATCGAATCCAGCAGTGAAGTTCGGGTCACCAAACCCCCGGTACAAAGCGGTTGCGGTGGGGCTGGCCAGGGAAAGCATCTGCTGCCTGCCCAGCACGTCATTGCTGTTGTATTCTGCTTTGAGCAGGAAATTGAGATTGGCGGTGGCGTCCCAGTCCAGCACGCCGCGAACAGCGAGATTGTCCTGCTGCGGCCCATCTTCCCCGCCACGGGCCTTGTTTTCCACGTAGCCGTCATCGTCGTACTTCTTGACCACCAGGCGGCCACGCAGGTCGTCGGTGATCGGCCCCGACACCATGCCGGTGATACCAACGCCATCCAGCTCAGTGCGGTAACTGAGATCCACATAAGACTCAAACTCATCGGTGGGACGTGCAGTGGTGATATTGATTGCGCCGGCGATTGTGTTTTTACCGAACAGTGTGGATTGGGGGCCCTTGAGCACTTCCACTCGTTCGATGTCCAGGAAACGACCGCGAGCACTGCGGCCACGACCGTAGTAAACCCCGTCGATAAAGGTGCCAACAGACTGCTCGAAACCGTAGTTGATGCCGGAGCCGATGCCACGAATAAACAGCTGTGTACCGGCGCCACCCTCGGCTACATGGATGTTGGGCATGTAAACGGTAAGGTCTTCAAGGCTGGTAAGACCTCTTTCCTCGATGGCGTCACCGCTCATCACACTGATTGCGATGGGCACGTCCTGCAGGCCCTCCACACGCTTGGTCGCCGTGACTACGACTTCTTCCAGAGCCTGACTGAAGCTGTTGACGCTGAACAGGCCCGATGCCGTGGCCACAGATACTGCAAGTACGGTTTTGCCAATAGAGTTCATCGATTGCTATCTCCTGAGATGCTTTATTATGTTTATCGCTGCCTGGATGGGGCAGTCAGGGCAAGAGCATAACAAGACCACACAGTCCGTGTACATACAGGGTGCTCCCTGCCCGCACCCCGAGCGTACGACCAGCGACCAGGCCTGCACTCAATTGATATGCCAGGTCAGTTTCACCGAGGCATTGCGGCCAGCAGCCAGCAGGTTTTCGGTTGACTCGCGATAGCGGCGATCGAGAAGATTCTGCACCTCCAGCGCCAGCAACACATTTGCGCCCAGGTTCATGCCCAGCGCTGCATTGATCGTAGACCAGCCACTGCGCGTGGTTTCCACCACCCCGCGAGATCCCGGTTCCTGTAACTGCGAAGCACTTTCGCCACGCAGGTAGATGTCTGCCCACAACGAGGACCAGATGCCCGCCAGCCCCGGCTCCAGCATCAGACCGGCGCGGCCGGCGAGCGAGGGAATACCCGTTTTCCAGGTGTCGAAGGTGCCAAAATCGTTGTTGCGTTGCATCCAGGTGAGATTCAGGTAAGGCCGCAGACGCTGATCCTGGCTCTGCCAGGCTAGATAGAGCTCCACCCCGTGCGCTGTTGATGAGCCGATATTACGGTACACCTTGTCGTTCGCGCCGAGACAGGCATCCGCCTCGGTACAAAAAATGTGGTCAATATAGTCCTGCGAATCGGCATAGAACAAGGCGGTATCCAGAGTCCACTGGTCACCCATCAGGCGCCAGCCCAGCTCATAATTAATGCTGGTTTCGGGTGTCAGGTCGCTTTCCGGGTTAATAAAGTTGGCACCGGCATAGGCACCGGTAGCCAACTGCATAAGAGATGGGTAAAGGTAACCCTCGGAAATGTTGGCACGTACCACGTTCCCCGTGTCCAGCGCCCAACTCAACGCTGCAGAGGCAATCAGGTGACTGTCCGAATCCAGCGAATCGGCGGTCAGCCCCGGGCGGTTGGTATCGTCCAGTTCACCCTCTATCTGGTAATAGCGCGCTCCGACAGTCGCCGTCAGCCGGTCACTGACACTCCAACGGTCCTGCAGGAACAAGGCCAGCGTGCGGATGCTGGCTTCGTCCCGGATACGTTCGGTTCCAGTTATCGCAAACGGTGTGAAGGAAAGCGTATCCACCTGGCGCGCCTGGCGAACGGCATCATCGCTGTATTGTAAGCCACTTACCAGGCTGTGATTACCCAGGGGCAGCCAATCGGCCTGCACCAGCAGGCCATCGCTGCGCAGCGTGCTGCGCGTGTCGATTTCACGCTGGAAAAACACCGTCGCGGTGTCGGTGAGGAAGTTGCGCAGGCTGTCCTGCGTAAAACCCGAAACAGTCACCCTGTCCAGGGAATAAGCGGCAGGTTCCCAGCTGTAGTCCAGGGCGAAGCGCTCGCGATCACGCTGTGGGGTGCTCAGGGCCAGATCGAGAATAGGAAAGGTCGTGCGAACGGATTCCTCGACAAAGATATCAGAGCTGGACTCATAGCGATCCCAGGTCAGGCCAAGAGTATGATTACCCACCGTTTTTTCGAGAAAGCCATAGTAACCCTTGTTTTCAAAGGCGGTGTTCTCGATTGGGCCATCAGGCGTATCGCGCAGGCCGTGATCGCTCTCTGCGCCGGCCAGCCGATAACTCCAACCATCAAGATTGCCGTGCACACTGGCGAAAAAACTGTCGCCACCCGTGCTGCCGTCGTAGCCGCCTTTCACGGTGGCCTGGAGGGGTGCGGTACCCCCCTTGAGCGTCATTAAATTGGTTACGCCACTTAACGCCTTGGACCCGTAGAGAACCGAGCCAGAACCACGCAGCACCTCGATTCGACCGATCATATCCGGGTGTATCGTCAGCGGCGTGCCCACTTCACTGTGGTCCGACAGTTCCTGGCTGTCTACCAGAATCGCACTGCGCCGGGAGTCCTCGCCGCGAATACGAATTCGCTTGAGCCCGGCCTGGCCTGAATCGGATACCTGCAAACCGGGCACGTCGCGCAGGAAGTCCGCCACGCCGCTTGCCATCATTCTCGATAGCTCGTCGGACGTCAGCACGGTCAGGCTGGCACTGCTGTCCAGCAGACGCTCTTCAACGCGGCTCGCGGTGACCACTACCTCTTCCAGCACAGGTGGCGCCAGAGGCTCGCCTGGCGTTTCCAGCGATACCAACATCAGCACGGCCGGAGCGAGCCAGGGCAGCGCACGCGAAGTAAAGGGTATGCATTGCTTACAGGTCATTGTTATTCCAGTGTTGAATGGCAAAGCCCACTACGTGCAAGCTCGGCAGTTAATGCTGCGGCATCGGCCTGCTTCCAGGCAGCGTGCAACGCGGCGTAGTCCGGACAGGCATTGCTATTGCCATCGCCCGGCGGCTGGTGAATGTATCGGCATTTGGCGAGGGCCTGCCCGAGGGCGTCATGCTCTTGCCCTGCTCGCTGCGCACTAGCGTTGCCCAGAGCGCGCACGGTGGCCGCACAGTTTACGCCCCAGTGTGACTCCATGGCGGCAGCCGAGACGGGAACGCGTTCGTTTACCAGATCGCTTTCTGCAGCGACGACATCAACCACCGCGAGCAACAACACAACACCGAGCAGATTCATAGGCGCAGTAGACAGCAAGCAGCACAATAATAAAATGATGCAGATCATTTGCATCTTATAAATCCTTGTCTATGCTGACACCTCCTTGAACAACAGGTGAGCGTGTGCGCGATATTCCGGCAATGCCAACAATCCTGCTGTGGCTGGCGTCTTGCCTGCTGCTGACGCCGGGCCTGTCACTGGCGGTTTCGCTGACCGAGGCGCAGCGGGTGATACCGTCTGCTACAGCGGTCAGCCCGGTCAATGGCGTGCCGGGGCTTTACCGCGTTGCAGGCTCACAGGGTCCGCCGGTACTGGTCTTCCAGACAGATGACTTTGTCAGAATTCCCGCCTACTCCGGTTCGCCGGTCAATCTGTTGGTGGGGATCACAACCCAGGGACAGTTTGTGGGCGTTGACCTGCTATCGCATCAGGAGCCTATACTGGTTGTCGGCATAACCGATCAACACCTCAAGGCATTCGTAGATCAGCTTGCCGGGAAGCAGGCGACAGACCGCATTCGGGTGGGCGCCAGCGATCGGGCGGGCTATGTCGGTATAGATGGACTGAGCGGCGCGACCATTACGGCCATGGTGATAACGCGCACCGTCACCCTGGCTGCCGAGCGGGTGCTCACCGCCTGGACAGAACAGGCGGCTGCACAGCAGGTGCAACAACATACGGCCCCCACGAACACTGCAACCGTCCCTGAAGCAGAGCCTGTCTGGCACTGGAGTTGGCAGCAGCACAGGGTCAAGGTCGCCGTGCTCGCGGCAGCCCTGACCATACTGCTTTTGGTATTGTTCCTGCAGGACTGGCTGGTCAAGCACAAGCTGTTTTTTCAGCGCTTTCGCTTTGCCTGGATGCTGTTCACCGTCATCTATATCGGCTGGATATGCCATGCGCAGCTATCCGTTGTGAATCTGCTGGGGTTCGCTCGCAATCTCGCCGGTGGTTTTTCCTGGGACAGCCTGCTGCTGGACCCGGTCGTATTCCTGCTTTGGGGCTTTGTCGCGCTTAGCATCCTGCTCTGGGGCAGAGGCGTATACTGCGGCTGGCTATGCCCCTTTGGTGCAGCCCAGGAACTGTTGTCCAAATTGTCACGCGCCAGCGGCTTCGAGGGCTGGCAGATCCCCCACGCCGTGCATGAAAGGCTGTGGGCTATCAAGTACCTGCTGCTGATCGCTATCTGCGGCCTGGCCCTGGACTCCATGGCCAATGCGGCGCGGCTCGCCGAGGTAGAGCCCTTCAAAACCGTCTTCGTCATGCAATTCGATCGCCCTCCAGCCTACGTGTTCTATGCTTTGCTGTTACTGGTGATCACGGTATTCAACAGCAAGTTTTACTGCAAATACCTGTGCCCATTGGGCGCTGCACTGAGCTTCGTCACTCGCTTCAAGGTTTTTGATTGGCTGCGGCGACGGGTTGAGTGCGGCCACCCCTGCCAGACCTGCGCCCACGACTGCCAGATTGGCGCGATCAAACCGACCGGCGAAATTATCGACAATGAGTGCCACTACTGCCTTGAGTGCCAGGTAACGTACTGGGATGACCACCGTTGCCCTCCCGTGGTGCGCAAACGGAAAAGACGCGAACGCAGGTTCGTCTCCGCTGACGCCGTGATTGCCACCGATGCGGGTGGCTATGGCGGTAAAAATTGACGCTGGTCATGTAATAAATTTAAAGATGTATATATTATGCATCTATAAGATTGCGAATGGTCGCAAGTGCAAAGAGGGATAATGACTATGAAAAGCAAAACACCAACCTGGAAGCGACGCGCGGGAGCAGGCCTGGTCTCAATGACTCTTGGCCTCGCTGCGGCTGCCGCTATAGCGCAGGACACCACTGACCACCCGGGTGTCACCCCGGGCGAGATGGCCTACAAAGGAGCCCCGGTCCCGGCAGGCGACATGAAGCGGGTGATCTCACCCGGAGCACCTGACATGACGCAGGCAGAGTACGAAACGGCGACAAAGCTGTACTTCGAACGTTGTGCTGGTTGTCACGGTGTATTGCGCAAAGGAGCCACCGGCAAACCACTGACTCCGGATATCACCCAGGAGCGCGGCACTGAGTTCCTCAAGGCGCTGATCAACTACGGCTCACCTGCGGGCATGCCCAACTGGGGCACTTCCGGTGATTTCTCGCCGGAGGAAGTGGACCTCATGGCTCGCTTCCTGCAGCATGAACCGCCCTCGCCCCCCGAATGGGGTATGGCTGAGATGATGGATACCTGGGAGGTGCTGGTACCGGAATCTGACCGCCCCAAAAAGCCGCAGCACGACTACGACATCGACAACATATTCTCCGTCACCCTGCGTGACTCCGGAGAGATTGCGTTGATCGATGGCGACAGCAAGAAAATCATCAATATCATCAAGACAGGCTACGCAGTGCATATATCCCGCGCCTCGCACTCCGGCCGCTATGTCTACACCATCGGGCGTGACGCGAAGATCGACATGATCGATATGTTCATGAATCCCCCGCAGCGTGTGGCATCGGTAAAAATAGGCCTGGAAGCCAGATCGGTGGAAACATCGAAATTCGAGGGCTATGAGGACAAGATTGCGATTGCCGGTGCCTACTGGCCTCCGCAGTACGTGCTGATGAACGGCTCTGACCTGAAACCCACCAAAATCGTCTCCACCCGGGGCATGACAGTGGGAACGCAGGAATACCACCCCGAACCCAGGGTCGCTGCGATTGTCGCTTCGCATGAACACCCCGAGTTCATCGTCAACGTGAAGGAAACCGGCAAGATCCTGCTGGTTGACTACAGCAACATCGATGCGCTTTCGGTGACAACTCTGGAAGCAGCCCGATTCCTGCACGACGGTGGCTGGGATGCAAGCCATCGCTACTTCCTGACTGCGGCCAACCAGTCCAACAAGATTGCTGTGGTCGACTCCAAGGAACGGAAAATCACAGCTCTGGTCGATGCAGAGAAAATCCCCCACCCGGGACGCGGCGCCAACATCGTCGACCCCAAGTTCGGGCCGGTCTGGATTACCTCGGCGCTGGGTAACGAGAATATGACGTTTATCGGCACAGACCCGAAGAAACACCCGAAAAACGCCTGGAAAGTGGTGCGTACACTGAAGGCGCAGGGCGGCGGTTCACTGTTTGTGAAAACACACCCCAAGTCGCGCAATCTCTGGGTAGACAACACCCTGCACCCACAGGAAAGCGTGAGTCAGTCGGTGGCTGTGTACAACGTGGATGACCTTGAAGCCGGCTACGAAGTACTGCCAATCGCCGAGTGGGCAGGTATCAAGGAAGGCCCCGCGCGTGTGGTGCAGCCCGAGTACAACGCCGCAGGCGACGAGGTCTGGTTCTCCGTGTGGAACGGCATGGAGCAGGAATCAGCGATTGTGATTGTTGACGACAAGACCCGCAAGCTGAAGCACGTTATCAAGGACCCGCGCCTGGTGACCCCAACCGGTAAGTTCAACGTGTACAACACCCGCAAGGATATCTACTAAGCGGTTCCGGGGTGCCCTGTCGCAGGGGCGCCCCCATTCCTTCCCAACCAGTTCATTAAGTCGCTGTCCTATCAGCTCAATTTCAGTCATTATTGCCGGGCGACGCTCGCCTTGTGGTTACCTGCGAGCTGACACCTGAATTTGTAGCCCATCTACAAGAAAGCCAATCAATGCCAACACAACCTGAGCAGAATCCCCGGGGGCCGGTTTGCAGTTACCACTACTAATGCTGGCAAGCTACGGCATGGGGCTGGCGGTGCTGCTAGGCGCAGTGATGCTGGAGTTTTCGCTGGGCATACCGGTCGGGGAATTGACTCGCGATACCGTCAATAGCCAGGGGCTCCCTCCCTACATGGGCGCCATCTCCAATCTCGGCGTTTTACTCTGGTGCGCCACAGTGACCCTCTGCCTGTTCACCGCATACCTGCTGCGCCAGACGCGCGGCCACAGGCCCTTCCCGAGTTCCTTCTTCCTCACCGCAGCAGCGCTGACCGCAGCGTTGATGTTCGACGATCTGTTCATCCTTCACGAATGGTTGCTCCCCCGGTACCTGGGTATCCCGGAGTTGGCAACCTACTGTGCCTATGCGACGGGCGGCATGGCCTTCCTGCTGTATTTTCGCAACACCATTGTTGCGCATACCCACTTCCTGCTTCTGCTGACATCAGTCGTATTTCTCTGTTCCAGCATAGTGGCTGATACGCTTACGAATTCCATGCCGGACAGCTCCGGCAAGTTTTTCATAGAAGACGGCTTGAAGCTGCTTGGCATTTGCGGCTGGTTCAGTTATTTCGCACACACCAGCATGCAGGTAACGGGGCGGTTTTTGCGTGTATCGGCTGCGGAACCCCGGAGTTGATAGCCATAACCGACCCGTACGGCAGACAGCAACCGCCAGCAAAGAAACAGGCCCTGCAATTGTGTCCATGCACGATTAATCAGATAATCGGGAAAGGTTAGTTGGCCCATTGGACAACGGCGACGAAAACCAGGCGGACCCGAACCAGTGCAAGAAGAACTGACACCAGAAACCATCTCCTCCAGCGCATGGCCAGGCTATCTGCTGCTGGCTGCCTGGCTGACGGCCGGTGCTGTCGCCATCGTAATGGCGTTTGGCTCACAGCATGTCCTACCGCTGCTGGATGGCATGCTGGGGCCGCTGAAACACCACGTAACCGCAGAGAAAGCCGTTTACAGCCCGCTTGCCTATTTCTGCCTGCTGTCGGTGGTTTATCTGCTTGAGCGTCGCGTACCGGTACGCGACCAGGCCTTTTTTTCGGCGAGCTTCTGGCAGGATGCGCTGTGGTATCCAGGCAGCATGCTGTTTCGCATCCTGTTTCTTGGATGGTATGTCGCGCTGCTCCATACACTGTATCAGCAGTACTTCCAGTTCCTCACAATTGAGGCAGTCAGCGACTGGCATCCGGCTTTGCGCTTCATTGCGGCAGCGCTGCTCGCCGACTTCACCCGTTGGCTCAGCCACCTCATACGCCACAAGGTACCGCTGTTCTGGCGCTTCCATGCCGTGCATCATTCACAGAGAAATCTCAACCTGTTCACCGACGCCCGGGTCCACCCTGTTGACCACATGATCTCCGCCACCCTCAGGTTTCTTCCCTTGATGATGTTCAGCAATGCCACTGTCGTAATTTTGCTGTGGGCCATTTTCGAAACTGTCTACCCGAAGTTTTATCATGGCAACATACGTCTGAACCTTGGTCCATTGCGCTATATCCTGGTTACGCCCCAGTCCCACAGAGTCCATCATGCCAGCGAAGCGCCCTATCGCGACAAGAACTTCGGCTTCACTTTCAGTATCTGGGACAGGCTGTTCGGCACTCATTATAAAGACGACAATGCCTATCCGGAGACCGGTGTACAGGATGAAGCATACCCGGTTGAGGACGGCCTCAACCCCCGGGACCAGGCGGGTGTGTTCATGCGATTGCTGATTCATCCCTTCCTGCACATTTCGCGGACAAATAAACGCGGGGAGCACTGATCCGATGCACCCCCTGACAAACTGAATGATTAACGACGACTTTCCCGCCGATCTTCCGGCAACGTCGGCCGGCGAAGGCGAAACGCTGCGCATCGGCATTGTCATACAACACTTCCCCCCACAATTGGGCGGGGCTGAACGCCAGGCGGAGTTACTGGCCAGCGAGCTGGCCCGGCGCGGTAATACAGTTCGCGTAATCACTACGCGACACCAGCGAGAACTGCCAGCACACGAGAATACAAAACAGGTGACCATCTGGCGACTCCCCACTGTATCGCCAAGGTGGCTGAAACTGCCGCTGAACCTCGTGACGGGTTTCTATGCCGGGCTGAAGGTTGCGTGGCAGTTGGATGTGGTTCATGCGCATTGTCTTTCGCCCTTTGTTCTGGGCGCTTTACTGGCCGCCAGGCTGGCCCGCCGTCCAGTACTGATCAAGATCTGCTCTACCGGTGAACATGGGGACATTTCCCGTATAAGGGGCTTCGGTCCCGCTACCTCCCTGTGGCCACTGTACCGCCTCGCAGACCTGTTTATTGCGCCCACCCATGCGGTAGCCAGGGAATTGCTTAGCGAGGGCTGCAGGCCAGGACAAGTTGCCGTTGTGCCCAATCTGCTTCAGGATCAGGCCGCACCGGAAACCGCGGAAGGGAAGCGTCGACTCCGGCAAAAACTTGGCCTGCCGGAAAAGACCACACTGGTCTACGTGGGCCGGTTGCATCAGGGCAAAGGGGTATGGGACCTCCTGTCCGCCTGGACTGCACTACGCGAGCGTTACGACGCACAACTCGTCCTGGTAGGCGACGGCCCGGAGCGGCAGGGCATAAGTCAATGGCGCAGGGAGTCTGACATCGCCGACTCCGTCACGCTTGCTGGCTACCAGGCTGACCCCGACCCCTACTACAGGGCTGCAGACATATTTGTCTTCCCATCTCAATCCGAATCGTTCGGCAATGCGATCGTGGAGGCCATGAGCCATGGCCTGGCCGTGGCGACAACTCCTGTCGGGGTGGTCGAGGATTGGCAGGAAGATGCTCCTGTACTCCGGCTTGACACCAGTCACGCAGCGAGCTTCAGCGCACTTGTGGGGGAGTTGATCGAGGATGAAAAACGACGTTCACATCTTGGCTGCGCAGCGGCTGAGTTCATCCAGGGGCATTACGGCGTTAGTGCTATATGCAATGACTATCTAGACCACTACCACCGGTTGATCAATGCCCGCCATTGACTGCGAATGGTATAACAAGGATCGCCGCGAAGCCGGGATCGACACAGGCAGAGCATGCTGAAAACCGCTATCAGATATTACTACCAGATCAGGCCGCTGAAACCGGTACAACTCTACGCCAGGCTGCGCAAGCGCCTGCTCAAGCCTGAAATCAATGCGGGCTGCCCTATCCCGGATACGCGCCCCGCGCCCGCTACCTGGGTACAGCCGGCGACAATGCCACACGACCGACTGGATGAGCATCGGTTCGTCATGCTGGGAGAGGAAAAAGCTCTGGACCTGCCGGCCGACTGGCACAATCGCGACCTGGGCAAGAAATGGTTAATGGAGTTGCACACATTCAACCTGCTGTGGGGCGACAACGCCTACTGCGCTCAGGAACTGATGCTTGACTGGGTCAGTCACAACGAACCGCTGCAGGGACCTGGCTGGCATCAATACATGACCTCACAGCGCATCAGCAACTGGCTTAAGTGGAACCTGGCCGGCCACAGCCTGCCCGCTGCTGTTCGCGGTAGCCTGGCGCTGCAGGCTCGTCACCTGATGCAGGTTCTGGCTTATGACGAAACCGATCACAAACTCTTCAATAACGGCAAGGCACTGCTGTTTGCCGCCTGCGTGCTGGATGACAGCGATAGTGCTCGCTGGCGCGACAAGGGGTGGCAGCTGTTACAACGCTACGGCCTTGAACTGGTGGGCGAGGACGGCGGCTATACCGGCCTGAGCCCTATGTACCATTGCAGCCTGCTGATGGACATGCTCGATATCGTCAACCTGTTGCGGGCCTACGAACAAGCGGTGCCTGCCGCCCTGGACAAGGCCGTGGTCGATGCGAGAACCTGGCTGACCGCGCTGTGCCATCCGGACGGTGACATCGCCTTGTTCAACGACGCAGCCTTGCAGGTTACCGCGACACCTGCAGAGATTGATCAGTACGCTGTGCGGCTAGGTTATGCACCGTCGCCGCCCGCCGCGCGAGGTCTGCTGCACCTGGCTGATTCCGGCTTTGCCAGAATGGCCATGGGTCCGGCCACTGCATTGCTGGACATTGGCAGGATTGCACCTGACCACGCCGCGAGCCATGGCCACGCCGACACGCTCACCTTCGAACTGTCGCTGGAGAAACAGCGGGTTGTGGTCGATACAGGCCTGTCCACTTATGAAAGGATGCCCGCTAGACTGCAACAACGAGGCACAGCGGCACACAATACGCTGGTGCTGGACCAGCGCAATTCCTCTGACGTATGGGGACTGTTCAAAGTAGGCCGGCGGGCGTCGATCGTTGAGTCGCAGCAGGACACCCTGGACCATAGCCTGCACGTCAGTGCGGCCCACGATGGCTACTGCCGTCCAGGCAATAAACTGCTGCACCACCGAAGGTGGGAAATGACGCTGGACACGCTCAGCATAACCGACAGACTGACTGGCCGCGGCTCGCATACGGCAGAGATCCTCTACCACTTCCACCCAGATATCAGCCTTGTGCAACAGGCTGACAACCGCTTTGCACTCGCTACGCGCGAACGAGAGTCCCTGTGCGTGATAGAGCTGGACCCTGCCCTGCAGGTAGAGGCGCTACCCTACGAGTATCACCCCGCTTTCAATCGAGCGATCCCGGCAACAAAGCTGCGTGCCCGCTACCAGGGGCAACTGCCCTGCTCTTTCATCTGCCAGCTGCACTGGTAGTCAGCTGCGGTATTTAAAGCGGTCAAGCCCTGGCGAAGGATGCCAGATACAAACCCGTCAGCTGAGCGGGACGAGTGGCTGCCCGGGCAGATCAAGTTCATCCAGACCGCACAGTGCGGCGAGCGTTGGCGCAATATCCAGCGCACCGGCATCCGCAGCCAACTCACCCGCCTGCTCCCCCGGCAGGTGAATCAGGCACCATAAACGGTCATTGTGCGTACCACTCAGGTCCGGCAAGCGGTCCTGTCGAATAAGCCCTGTGTGCGCACTTGTTATCGCGGTAATAACACCGGGCTGGTTCCACTCGATGAGAATATCCGGCAGCTGTGCCAGATACTGCCCGGCGTAAACAGTGTTGGTACGGAAAATATCACGTACCAGAGACTCTCCACTGCCTACAACATGAAGGCTACGGATTCTGGCGATCAATTCATCGCAGGTCTCGTCCAGCGCATCGCTGGCAACCAGGCCATCAGGCTCTCGTCCTTGCAGGTTTATCCTGATACCCCCCACGTTATCGTTGGTCTGCACCGAGAAAAAACGACGCCGCGATCGGTCGCTCGCCTGCAATCTGCCGTCCATTGCGTGTGCCAACCCGGACAGCCTCTGCCGCCACGACTGCGGGGACAGACGCCACAGCCGCTTAAGCGCCCTGTTCATCCCTTTCGCAGCAGAAGCACCGCCGCCTTCCAGCCGGAGCAGTATTTCGTCGAGCAGATCGACGCGAACGTAGTTTGGCCCCATACCCGGCCCCGCCAGGATCACTACCGCAGTGTCCTCAGGCAACTCATCAATAATTGCGCCGCAGGCATGATCTATTGTTCGATACACCTGCAGTAGTGGGTCACCCTGTGCCTGCTCCACCTGCCTGAACCAGGGGTGCGAAGGGTCATGCAAGTGCCAGAGCTGGTGACCAGCGCAGTGCAGCGCCCCCAGCGACGCCATGCAAAAATCCCAGGACTGTGTGCGCAACTGCCCTACCAGGTGGTTTTGGGTGGCAATAATGGTGCGCTCGAGCTGATCGATTATTTCGGCCGCAGCGGGCGGAGCAGGCGTCAGGTAGCGCCGGTCCAGACAGGGGCATTCCTCCGGCTCGCCATAGGTACCCGGCAGCTGCTTTGCCAGGGCCGCAGGCACCGTCCTGAATTCAGCGGCGTAGCTGTAATGCGTGCTCCAGTCCAGCACCTGAATGCCGTTAAGCTCGACACTCGCCGGCGCCTTGGGGAGATCCAGTACAGCTACGCGCCGCCCCGCGCGCGATGCCTCCTCCCATATCGTGTTGCGTGTGACCCCGAACTGGCTTGCATCACCCGTGTGGTAACCATTGTCCTGCAACTGGCTGTGATAAAAGCGCCCGTGCCGCGAGGGATCCACCCCGGTATAAATTGAGGGCCAAAGGGCATTTGCACCGACACCGCGCAAGGAGCGTATGGCACCGTGAGAGCTGCGCTCTCTGAGAGCGGCCAGGTTTGGCAGCCAGCCCTCATTCATGCCCCTGGCCAGCAGGTCGGGGCTGGCTGCCTCCAGGGCCAGGAAAAACACCTTACGCTTATTCGTCATCTACAACATTCCGACCCGGCCACAATTCCCCCTCCTGGCCTGCCACGTTGTGGCCCGCCCGCCTGCCAAACCGCTGTATCGCAAAGAACATAGTCGGTTCGTACTCTGATATTATATCTTGCCTGACACACTGACATGAAAAATCCCGCTACATGCTGAAACTGACCGGCATCTCCATGCTGACAGGCCTGCTCGCATTGCTGGCAGGCATCTACCTGAGCCAGGAGGTACGCGACGGTGCCGACGCATTCCCTGCCCTCAACTGGAACGCCGCTACCGTGCGGGTGGAGAGTGGCAGTGGCAGGCGTAGCGACGGGCAACTGCATCTTCGGCTAAACGCCTCTGGTCAGGGCGTTATTGCGCTGCCGATATCCCGCGCCCCGGCAAGCGCCTTTCCCTACCTGCATCTGGATGTGACTCCGCCACCAGGAGAGTCGTCGGTGCTGCTGCTGTGGCGGACAGCAGAGACCAGGGCGCATGTCCATGTGCACACACTGCCTACGAAGGCCGGGACGCCTCTGTGGCTTGACACCAGAGGACTGCAAGCCTGGACCGGAACGCTGACATCCCTGGGCATCATGGTAACGGGACAGGCTGGCGCCACTGTTACCTTCAGCGACGTTTCCTTGCGACCGGCATCGCTTTCCGCCCGGCTTCAGTCAATTTACGCTGGCTGGACGGACCTGACACCGTGGCATCACGCTGCTATCAACACGCACCGGGGACTGGGGCCGACGGCCACTACTTTCTACCCCGTGCCGGTGTTCGCCGCGGCTCTCGCTCTGAGCATTGCGGCTTATCTGGTCTTC
>JAUIIQ010000193.1 GCA_030431585.1 Gammaproteobacteria bacterium | reverse complement strand
CTACTTCCGACGCGGCGCCTACCTGGCTGCAGCGAACCGGGGCCGGTATGTTGTGGAGAATTTCCAACGCACACCGGCAGTGGCTGACGGCCTTGCTGTGATGGCCCAGGGCTATATCCTGTTGGGGCTGGATGACCTGGCCGAGGATGCGATCAAGACTCTGGCGCTGAACTACCCGGAGCATCCCAACCTGGACAAGGACGGCAACTTCAAGAGCGTGTACACATTGGACGGCCTACAACGCAACTGGATCAACAAGGCGACTTTCGGACTGTTCTTCCCGCCTACGCCGCCGCAGTTCGATACACGTCCTGATCTCTAGCCTGTTTTTTGCATTTTGCCGGCCCGGGGTGATCAGTCCCCAATCCGCCAGCCCGAGGTAATAGGATAACGCCGGTCCCGCCCAAAGCCACGTTTGGTAATGCGCACACCGATAGGCGCCTGTCGCCGCTTGTACTCATTTATATCAACCAGTCGCAACACCCGCTGCACCGACTCGCGCTCCATACCCGCCGCGATAATCGCCTCTGCACTCATGTCTCGTTCGACATACATCTCCAGAATCTGATCAAGGATGTCATACGGGGGCAGACTGTCCTCGTCCTTCTGGTCCGGCGCGAGCTCCGCAGAAGGCGGGCGATCAATCACACGCTGGGGAATGCAGGGGCCCAGTGAGTTGCGATAACGACAGAGATCGAACACCAGCGTTTTGGGCACATCCTTGAGCACATCAAATCCGCCAGCCATATCGCCGTAAAGCGTTGAGTAACCCACCGCCATCTCACTCTTGTTACCCGTGGTGAGTACCAGCAGCCCCTTTTTGTTGGAAATGGACATCAACAGTACACCGCGACACCTGGCCTGCAGGTTCTCCTCGGTCGTATCGACTTCAGTTCCGGCGAACTCTTCCGCCAGGCTTTCCATAAAAGCCGTGTACACAGGCTCTATGGATATCACCTTGTGGCTGACACCCAGGGTATTGGACTGCTGCGCCGCATCCTCAACACTCATCTGCGAGGTGTAACGGAATGGCATCATCACCGCTTCCACCCGCTCCGGGCCCAGGGCTTCAACCGCGACAGCCAGAGTCAATGCGGAATCAATTCCGCCGGACAAACCCAGCACCACGCCCTTGAAGCGGTTTTTGTTGACGTAGTCGCGCACGCCCAGCACCAGCGCGCGCCAGGTTGCTTCCATCTCATCCAGCGGCGGCAGCAATTCAAGGCCGGTAAACGGTGACTTCCTGTCTTCACTGTCGAAGTGCAGCCAGTATTCGCCCTCCTCGAAATTCGGCGCAGCTGCAATTACCTTGCCCTCGGCGCTTACGGCAAAAGAGCCACCGTCAAAAACCAGCTCATCCTGTCCGCCCACCTGGTTGACGTAAACTACTGGCAAGCCGGAGTCCCGGGCGCGCTCTGCTACTCGCTGCCACCGCTCATCCCGCTTCCCGCGGTGGTAAGGTGATGAATTAATATTCAGCAACAGCTCGGCACCAGCGCGCGCGGTGTCCAGGGTCGGTCCGGACTCCCAAATATCTTCACAGACACTTAAACCCACCTTGATGCCCTGAACTTCGACAACGCAAGGTTCAGTACCCGCAGCAAAGTAGCGTTTTTCATCAAAAACCTGGTAGTTCGGTAATCGCTGTTTACGGTACTCGGCGACGATTTCACCACGGTGTACCACTCCCGCGACGTTGTAGAGCACCTCATCGATCAGTTGCGGATAGCCGATGACTGCCCAGGCATCGCCATCGAGAGCAGCACAGATCGCCTCCAGGGACTGGCGCACCCGCAGAGCGATACTGGGGCGCAGCAACAGGTCTTCGGGGGGATAACCGCTGAGAGTGAGTTCGGGAAAGACCACCACAGGGGCGCTATGCGTCTTCTGCGCCCGCCTCACGGTATCTATCACCCGTTGTGTGTTGCCGTCGAAGTCACCCACCAGAGTGTTCATCTGGGCCATGAGGATATTCAGGCTTGCCATAGCGCTGCTCGGAAATGGAGTTGCTGGAGGGGCGCTATTTTCCGCAAAAGTTCAGCTTTAAGCCAGCCCGAATTCAAGGATGCCTGTTACACTGGGCACCAGGCAAAAGAACGACAGATAACAGGCTGAACGCCACCGTGAACCGCCCAGCAATTCTTACTCGACCCACCGCCGCCAGCGGACAGCAGAACCAGGCCCTGTTTCGCATCTACGTGGCGTATCGCTCGCTGCTGTCGCTGGTATTGCTCATTATGCTGGTTAGCCCGAACACACGGCAGCTGGTTGGCGTCCTGCACCCCACGCTTTATGTCTCGGTAGCACTGCTGCACCTGGCAACCAGTGTTCCCCTGGTTGGCCTTCTCTCACAGCACCTCAACCAGCGGCTTATGCTGATCGTATTCATCCTGGATATCGTCAGCATAACGCTGATGTCGCATGCCAGCGGCGGCGTGATCAGCGGCCTGCCTGTCCTGCTGATTATCACAGTTTCGGCCAGCGCGGTGCTCATCGTGAACCGCACTCTTGCCACGCTGATCGCTGCACTGAGCGCGCTGGCACTGCTGGGTGATACCGTCTGGCTGATTTTTCACCGTGAACAGGATGTCCCGGCGCTGTTCCCGGCTGGCTTGCTGGGCGCCCTCATCTTCATTGTATCGATTATGGTGCAAGCGGTGGCCCAACGCCTGGGCCGCGCCGAAGAACTGGCACGTAACCGGGCCAGCGACCTGTATGACCTGCAGCGACTCAACGAGCAGATCGTGCAGCATATGGATACGGGCATTCTACTGGTCGACAGTGACGGTATTGTCCGGGTGATGAACAAGGCCGCCTCCACGCTGCTGGTCCCTGAGCGTCCCGTTATCATGGATCAGGGGCGGCAGTTGGGGGAATATTGCCAGGAACTGGCGCGCCAGTTCCAACACTGGAAGGAAACCGGCCTGCACAAGGCAAAGCCGTTTAATGTCACCCAGGATTCAGTCCCGGTCATTGCCCACTTTCGCGAGTTACAGCCCAGCACCCAGCGAGATAGCCTGGTCTTCGTTGAAGACTACTCTCCTGTCACACAGTACGCACAGTCCCTCAAGCTCACGTCGCTGGGGCGCCTTACTGCCAGCATAGCCCACGAGATCCGCAACCCGCTGGGGGCTATCAGCCATGCTGCGCAATTGCTGCAGGAATCGGAGGCGCTGGCACCCGACGACAAGCGCATGGCGGAAATCATTCAAAGCCATTCAGAGCGCGTCAACCAGATTGTTGAAAGCGTCATGCAGATCTCCCGCCGCGAACCGCCCAAACCGGAATACATCAAGCTGCAGCAATGGCTGGCGGCTTTTGTAAACAACTACCTGCAGGGGTTGAGCCGGCCCGCTGACATCACCGTGGACTGCCAATACAGTGACCTGCTGGTCGAATTCGACCCCGAGAACCTGCAACGGGTGCTAACCAACCTGCTGGACAATGCCCTGCGCCACAGCGGCAAGGCAACTGGCAAGGAAACCGCGCGCATAGAGGTCGCAATGGATTTTATTGGTCACCAGACCTTGATCAACGTGATCGACAATGGCCCCGGTGTGCCACAATCAGATCAGGGTAAACTGTTCGAACCTTTTTTCACCACCGTCGCCGAGGGCAGCGGCATGGGCTTGTACCTGTGCAAGGAATTGTGTGAAATCAACAATGCTGGTCTCGACTATCGCCCAACTGAAAAAGGCGAGAGTTGCTTCCGAATTTCCCTCAGTCAACGAGCATCCTAAATGGCAGCACAGCGCGTTCTCATCGTAGACGATGAACCGGATATCCGGGAGCTACTCGATATTACTCTCAGCCGTATGGGCCTGGAGACGCTCAGCGCCGCCACCCTGAGTGAAGCCCGCAGCATCGTGTCCGAAACAGTTCCCGATCTCTGCCTGACAGATATGCGCCTGCCTGACGGCAACGGCATAAACCTGGTGGAATTCATTCAACAGGAACAGCCGCAGATCCCGGTGGCAATGATCACAGCGCATGGCAGCGTGGAAACGGCCATCTCGGCACTAAAGGCTGGCGCATTTGACTTCATCAGCAAACCCATAGAACTGGAGACCCTGCGTAAACTGGTCAGTGCTGCGCTGCAGTTGGAGGGAGACACCAGCCGCCTGGACAAAGCGGTAGTGCAGGACCTGCTGGGTGAGGCACCCTCGGTGAAGGCACTGCGCAGGCAGATCACCAAGCTTGCGCGCAGCCAGGCACCTGTCCACATTCGCGGCGAATCAGGTAGCGGCAAGGAAGTAGTCGCCCGCCTGATTCACAACAATGGCCCGCGTGCTGCGGGTAACTTCATTGCAGTGAACTGTGGCGCTATTCCGCCCGACCTCATGGAGAGTGAGCTCTTCGGCCACCTCAAGGGCAGCTTTACCGGCGCCAACGCCGACAAACCGGGCCTGTTCCAGGCTGCTGCGGGCGGGACGCTGTTTCTGGATGAAGTGGCCGACCTACCCCTGGGAATGCAGGTAAAACTGCTGCGCGCCATTCAGGAAAAAGCAGTACGGCCAGTGGGCGGCAGCGAGGAAGTCCCCACCGACGTGCGCCTGCTTAGTGCCACGCACAAGGATCTGGGTGCGGAAGTGGAAGCCGGGCGCTTCCGCGATGACCTCTACTACCGTATCAATGTTATTGATCTGCAGGTTCCCAGCTTACGGGAACGCGCTGAGGATCTTCCAATGCTGGCGCGGGCGCTGCTCAAGCGAATCGCCCGGGAACACGGTAACGAGCAGGCTGAACTCGACCAGTCTGCCATTGACGCACTCTGCGCGTACAGTTTCCCCGGCAATGTACGGGAGCTGGAAAATATTCTTGAGCGCTCCATGGCCCTGGCCGAAAGCGGTAACATCAGCGCGGAGGACCTGCAATTTTCGCGCATGACGCCACGCAACCCCAAGGCACGCACTCGCAAGTCTGACCGCGACGGGCTGCAGACATGGTCTGTGGAAGAAGCCTACGGAGACCTCGAAGGTTATCTGGTTGACATAGAACGGCAGATTCTCAGCCAGGCGCTGGAGGACTCACGCTGGAACAAGACCGCCACTGCCAAATTGCTGGGCATCAGCTTCCGCAGCCTGCGGTACCGGCTGAAAAAACTACAGCTGGAGGACTGAAAACAGCTTGCGCAGCTAGGCACAGTTCCCCCAGTCGTAAGCCATACGCGGGCGTCCCACCAGGTTCAGCACCACGCTCCAGGAGGCGATGTCCGGGTAGGCTCGCGAGCAGACCATCAAGGTCATATTGCGCCGCGCCGTCCCGTCTGGCTGGTACCTGATTGCACTGTCTGCCTCACGCGTGGCCAGCCGGTTACTCACCCCCAGCCCGGGCAGCACTGCTCTACCGCGTCGAATCAACACCTCCCCTGCATTGAGGCTGGCATCGCGATTACTGTCTTCAAAGATAATCCAGCCATCTGCCAACAGACCGCCGCACTCAAGCTCACCTTCTGCACCCACGCTGGCAGGACACAGGCTGACCTGACGATTGCGTTTAATCGCCTCACTACGGGCGAGTACCACGTCACTCATCAGCCGGGTCGTCTCGGTGCGAATGCGCGTGGCCTCTCTAAAGCGAGAAAAAGACGGCACAGCAAGTAACGCAACCACGATCAGGATGGCCACCGCTGCCATCAATTCGATCAGCGTAAAGCCATGTTGTTCCGGCGGTGAAAACGCGATTCTCATGACCATTCCCCCTGCTTTGAGACTAGCTGCAGCGAACAAGAAAACCAGCGAGAGAACACATTGGATGGATCGGGCGGATCACGGGGGAGACGGTAATGTGCCCGGGAGATACTTCCCGGGACGGGATTTACAGGTTTTTGGCCTCTATGCGTAATTCTTTGGGAAGCGAAAAGGTAATATTCTCGGGCCTGCCATCAACCTCCAGCGGGGCGTCAGCACCGAGAGCGCGCAGCCCGTCAATCACTTCCTGTACCAGTACCTCGGGAGCTGACGCGCCCGCCGTCACACCGATGCGCTGCTTGCCCTGCAGCCATGCCGGGTCAATGTCATCGGCGCCATCCAGCAGATGAGCTTCGGCGCCCATACGTTCAGCCAGTTCGCGCAAACGATTGGAGTTGGAGGAGTTGGGCGAGCCCACCACCAGCATCAGGTCGCAACGCGCTGCCAGTTGCTTCACCGCGTCCTGGCGGTTTTGTGTGGCATAGCAAATATCATCCTTGCGCGGACCCTCGATATTCGGAAAACGGTCGCGCAGGGCCTGTATGACCTTGGCAGTGTCGTCCATGGAAAGGGTGGTCTGCGTGACATAGGACAGTCTCTCGGGATTCACCACTTCGAGCGTGGCAGCCTGTTGCTCATCCTCGACGAGGTATATCTCGCCCCCGGCCGAGTGGTCGTATTGCCCCATCGTACCCTCCACCTCAGGATGACCGGCATGGCCGATGAGCACGCATTCTTGCCCTGCAGCGCTAAAGCTGGCCACTTCCATGTGTACCTTGGTCACCAGCGGACAGGTGGCGTCAAATACTTTCAGCTGCCGCGTCCGGGCCTCGCTGCGCACTGCCTGGGAGACGCCATGGGCACTGA
>JAUIIQ010000192.1 GCA_030431585.1 Gammaproteobacteria bacterium | reverse complement strand
GCAGTCGTCACATGTATAATTCCTGCCACGTCCCCAAAATCAGTGCTGACTTAACATGCCCAGAGATGACATCGATAACATTCCCCCCATTGTCCCCTCGCGCGACCGGGAGTTCTCGCCCGGGGCCACTGGCAAGGGCGGCAGTGCCAAAGCCACAGCCTCACGCGGCGCACCCTCCAAGGGAGGCGGCAAACCGGCTGCATCAGCCGGAAACGGCGGTTCGGGGTTTCTCGCTCGCCTGTTCATTACCATCGCGCTGGTTGTCGCCGCAGTAGCCTGTGCCTGGGCCTGGCAACTGCAGGGCCAGTTGCAGCAGGCCACGGACACGCTTGGCGACTACGCCGGGCGGATTGGCGATCTCGAGGCCCGCTTGTCCGACACTGACGAGGGTATGAGTCAGAACGCCGAAGTGCAGGCAGCGAAGATCCGGGAACTCGACAGTGAGGTGCGCAAGCTCTGGGACAATGTATGGAAACAGTCCAAGGAGCGCCTCGGTAAGCTGGAGGCGGCCAGCAAATCACACAGCAGCAAAATTGCAGCCAACGAGAAGTCGCTGGCCAGCTTGCAGACAAAAGCCGACGGTGCCGCCGCTGATCTGGCAAAGTTAAAGAGTGTCTCTGGCGATCTCTCGCGTCTTATGAACAGTGCGAAAAGCAACCAGGCTGAGGTCGAGCGTGTGGCTGATACGCTCAACAGCATCAATCTGGACATGGCCAAATTGAATCGGCAGGTGACCAGCAACGCTGAAGCCGTACGCGCTACCGACGCCTTCCGGCGACAGGTAAATGCCAGTATCAATGACCTGGAAGCATCTATCCGGGCGCTGCAGGCGCTCCCCTAGTTCATCCTGCGTTGTGCCGGTTGGATACTTGTTTTGGCTAATCGGCGCCGGGGGTGACAGCCGCCGTCCCGGGACCGCAACAGCGCCATCCCTGGCAGCTCGGCTTCGCACATCCATGTGCTCAGACGCCCCGGGACGACCGCTGTCACCCCCGGCGCCCTCTCCTGGCCGCGTCTGGCTGGTTTGCCGGTTTTAGACCAACGCCAGAGCTTTTTCCCCAGCGGTTTCGACGTGTACAATACGGGTTTCCCTATCCGACCCCCGCCAATATCAAGGAAGCCTGCAATGACCGTGATTCGTCAGGATGATTTCATCGACAGTGTCGCCGACGCCCTGCAATTTATCTCCTATTATCACCCCAAGGACTTCGTCGACGCTGTGCATGAGGCGTGGCAGAAAGAACTCAACCCAGCAGCCAAGGACGCGATGGCGCAGATCCTGATTAATTCGCGCATGTGCGCCGAAGGCCACCGGCCTATCTGCCAGGATACAGGAATTGTTACCGTGTTCCTGAAAATAGGAATGAACGTTCAGTGGGACGCCAGCATGTCCGTAGCGGACATGGTTAACGAGGGAGTGCGTCGAGCCTACACACATCCCGACAACGTGCTTCGTGCCTCAATTCTGGAAGATCCCGCCGGTGCGCGACGCAACACCAAAGACAACACCCCGGCCGTGATACATATGGAAGTGATCGAAGGCGACACCGTGGATGTGCAAGTGGCAGCGAAGGGAGGTGGCTCCGAGAACAAATCCAAGATGGCCATGCTCAACCCATCCGACAGCATAGTCGACTGGGTGGTGAAAACCGTGCCCACGATGGGCGCAGGCTGGTGCCCGCCGGGCATGCTTGGGATCGGAATTGGCGGCACAGCGGAGAAGGCCGCCGTTATGGCCAAAGAATCACTCATGGAACCTATTGATATACACGAGCTACGCGAGCGCGGTGCGGCGAATCGTACCGAGGAGCTGCGCCTTGAGTTGATGGAAGCGGTAAATAAGCTGGGGATCGGCGCGCAGGGACTGGGCGGCTTGACGACCGTGATGGATGTGAAGATCAAGGACTATCCCACGCACGCAGCGTCCTTGCCGGTGTGCATGATCCCCAACTGCGCAGCAACCCGCCACGCCCATTTTGTGCTTGATGGCAGCGGTCCCGCTCTGCAGACACCGCCCAGTCTTGACGATTGGCCGGACATCACCTGGGAAGTGGGCGAAGGTGTGCGACGGGTAGATCTCGATACTGTCACCCCGGAAGAAGCGGCTCTGTGGAAACCCGGTGATACCCTGCTGTTGTCCGGCAAGATGCTTACCGGTCGCGATGCGGCCCACAAAAAAATGAAAGAGCTTATTGATTCAGGAGAGGGATTGCCGCCAGAAGTAGACCTCAAGGGGCGCTTTATTTACTACGTTGGCCCCGTAGACCCGGTGCGTGATGAGGTGGTCGGTCCGGCTGGCCCCACTACATCCACGCGTATGGACAAGTTTACCGATTTCATTCTGGAGAAGACCGGCCTGCTCGGTATGATCGGCAAGGCGGAGCGGGGTCCGGTTGGCGTTGAGGCGATCAAAAAGCACAAGGCCGTGTACTTGATGGCAGTGGGTGGCGCAGCTTATCTGGTGTCAAAGGCGATCACATCGGCTCGGGTCGTGGCTTTCCCGGAGCTGGGTATGGAAGCGATCTACGAGTTTGAGGTGAAGGATATGCCGGTGAGCGTTGCCGTCGACGCTGAAGGGACCTCGGTGCATGAGATAGGTCCGAAAATCTGGCAGGCAAAGATCGAAGAGCAGGCGCTGGTGGTCAGCTGATACCGTGGCCGATACCTTCTACTGGCACGACTACGAGACATTTGGCAGCAATCCCTCCCGTGACCGCCCGGTGCAGTTTGCGGGGTTGCGCACAGACGCAGATCTGAATCCGGTGGGCGAGCCACTGGTGATTTACGCGCGCCCGGCCAATGACTTTCTGCCCCAGCCCCAGGCCTGCCTGATTACGGGAATCACGCCGCAAAAGGCGCTTGCTGAGGGTCTGCCCGAAGCAGAGTTTATCGGGCTGATCCACCAGGAATTGGCTCAGCCTGGCACCTGTGGCGTGGGCTACAACTCATTGCGCTTCGACGACGAGGTTACGCGTTACACCCTTTATCGTAATTTTTATGACCCCTACGCCAGAGAGTGGCAGAACGGTAATTCACGTTGGGATATTATCGATATGGTGCGAGCCTGTAATGCCCTGCGTCCCGAGCGGATTAACTGGCCTGTGCGCGAGGATGGCCTGGCGAGTTTTCGCCTTGAGGACCTCACCGCAGCGAATGGTATTGCGCATGAAGCCGCCCACGATGCGCTCTCTGACGTGCACGCAACCATTGCCATCGCTCGCCTGATCAAGAGCAGGCAACCTCGCCTGTACGATTACGTCCTGCGCAGCCGGGACAAGCGCGCGGCCGCCGCGATGCTGGACATCAAGGCCATGAAACCGGTGTTGCACGTGTCGGGTATGTTTGGCGCGCAGCGTCACAACATAGCGTTGATTGTGCCGCTGGCTGTGCATCCCGTAAACAAGAACGAGGTTATCTGTTTTGACCTCATGTCCGATCCGGCCGCGCTGGTTGAGGGCTCCGCGCAAACCCTGCGTGAGCACCTGTATACGCGTACCGAAGAGCTGCCTGAAGGTGTCACCAGGCCGGGTTTGAAAACTGTGCACACCAACCGTTGTCCGGTACTGGTTACTGCAAAAATGGCGGACCCGGATACTGCGGCCCGGCTGGGCATTTCTGGCGATCAGTGCCGCGCCCACCTCGCTGTGCTGCGTGATTACCGCAGCACAGACCCGCAGGGCTTCGTCAAGAAGATTCAGGCGGTGTATGCGGGTCGTGATTACGCAGAGATAAACGACCCGGACAGAATGCTCTACAGCGGCGGCTTTTTCAGCGCTGCCGACAAGCGATTGATGGACCAGGTACGTGAGAGTTCCGCTGAGGACCTGGCCACAGCCAGCTTCCCCTTTGAGGACGGCCGTCTGCCGGAGATGTTGTTTCGCTATCGCGCGCGCAACTACCCCGACAGCCTTTCCGGGGAAGAGCTGGCCCAGTGGGAAGAGTACCGTTTCCAGCGACTGACAGAGCCCGAAGCGGGCGCCAGCATCTGCATGGAAGAGTACCAGCAGACGGTAGAAGCGCTGGTTGCGTCCGGCGATCTTGGTTTGCAGCAGTGTCAGTTGCTGGAGCAGTTGCTGGAGTACAGCGACAGTCTGCTGGCATAGATCGGGGCTGGTGCTACGGTTCTGTGTGGTTTTGTGCATCGCCCGGAAGTCGGTGCGGACGCTTTCAGCAATGCGGTATTAAGCACATGGCCCGGGGCCGCGAGGGGCCGTATAATCGCGCAGTCATTCACCTGCCACTGAGGGAGCGCAGCACGTATGGAATTTGCCGGAAGCCATATCCTGTCTGTCTCGCAGTTTGAGCGTGAGTACGTGGAACGCATCTTTGTTCCTGTGCTGGTGCTGGAAGTGGTTGCTGCGGTAGACAAGCATTCCCGTGAGGTGAATTGGTACACGGCTGGTCGTTGCTGATGGCGTTTGAACTGAGCTTTGGCGCTGAAGACGTACGCGTGCTGAAGGATGAAACAGTCTTTCAGGGCTACTTCAGCGTGCGTCGGGTAACACTGCAGTATCGCGCCTTTGAGGGCGGGTGGGTCGAGCCGCAGGTGCGGGAGATATTTGAGCGTGGTGATGCGGTCGGCCTGCTGCCCTACGATCCGGCTACGGACTCAGTCGTGCTGATAGAGCAATTCCGCCCCGGAGCCATGCGTGACCAGCAAAGCCCGTGGATGCTCGAGGTCATTGCCGGCATTGTTGAGCGCGATGAAAGCGAGACAGAAGTGGCGCATCGCGAGGCCCTGGAAGAGGCTGGTTGCGAAGTGACAGACCTGTTGCCTATCGCCACGGTTCTGCCCAGTGCCGGTGCGTGTTCTGAGCGCGTTACGCTGTTCTGCGGCTGCGTTTCCGGCGCGATAGCAGGCGGTGTGCACGGTCTGGCTCATGAGGGGGAGAATATTCTGGTGCATTCGCTGCCTGTGGAGGCCGCATTTGATCTGCTGGACCGGGACTGCATTCCCAATGGCCATACACTGATTTCCTTACTTTGGCTGCGTAACCATCTCGACAAGGTGAGAGCTCGCTGGGGCTGAGCCCCGGGATGCCTGTCATGAACGAGCCGTCACCCACATTGGAAGAAGCCAGGCCGGGGTTGCTGCGCTCCAGTGCCCTGGTTGGCGGTATGACCACGATCTCCCGCGTCCTGGGGTTGGTGCGTGACATCGTGATCGCCGCATTTGTCGGTGCCAGCGCCAACGCAGACGCGTTTTTTGTCGCTTTTAAGATCCCGAATTTCCTGCGCCGCCTGTTTGCTGAGGGGGCTTTCGCCCAGGCATTTGTACCCGTGCTGGCCGATTACAAGCAGGAAAATGCCTTGTTTGCTGTCCAGGCTCTGGTCAACCGGGTCGCGGGTGTCCTCGGTTCAGTGCTGCTGCTATTGACGCTGGTGACCGTAGCCGCATCGCCTGTCGTGGCAATGATTTTCGCGCCCGGCTTCGTCAGTGAGCCGGAGAAGTTCCAGCTCACCGCAGACATGATTCGCATCACTTTTCCCTACCTGCTGTTGATCTCCATGACCGGTTTGTGCGGGGCAATTCTCAACAGTTACGGTCGTTTTGCCGTGCCTGCCTTTACGCCGGTGTTTCTCAACCTCTCGCTGATATTCGCTGCGACTGTGGCCGCGCCCTGGTTTGCCGAGCCGGTTTTCGCGCTGGCCTGGGGTGTGTTCTTCGCGGGTATTATTCAGTTGCTGTTTCAACTGCCCTCGCTTTACCGTCTGGACCTGGTTCCCAGGCCAGTGTTCGATGTGCGCCACGAAGGTGTGCGGCGGATATTGAAGCTGATGGTGCCTGCACTGTTTGGCGTATCTGTCAGTCAGATCAACCTCCTGCTGGATACGGTGCTTGCGTCATTCCTGCCTACCGGCAGTGTCTCCTGGCTCTATTATTCAGACCGCCTCGCTGAGCTGCCCCTGGGCGTGTTTGGTATTGCGATAGCCACGGTAATCCTGCCCAACCTTTCTGCACACCGGGCTGCCGCGAGAGAGGATCAGTTCGCGTTCACCCTGGACTGGGCAATGCGCTGTGTGTTGCTGATTGGCGTGCCCGCTGCGCTGGCCCTGGTCTTGTTGGCCAAGCCTATTCTTATCACATTGTTTCAGTACGGAGCGCTCACACCTGAGGATGTAGACATGGCGGCCCTCAGCCTGCGAGCCTATAGCCTGGGCCTGGTGGCTTTCATGTTGATAAAAGTACTCGCACCCGGCTTCTATGCGCGCAAGGACACCGCCACGCCGGTCAAGATCGGGATAATCGCTATGGTGGCGAATATGCTGATGAACTTTGCTTTTGTCCTGCCTTTGCTCTGGTATTACAACGTGGGTCATCTGGGGTTGGCTTTGGCCACCAGCTTGTCAGCCTGGCTCAATGCCGCGCTGTTGCTGCGTGGCCTGAGACGTGATGGCGTATTCCAATGGCAGCCGGGATGGCAGCGATACTGCCTGCGTCTGCTGGCGGCCACTGCAGCCATGGCACTGGCGGTCGTGCTGTTGCAGGGAGACAGTACGCTCTGGCTGCAGTGGGACTGGCAGCGCAGGGCGCTGGAAATGCTGTTAATTTGCACTGCCGGCGGCCTTGCCTAT
>JAUIIQ010000007.1 GCA_030431585.1 Gammaproteobacteria bacterium | reverse complement strand
CGCTCACGGTGGATCTTGTTGGCCAGGGCCGCCCCCTGGCGCATCCGGGTCTTGTAAACAGAGACGCTGTCCATCAGCGAATCCGGCCGGGCAAAATACACATGCTCAAAGATACAGGGCCGCAGTATCGGCGTCTGGGCACATTGCCGACGATGCAGTTTACCCTGCATATCAATGAACACGGCCTCACCAGGCGCTACATCGCCCAGCAGCGTAAAGCCCAGCACATCAAGAGCAACACTCTCGGAGGCAATCATATAATCCTTCTTGCCGTCGGCGCCGCGCCGCTCGCCTACGACCAGCGGGCGTATGCCCATGGGGTCGCGAAAGCCCAATACCCCGTAGTTGACGATCAGCCCCACGGCGGCATAGCCGCCGCGGCAACGACGGTGTACCGCCTCTACCGCCTTGAAAATGTCATCCGCTTTCGGGGATAACTTGCCCAGTATCTGCAATTCGTGGGCAAATATATTCAGCAGCACTTCAGAGTCTGAGTCGGTATTGAGATGACGCAGGTCATCCTGGAACAGTTCACGTCCCAATTGCTCCGCGTTGGTCAGGTTGCCGTTGTGCGCCAGGGCAATACCATAGGGAGAATTGACGTAGAACGGCTGGGCCAGGGCGGGCCCCGAGCTACCAGCGGTGGGATAGCGCACATGGCCTATCCCGATACTGCCTTCCAGCCGCTGCATATGGTGCTGGCGAAATACATCGCGGACCAGGCCTTCACTCTTACGCAAGCTGAAGCGCCCGCCTTCGCACGTCATGATTCCTGCCGCATCCTGTCCGCGGTGCTGCAGCACCGTGAGCGCATCGTATATGTCAGGGGCTACGTTATGGCTTGCTACCAGTCCAACCAGGCCACACATCCAGCATTCACCTCTTCTATCAGATCGAGATACCGCCGCCCGGGATGGTGTTGGAAAACACCGTTTGCACCCAGTCGGCAAGCATATTCAAATGCGGCATCAGTACAGACTGATGCAGCCATTGTTGGTCCTGCGGCGGCACCAGTTGCCTCACTACGTAGGCCAGCACCAGCATAATGATCACGCCACGGGCAAAACCGAACAGGGTCCCGAGCAACCGATCCAGAACGCTCAAACCGGCTGCCCGCACCAGCCCGGAGGCCACTCTCACCACCAGTGTAAACACCAGCAGTGTAGAGACGAACAACAGTGCATAGGCCGCAACGTAACGGCCGGTGACATTGGCGATCGCCCCGGCCAGTTCCACGGCCAGTCGGTCTACAAATGTGTGCGCTACCACAAAGGCCGCCACCCAGCCCAACAGCGAAAGTGCTTCTCGCACAAAACCGCGCCACAGGCTCAACAGGACGGACACTGTGATCACCACGATGATGAGCCAGTCAACGCCGTTCAGCTGGGACAGCTCGATCACAGCAGGGCTCCACAGGCGCGCATTCTAACAGAGCGCAGCAAGGCCATAACAACCTCCCCCGGTATCATCACTGCGTTGCCCTTCATGGGTAATAGCGGGTGATCATGGACTCCACACCGAAGCGCGCATCTATCTCGCTGCGCACGTCTTCCAACCTGGCTTTCTCAACCTTGGGGCCGATATACACTCGATAGAGAGTCTGGCCGCCACTCTTTACCTTCTTGACATAAGCCTTGTGCCCCATGGCCAGCAACTCCTTGCGCAGCGCATCAGACTTCTCAGCACTGCTGACGCTGGCCACCCGCAAGATCCATGTCACCGGTATCCCCTCGGCATCCAGTTGCGGTTTGACCGGCGGCTCACTGCGCGGTCGCGTTTCCGGTTTCGTTGCCACCGCTGGGGCTGATTCCGGCGGCTTCACTGTTTCGGCCGGCTCTGATTTGCCCGCTGTTTGCGCGTCTGGTGAGTCGTCGGGCGCGCTGTCCAGCTCAGGTGCAGGCTGGTCTGTTCTGACAAGCTCGCCGGAGGGCCGCAAACCGGCCATGTCCGGTGGCTCGATGGGCAGTGTCGATACATCAGGCCGTGGCGGAATCCGGGCAAGGGATTCCTCTTCCTGCTGCCCCGGCTCTACAAAGATTATCGGCCAGAACACGACACCCAGGGCGACCAGAATAAGCGCCCCCACCAGGCGTTGCTTTAACACTTCATTCATGTGTTCCGGTCTTCCCCTGGTCCTTCTCTAGTTGTGGCAGTACGGCAGCGACAGTAAAAAACGAGCCGAAGACGACGAGCAGATCCTCTTGTTGCATCAGCCCCTGTGCCCGCCTGAAGGCCTGGCGCAGGTTCTTGCTGATGCTGATCATACTGTGGCCCTGAGCGCGCAGTATCGACCCTGTTTCCTCGGCACTCATCGCTCGCGGGTTAGACGGCTGTTCACCGAGGAACCAGGCATCAAAGCGCTGGCCACACTGCGCCAGCATATCCGTCACCGGCTTGTCTTTCATTGCCGAGAACAGGGCGATAATCCTGCCTTTACATGGAGTTGCATCAATATACTCCAGCAGCCTGTTAATAGCAGCAGGATTGTGCGCGACATCCAGCAGATAGTGCTTTCCTGCAATCTCAAGGCGTTGCCGCCTGCCCACCCGAAACGCCCCTTGCAGCGCAGCTTCCAGTGCAGCGTCGGAGAACTCGATACCCAGCAACGCCGCTGCCTGTGCTGCAGCACAGATATTCGCCGGCAGCAGCGCCCCCTGCGGCAGCGACGGCAAGGTGCGCCGGGCCCCATTTACGCCAACAATACAGCCATGCCAGTGGCTGTCTTCCTGTGTATAGGAAAATTCATGTCCCAGCCGCAGCACCGGTGACGCACCCGTCTGCTGCGCGCATTGCAGCAGTTCCTTCGGGGGCTCCGGGTCCGCTATCACCACCGGCCGGTCGCGGCGCAAAATGCCAGCCTTTTCCCTGGCGATGGCGGCGCGCGTATCGCCCAGCCAGGCCTGATGGTCCAGGTCGATGCTGGTAATGACCATTACATCCGCATCGACCATATTGGCTGAGTCGAGACGCCCACCCAGCCCTACCTCGAGCAACACGAAGTCCACCTCGCGCGCCCTGAATAGCCACAGCGCGGCAAGATTGGCAAACTCAAAATAGGTGAGAGAAACCGGCCCACGGGCCCGCTCAACGGCGGCAAAAGCCGCTGCGATATCCTCGTCTGCCACCTCCTGGCGACCTACCCGGATACGCTCATTAAAACGCAGGAAATGCGGCGAAGTGAACGCCCCGGTGCGATATCCACACTCGCTCAGCAGCGATTCCAGCACCGCCACAGTGGAGCCCTTACCATTGGTACCCCCTACAGTGATAACCGGAACAGCTGGCTGGCGCAGCTGCATTGCATCGGCAACCCTGCTGACGCGTTCCAACCCCAGGTCCATCGCACTGGGGTGAAGTGTCTCCAGGTGATGCAGCCATTCGGCGAGTGAACGCTCAGTCATCCCCTGCCGAATCTAGGGGAATTTCCACCTCGTCACTGACCTCGGGCTCCGGGATCTCTACTTCCGCCGGTTCATCGGCTTCTTCTTTCTCGCTGAGATCTATATGCCCCAGCTTCGCCAGCAGCCGGCCCAATGTATCGCGCATTTCCGTACGGTGCACAATCATGTCTATCGCACCATGCTCAAGCAGGAATTCACTGCGCTGAAAACCTTTGGGGAGTTTCTGGCGGATAGTCTGTTCAATGATGTTCGGCCCGGCGAAACCGGCCCGGGCATCGGGCTCTGCCACATTGATGTCGCCGAGAAGCGCCAGAGACGCCGACACACCCCCATAAATGGGGTCTGTCATTACCGAGACGTAAGGTACCGCAGCCATCTTCATGCGCTCCAGTACTGCACTGGTCTTGGCCATTTGCATCAGCGATATGAGGGCTTCCTGCATGCGCGCGCCACCGGAGGCGGCAAAGCACACCAGCGGAATATTCTCCTGCAGGCAGAGTTGGGCCGCACGCGTAAACTTTTCTCCCACTGCGTACCCCATGGAACCACCGTGAAAGTCGAATTCGAAGGCTACCGCTACTATCGGCATACCCCTGAGCGTACCGCGCATGGCGATTAGCGCGTCTTTTTCTCCGGTCGACTTCTGCGCCGCCGTCAGGCGGTCACGATAGCGCTTCTTGTCTTTGAACTTGAGTCGGTCAACAGGCTCAATGTCGCTAAGAATTTCCTCGCGGTCTTCAGGGTCGAGAAAGATATCGAGGCGGCGACGAGCGCCGATACGCATGTGGTGATCGCACTTGGGGCAGACATCGTCATTGCGCTCCAGATCCGGCCGGTAGAGCACGGCATCGCACTTGACGCACTTTTTCCACAGCCCTTCCGGTACGCTTGAGCGCTTGGTGCCCTCACCCTTGCTGACGCCAGAAGGCAGAATCTTGTCAATCCAGCTCATGTAGTTCCCCCACCGATGGAGGCGACATTATAACCGCCAGCCGGCATGACTAGGAAGTAACGCTATCGACTCCCTCGCGTATTTCTGCCAGCAAGCCCACTGCCGCATCCTGCGCGCTCTGGATATCAGCTCCTGACTCCAGGGTATCAGCCATCGCTCTGATCAGCGCACTGCCCACCACCACGCCGTCGGCAACGCCTGCCACCGACGCAGCAGAGCTCGCATCCTTGATGCCGAAACCCACCGCAACAGGTAAAGACGAGTGCTTGCGGATGCGCGCCACGTGGTTGGCAACGTCGTCCGCGTCCAGGTGGCCAGCACCCGTCACGCCCTTGAGGGACACATAGTAGATGAACCCGCTTGCCTCACTGGCTATACGTTCGATGCGTGCATCCGGCGTAGTGGGCGCCACCAGGAAGATATTATCCAGCCCCACGCGTTGCAGTTCGGTGTTGATGCCACTGACTTCCTCTGGCGGAATATCCACGGTGAGCAAGGCGTCGAGGCCAGCTTCGGCTGCGGCGTCTGCAAATACGGCATGCCCCATGTGCTCGACCGGGTTGGCGTAACCCATCAGCAGCACCGGAGTGGTGTCATCCTTCTCGCGAAACTCTCGCACTGCAGCCAGGGCGTCACGCAGACTCGCGCCATTGGCCAGGGCTCGCTCATGTGCCAACTGGATGACCGGGCCTTCAGACATAGGGTCGGAGAACGGTACGCCCAGTTCAAGAATATCCGCACCATTGGCCACCAGCGCGTGCATCAGGGGCACGGTCACTTCCAGCCTTGGGTCACCCACTACTATATAGGGAATAAGCGCCTTGCGGCCCTCTTCAGCCAGCTGTTCAAAACGCCCCGCTATACGACTCACTTGCTACTCCCTCTAAAACTCGATGCCATCAATCTGGGCAACTGTATGAATATCTTTATCCCCGCGACCGGAGAGATTAACCACAATACTTTGCTCAGGGCTCATGGTAGCGGCAAGTTTTTCCGCATACGCCAGAGCGTGACTGCTTTCCAGCGCCGGCATAATTCCCTCAACCCGGGTCAGCGTGTGAAAAGCGCGCAGGGCCTCGTCGTCGTTGGCAACTACGTAATTAACCCTGCCAGTATCCTTTAACCAGCTGTGCTCAGGCCCTACGCCCGGGTAATCCAGGCCCGCAGATACAGAGTGCGTATGCATGATCTGACCATCGGCATCCTGCATCAGGTAGGTGCGATTACCATGGAGCACGCCTGGCGTACCCGCGGTCAGTGGAGCAGCGTGCTGATTGGTGGATACCCCGTGACCGCCCGCTTCTACGCCATACATGGCGACAGACTCGTCTTCAAGAAAAGGATGGAACAGCCCTATGGCGTTGGACCCGCCCCCCACGCAGGCAACCAGCGCGTCAGGTAGTTTGCCGGTGTAGTCCAGGCACTGGGCACGGGCCTCTCTGCCAATCACACACTGGAAATCACGCACCAGCATCGGATAGGGATGGGGCCCGGCCACGGTGCCGATGATGTAAAACGTCTCATCGACATAGGTCACCCAGTCACGCATCGCCTCGTTCATGGCATCCTTGAGCGTGCGCGAGCCGGACTTGACCGGGATCACCTCGGCCCCCAACAGTTTCATACGATAGACGTTGAGCGCCTGGCGGCGGACATCTTCCTCGCCCATGAACACCTGGCATTCCAGACCCAGTCTCGCCGCTATGGTAGCGGTGGCAACACCGTGCTGACCCGCACCGGTCTCGGCGATTACCCGTTTCTTGCCCATGTGCTTGGCCAATAGCGCCTGGCCCACGGTATTGTTCACCTTGTGCGCACCCGTGTGGTTGAGGTCCTCCCGCTTGAGCAGAATGCGTGCCCCGCCCACCTGCTTGCTCCAGCGCCTGGCCTCGTAAAGAGGCGATGGGCGCCCCACATATCGCGCCAGGTCTTCATCAAGCTCGCGCTGAAAGCTCTCATCCTCCTTCAGCCGGTTATAGAGCGTCTCCAGTTCATCCAGCGCGGACATCAGGGTCTCGGCGACATACTTGCCACCATAGACGCCAAAACGGCCCTGCGCGTCAGGTACTGCACCAAAATTCGGTTTTTTCACGTCGCTAGTCATTTTACTGCTCTTCCAATTGCTGTTGATCCGCGGTGCGTACCGCCGCTATAAACTGCTCAATCCTGTTCCCGTCCTTTACCCCGGGACTGGACTCTACCCCGCCGCTGACATCCACCGCCCAGGGCCGCAGCGTGTTGATCGCCTCCGCTACATTGCCTGCATTCAAGCCACCCGCCAGCACCACGGGCAATGGGAGCGCTGCTTCTGCCTGTTGCCAGTCGAAGGTTTGGCCGGTACCCCCGGGCACCCCATCCTGCCAGGCATCCAGCAATACACCGCTGGCGTCGCGATAGGGCCGGCAGGCGGCCGACACGTCCAGCCCTTCGCGCACGCGAATCGCTTTCATCCACGGCAGGCGAAACGCTCCACAGAAGGCAGGTGTCTCGTTGCCATGAAATTGAATCATGCCTATGGGTACTTCCTGCAGTACGCTGGAGATGGTCTCCCGGCTTGCATCCACGAACAGCGCCACCAGGGTCACGAAAGGAGGAACCACCGCCGCGATCCGTCTGGCCTGCGCGACAGACACGGCGCGCGGACTCTCGGGATAGAACACCAGGCCAAGCGCATCGGCGCCGCTGCGTATCGCCAAAGCGGCGTCCTCCGGACGGGTAATGCCACAAATTTTAATACGCGTTGGCGTCACAGTCGGACCTGAATACCGCAGAAAAACAAGCGGCGGATCATAGCAGAAGCGCTGGCGGCTGTCTTTACACAGCAGGCGCCTGAACACCCAGTAGCATCGGCCCATAGGGCGCAGGCGGAAGACCATAACTGTCAGGATACGCTACATCAACCAGGTACAAGCCATGCGGCGCGGCGGTGTCGGCTGCTCGTGTTCGATCCCGGCCCCGCAACAGCTCAGCCATCCAGCCAGCACCCTGGCGGCCACTGCCCACCGCCATGAGCGAGCCGACAATGTTGCGCACCATATGATGCAGAAACGCGTTCGCCTGTATATCCACAACCACCAGGTCGCCCTGCCGAAATACCTGTATTGACTGCAGGTTACGCATGGGCGTGGAAGACTGGCAAGCCGCCGCCCGGAACGCAGAGAAGTCCTGTTCACCCAATAACACCTGCGCCTCTGCATCCATCAACTGTGCATCCAGGGGGTGTCTGTGCCAGGTCAGCTGGGAGGGAAACAACGGCGGCCTTACCGCCGTATTGGCAATGAGGTAGCGGTAACGCCGTGACACAGCGCTGAAGCGCGCATGGAACGTTTGTTCCACGGGTACGGCCCAGTGCACGCGCACATCTTGCGGCAGGCTGGCATTGGTACCCAGTACCCAGGCCCTGGGCGCACGCTCTACAGGGGAATCAAAGTGGATAATCTGGTAGTGACCGTGCACACCGGTGTCGGTACGTCCGGCGCAGTGCACGCGCAAAGGCTGTGCGGCGACTGATGCCAGCGCAGTCTCGAGTTCTTGTTGCACGGTACGTGCCCCGGGATGGGGCTGGGCCTGCCAGCCATTGTAACGGGAACCATCGTATTCAATTCTGCAGGCCAGGCGGCTGCCCGCTGGCAGCGGGCCATTATCGGGTCGGGACAGTGAATCAGCCAATGCGCTCCAGCAGCGCTCCGGCCTCCGCTTTTTGTTCTTCAGAGCCTTCGGCGACCACTTCCTCGAGGATCTGCCGTGCCCCGCTGTCATCGCCCATATCCATGTACGCACGCGCCAGGTCGAGCTTGGTCGACATGCCATTGGATTCTGCCGCGATCACCAGGTCTTCATCATCGACCTCTGCACCCAGTGCGTCATCGTCGAAATCTGCGGACAGGTCCAGCTCTTCATCCAGGATCTCGCCTGCTTCAGCATCGCTACCCTCTATCTCGAGGCCGGCAAAGTCGGATTCCAGCTCGCTGTCTATCTCCGCTCCCAGACCGTCAGGTGGGCTGTCAAAACTGTCACCCTCACCCAGCAGTTCCCGCGCACGTGCCACTGCACTGGCATCGCCGAGCGTTTCCAGCTCTCGCAGCTGCGCTTCAGCGGCAGTGGTATCACCCATCTGCAGTTCAGTTTCGAGTAGTTTGAGGCGGTAAGCGGTGTTGCCAGGCTCATTCACCAACGCATTCTGCAGCAGATCCTTGGCCTGCGGATAGCGTCCGTAGGCAATGTAGATATCTGCCTCGGCAAGCGCATCACCGGTATCAACATCAGAGGCGTATTCGTCATGCCTGCGTTCACCGTAACCGCGATTATCCGCTACGGTCGTCTCCACGGGTTCGTCGAGCTCTTCTTCCAACTCGGCGAGTGGCTCGGGATCAGGCTCGGCCACGGGAGCCACATTTTCTTCTTTAAGCTGGACATCCGCAAAGGCATCGTTGATCGCCAGAGGCTCTTCGTCAGCGTCTTCCTGGCGACGTTTGCGCACGAAGAAAAAGGCCAACAATGCCAGCACCAGCGCGCCAACCCCATAAAGCACTTTGCTCATGATGCCGCTGTCTTCTGCCGGTGGCGTAGTCACACTGGGCACTGGCGCAGACGCCGGCTCTGGTGCCTCTACCACCTCAGGCTCAGATTCGGCGCCGGCGTCCTCCGGGCTTGCTGCAAGCTCCTCGCCAGAGGCGGCCGCGGCAGCAGAGAGGGAGTCGCCGGGTTCGGCACCGTCAGCTGCTGAGGACAATTCGCCCAGGGTATCGCCAGTGGACGTCATCAGCTCCTCGTCACCCGCCGACAATGCGTCTTCGAGTTCCTCGGCAGAGCCGCCGGCTTCCTCCAACGCAGCCTGCAGCGCCGCGATCTGGTCGTCCTTGACACTGACAATGCGCTGCAGGGTGTTCACCTGCTGCTGCACGGCAGCGAGTTCTTCGGCCATCTCGGCCTGTTCCAGGCTGGCTCTCTCCAATTCTTCTGCAGCTGCGGAACCTCCTGCGGCGTAAGTGCCGGCATCGGCGACCGACTCGTCAGAGTCCTGGGCAGGTTCAGCTGAAATACGCAGTTTTGGTCCGCTGGTAATGGGTGCACTGGCGCGGCCGGCTTCCCAGTCCGCGTTCTGTTGTTTTACTTCGGCAAGGGCTGCAGACAAGTCCTGGGAGCTGATATCGCCCTCGGTGGGAAGATAGATGATATAGCCGGCCTTGATGCGGTTGATATTGCCGTCAATAAAGGCGTCGGGATTCAGGCGCTGAATATCCAGCATCGTCTGGTGCACTGAACTGCCCGCCGGTCTGGCGGAGGACGCGATCTCCCAGAGGGTATCGTCGCGGTGAATCATGTAGCGGCTGCCGGCGCGCGGTGAAGAGGACGTCTCGGCATTGAAGTCGCGGTCGGGCATCGCACCCGGGGCGAGGCCAGACTTGCGCACATCTACCCGGGTGCCACTGGCCGCAGCCGGGTCAGCGGACTTTTTTCCGCTTTCTCCGGGCATCGGAATACCCTCGACCTCCGACACGCGCTCGGTCGCCGACATGACAGGCGTCGTCGTGTCGAAAAGAGGAGGGTCTACAAGAACGGTATACTCGCGCAACAGACGACCGGACGGCCAGCGCGCTTCAACGATAAAATCCAGGTAGGGTTCCAGAACCGGATCTTCCGAGGTGATACTGATAACGCCCTTGCCGCTGGCATCCACATTCACCGCAAAACTGATGCTGGTCAGAAAATAGGCGCGTTCAACGCCCATACGTTCGAAATCTTCACGGGTAGCAAGGCGAATGCGCACCTCATCGGAGTGCAAACCTTCGGTATTGAGCAGATCAACCCGGGCCTTCAGTGGCTCATTGAGGAACGAATCCAGTTTGATCTCACCCAGACCCAGCGCGAAACTTGAACTCGCGTGAATACACCCCAGAGAAAAAACAGCAGCAGCAAACTTACGAGCCATACTACGACGCCTTATTATATACACGCAAAAAACCGGGCCGGACCTCCCCCGGCTCGACCCCCCTAACTGGTTACCCGTCATCGTGCGCGATAACGTCGGGCTCTGAAAGCACTTTCTTTACTTTTTTCAATTAAGTGGAGAGTGCTTCCGTGCACCGGCAACTAGCCTTTTACGGGTAAAAGTATCAGTAAATTGGCAACTTTAATCAAGGTAAGTTGCTATCAATGCCTCGGCAATTTGCACACTATTGAGCGCCGCACCCTTGCGCACATTGTCCGCGACCACCCACATATCCAGACCCCGGGGGTGGGAGATGTCCTCGCGGATACGGCCCACGTACACCGGGTCGGTACCGGCGCTATCGCTCACGGCGGTCGGATAGCCGCCATCTGCATGCTCGTCTATAACCTGCACACCGGGGGCGTTACGCAGTAGCTCGCGGGCCTGCTCTGCGGTAATTTTGTCCACCGTCTCGATATGTACCGCCTCGGAATGGCCAAAAAATACCGGCACCCGCACACAGGTGGGGTTTACCTGTATGGCGTAGTCGCCAAAAATTTTCTGCGTCTCCCAGACCATCTTCATCTCTTCCCGGGTATAGCCGTTCTCCTGGAAGGTATCGATATGGGGCAGAGCATTGAACGCAATCTGCCGCGGATAAACCTCACACTGGGCCTCCTGACCGTTGAGCAGGCGAGCGGTTTGCCCGGCCAATTCCTCTATCGCCTCCTTGCCGGTGCCAGAGACAGCCTGGTAGGTGCAGACATTGATGCGTTCAATACCCACGGCATCGTAGATCGGCTTCAGCGCAACCAGCATCTGGATGGTGGAACAGTTGGGGTTGGCGATAATCCCGCGCGAGGTGTAGCCGGCAAGAGCTTCAATATTGACCTCCGGCACGATCAGGGGCACATCCTCGTCGCGTCGAAAATGCGAGGTATTGTCGACCACCACGCAGCCTGCCGCCGCCGCAATCGGCGCGTACTTCTCCGACAGGCTGCCGCCTGCAGAAAACAGGCCTATCTGCGCCTGGCTGAAGTCAAATTCAGCCAGGTCAGTGACCTTCACCGTATTGCCCTTGAACATAATAGTCTTGCCTGCCGAGCGGCTGCTCGCCAGCGGGTACAGTTTGCCAACCGGGAAGTCCCGCTCTTCGAGGATAGCTATCATGGCCTCGCCCACGGCGCCTGTCGCGCCTACTACCGCTACATCGTATTCCTGCGTCATCACCAATATCCTCCTGGTTGTGTTTCAGGCATTCAACGCGGCTAGTACCGCGTCTCCCATTTCTATCGTACCCACCAGCGTGGTTCCCTCGCTGTAAATGTCTGGCGTGCGCAAGCCCTGGTCCAGCACCTTGCTGACCGCCTGCTCAATCCTGTCTGCCGCCCCGGCGCTATCGAGTGTATAGCGCAACATCATCGCCACCGAGAGAATGGTCGCCAGCGGATTGGCCTTGCCTTCGCCGGCAATATCCGGCGCGCTGCCGTGACAGGGCTCATACATTCCGCGTCCGTCCTTGTCCAGGGAAGCCGAAGGCAACATGCCGATGGACCCGGTGAGCATGGCCGCTGCGTCTGAGAGAATATCGCCGAACATATTGCCGGTGACCATCACGTCGAACTGCTTGGGCCGCATCACCAGTTGCATGGCTGCGTTGTCCACATAGATATGACTCAACTCCACGTCAGGATAGTCTTTGGCCACCTCTTCCATCACCTCGCGCCACAGGACGGTAGCCTCCAGCACATTGGATTTATCTACACTGCAAACGCGTTTGTCTCGCTTGCGCGCCAGTTCGAAGGCCAGCCGTCCTATGCGGCGAATCTCCGACTCACTGTACTTGTAGGTGTTGTAGCCTTCCCGCTCGCCATTTTCCAGGGTACGGATACCCCGCGGCTCGCCGAAGTAAATGCCGCCTGTCAGCTCGCGCACGATCAACAGGTCCAGACCTGCCACCAGTTCCGGCTTGAGGCTGGAGGCGTCTGCCAACTGCGGATACAGTATGGCCGGGCGCAGATTGCCAAATAGCTGCAACTCGGAGCGAATGGCCAACAAGCCCTTCTCCGGCCGCAGATGACGTTCCACCTTATCCCACTTCGGACCGCCCACGGCGCCCAACAGGATGGCATCAGCCTCTTTCGCCATTGCCAGGGTGTCATCCGGTAAGGGCACACCCTGTGCGTCGATTGCGGCGCCGCCAAGCAGCCCATAGGTCAACTCGATACCCAGATCAAACTGCTCGTTGACCGCCTCGAGAACTTTCACGGCCTCGGCCATGATCTCCGGGCCGATATAATCACCCGGGAGGACCAGTACTTTCTTGCTCATATCAATTCCTGTGAATAACGGGGGCTCAGCTCATTGGCCGCGCCAGAGTGCCAAGCGATGCGTTGCTACCTGATTGCGCCGAACAACCACGGTGAATCGATTCGCTGCCGGTCTTCATACGCGCGTATGGCATCGGCGCGCTGCAGTGTCAGGCCAATATCGTCCAGGCCTTCAAGCAGGCATTGGCGACGGAAGGCATCCACCTCGAAGGGAATCTCCTCGCCATCGGGGGTGATCACCCGCTGGCGCTGCAGGTCTACCGTCAACTCATAGCCCTCACTGGCGTACATCTGATCGAACAATCGATCCACTATTGCCGCATCCAGCGCGATCGGCAAGACACCGTTCTTGAAGCAGTTGTTGTAGAAAATATCGGCGAAACTGGGCGCTATAATGCAGCGGAAGCCGTAATCTTCCAGCGCCCATGGAGCATGCTCACGGCTGGATCCACAGCCAAAATTCTCCCGCGCCAGCAATATTGAGGCGCCGCGATAGCGGGGAAAATTCAACGGAAAGTCCTCGTTGAGCGGACGCCTGCTGCAGTCCTGCCCCGGCTGCCCCTCATCAAGGTAGCGCAACTCATCGAACAGGTTGGGGCCAAAGCCCGAGCGCTTGATCGATTTCAAGAACTGCTTGGGGATGATCAGGTCCGTGTCCACGTTGGCGCGGTCCATTGGCGCTGCCAGCCCGCTGTGTACTGTAAATGCTCTCATTGTCCCGCCTCCTGCCAGTCGCGCACGTCTACAAAGTGACCAGCCACCGCGGCCGCGGCAGCCATCGCCGGGCTTACCAGGTGGGTACGGCCGCCGAAGCCCTGGCGTCCCTCGAAATTACGATTGGACGTAGACGCGCAGTGCTCACCCGCGCCCAGTTTGTCAGCATTCATGGCCAGGCACATGGAACACCCTGGCTCGCGCCATTCCATGCCAGCTGCGAGGAAAACCCTGTCCAGCCCTTCTGCCTCGGCCTGCTTTTTCACCTCGCCAGATCCCGGCACAACCAGGGCCTGCTTGACGCTGTCGGCCACTTTACGCCCTTTGACCACGTCCGCTGCGGCACGCAAGTCCTCTATTCGTGAGTTGGTGCAGGAGCCTATAAACACGCGGTCCGGCCTGATATCCGTGATACGGGAACCCGCCTGCAGCCCCATGTATTCCAGAGCGCGGGTCACCGCGGCCTTGCGCGAGGGATCTTCGATGGCAGCCGGATCAGGCAGCGTGCCATTGACGGGCAGGACCATTTCCGGCGACGTTCCCCACGTCACCTGCGGTTCAATTTCCTCGCCCTGCAAGGTCACCACCACATCAAACACTGCGTCTTCGTCTGAATGCAGGTCAGACCAGGCAGCCACAGCCAGGTCCCACATTTCCCCGCTGGGGGCGAAGGGGCGGCCTTTCACGTATTCCAGGGTGGTGTCATCAACGGCTATCATGCCCATGCGCGCACCGGCTTCTATCGACATATTGCACAGCGTCATGCGGCCTTCCATCGACATGTCGCGAACCACCTGCCCGCCAAACTCAATCGCATACCCGGTACCACCGGCGGTGCCTATCTTGCCGATAATAGCCAGTGCCACGTCCTTGGCTGTCACACCGCGCTGCAGGCTGCCGTCGACGCGTACCAGCATATTGTTCATTTTCTGCTGGATAAGCGTCTGGGTAGCCAGCACGTGCTCTACTTCGGAAGTGCCAATGCCGTGGGCCAGGGCGCCCAGGGCACCATGGGTCGAGGTATGGGAGTCGCCGCACACCACTGTCATGCCGGGCAGGGTGACCCCCTGCTCCGGGCCCACCACATGCACAATGCCCTGGCGCACATCATTAATGTCGAACTTGACCAGGTCGAAGTCATCGCAGTTGTCATCCAGCGTCTGCACCTGCAGCCGCGATACCGGGTCTTCAATCGCCGCTACGCCGCCGGCACGCTCACGCAACTCTGTCGGTACATTATGGTCCGGCACCGCCAGGTTGGCGTCGCGGCGCCAGGGCTTGCGTCCGGCGAGGCGCAAGCCTTCGAAGGCCTGCGGCGAGGTCACTTCGTGAATCAATTGACGATCAATGTAGATCAGCGCACTACCGTCCTCGCGCTGCTCCACCAGGTGGCTCTGCCACAATTTGTCATAAAGGGTTTGCCCGGCCATGGGGTGCTTCCTCATCGGATTTCAGTTCAGGGGTGAATTATGTGCTTGCACTATCAATTACTCAAATTTATTATTTTTATCCAATGGATTCAAAATAGTAATATGAAATGGACAATCAGAACCTGCGTGCTTTTCTGCTGGTAGCGGAGACCGGCTCTTTCTCGGGCGCGGCTGAAAAACTGCACCTGAGCCAGCCCGCAGTGAGCAAACGTATCGCCCTGCTGGAAGAACAACTGGAAACCCCTCTGTTCGACCGTATAGGCCGCAATATCAGCCTCACTGAAGCCGGTTTGGCCCTGCTTCCACATGCCAAGTCTGTCCAGCGTGAACTGGCCGCAGCCGAGCGCTCCGTGCGCGATCTTTCCGGAGAAGTTGGCGGTCAATTGCGGCTGGCAACCAGTCATCACATTGGTCTGCACCGCCTGCCCCCGGTGCTGAGCCGCTTCAGCCGCGACTATCCGGGCGTACACATTGATATCGACTTCATGGATTCGGAACAGGCCTACGAGCAGATCAGCCACGGCAAGGCAGAACTGGCGGTCGTCACGCTGGCGCCAGTTGCCCAGGATCACCTGATCACTTTGCCGGTGTGGCATGATCCCCTGGATATCATGATCGCCAAAGACCACGAGTTACTGAAGTCGGCAGCGCGGCCCGACCTGGCGGCGCTCAGCAAGCACCCGGCCATCCTGCCTGGCCTTGGCACCTACACAGGTCAGATCATCAAGCGACTGTTTGACCAACACGGGCTGGTATTGCAGGTCGCGCTGGCGACCAACTACCTGGAAACCATTCGCATGATGGCCTCAGTGGGCCTGGGCTGGACAATCCTGCCGCGCAGTATGCGCGACAGTTCCCTGACAACTATCGACATCCCGGGCATAACGACCGAGCGCACTCTGGGACTGGTCCGCCACCAGAGCCGAACCGTCTCCCGGGCAGTGCAGGCATTTATTGACGCGCTGCTTGCTGTCGCAGATTAGTCGGCGTCCGTGTCATCACCCAGAAGACCCCGCATGGCTACGGGTTTAACTACCCCGTCCTGCGCCATTCCGGGGTGATCCGGGAAATAGAAAACGGCACTGAAGCGCGCCACCAGCCCCCGTTCACTGCGGATGACGCCACGGACAAAACCGAACAGGCGCTTGAGTTCAACGCCTTCCTCATGGGCCTCGATCCACTGACCCTGTTTGGCACCGGAGATAAAATCAATGCTCAGGTTGATAGTGGGCGCGCCGGCGATAAGGCCGCGGGCGACATTCGCCCAGGACGCCGCGGCGATGTCCGCCAGCGTCATCAGCGCACCGCCGTGACAGATACCCATCGTATTGCTGTGCTGCGTGTCCACTCGCAGACCTAACACAACCCGGCTCTCTTCAACCCTGCGGTATAGAGGACCAAGCGCATCGGTAAATCCATAACCCATGGGCAATGGCTCAAACCCTTCGGGGACGGCTTCACTTACAGACTCACTCATGTTGCTCCCTGACTTGCTTGCAGCGCGACTCACTTCCCTGCAGCGCTAGAATATTCCCATTTCCAGGCCGGCGGCCAATGCCTGCCCCAGTTCTCTGGCCCCAGCCAGCTGTTGTGCACCCACTTCGCCACGCAGGATGGTCGCTTCTGTAGCGGCAGTGAACGGAATACCACGCAGAATACGTTCCGTTTGCCTGACTGCGCCTCGTCCATCGTTACCCGCACTGACCAACAGCGCATAGGGCAATACCAGGTCTCGATCAATCGCCGGGTAAAACACCCGGTCGAGAAAATCCTTGGCGCCACCGCTGAGCGCCGCGCTGTTCTCCGCCGCCACCAGCAACAGCGCCGAGGCCGCCGCCAGGTCCTCTACACCTGCATCGCAGGCGCGCTTAACCACCACCGTCACGGTCGCTTCGCTGCCTGCGCCGGCGGCGGCCGCGCGCGCCAGCCGGGCACAACTGCCACTCTGGCTGTGATAGACAATCAACAGGGACGACATTGCCAGCAACCCTCCGCCAAATCTGGCCGAATTGGAACATACAAGCGCGGCGCAGGCCAGACTCGTTGCCGTTGATCGGCTGTTTCTGTTGTAATGGCCACCCGCGAAAATACGGAGTAAACAGATGACAAAGACAAACAGGCAATGGCTGCTGCGACAGCGCCCGGTGGGCATGGTGGGCCCTGAACACTTTGAAATGGTCACAAACCCCCTGCCCGACGTGGATCTGGACGCGGGCCAGGTATTGATCAAAACCCTGATGCTGGGCTTCGATCCGGCCATGCGGGGTTGGCTTGAAGATGTACGCAGCTACCTGCCTCCGGTCGCTATTGGCGAACCGATGCGAGCCAGCGGCGTAGGCCAGGTTATCACCTCGCGCAACCCGGACCTGCCTGAGGGGGCGCTGGTGCAGGGGCTGCTCAACTGGCAGGAGTACAGCGTGGGTGACCCGGCGGGTATGATGCCGCCACGGGTGCTTCCGGACGGCGTTGCACCCAACATGGCGTTGAGCGTATTTGGTACGACCAGCCTCACCGCTTATTTTGGCCTGCTGGATGTGGGCGAACCCAGGGAAGGCGAAACGGTACTGGTCTCTGGCGCGGCCGGCGCAACCGGTTCGGTCGTTGCGCAAATTGCCCGTCTCAAAGGCTGCAGGGTTATTGGTATTGCGGGCGGCGCCGAGAAATGCGCCTGGCTTACCGACAGCTGCGGCCTGGACGGTGTAATCGATTACAAGAGCGAAGACATCAACCAGCGCCTGACCGAACTGTGCCCGGGCGATGTGGACGTGTTCTTCGATAACGTCGGCGGTGACACGCTGGAGGCCGGCATCAACCATATGGCTGACTTTGGTCGCATCGTCCTTTGTGGTGCCATCAGCCAGTACAATAACGAAGCGCCCAGGCCCGGCCCCAACAACTTGATGATTCTGGTGGCCCGACGCATCCGCATGCAGGGTTTCATCGTTCTGGACTACCTCGATCGTGCCGAGGAAGCCTTCGCCAACCTTGCCAACTGGGTTATGTCTGGCGACATCGTGTGGCGCGAAGATATACAAGAGGGCTTCGAAAATGTGCCCGCCACGCTGCAGCGCTTGTTCGATGGTCGCAATCAGGGTAAACAACTGCTGAAAGTGGCCGACCCGCAATAGTTATCCACAGGCTGCCCTGTGGATAACTGTGGGGACAGAGTCTCCAAGCCCGCTCTGAAGCCGGCGATACCGACCTCGCCGGCGGCCTACGCCAAAAAAAACAAAACCCGGCTTTAAATTATTAAATCAATAACTTACGTTTTTTTTATAGTGTTTCTATAAGCCCTTGCTGCAAAAACACTATGCATAAAGGGCTTTCTCGCCTTATGTGGATAGTATTACGCTGCCAGCGTTGGCAGGCACTAACGCCCCACCCCCCGTAGCTGAGGAGTTTTCTGCCTTTACTTTTTAAACGTGGTGACCTTAACCCACTCTAGAGGTGGCAAATTTGCCAGCAGCAGTGAATGCGGCGGTTGCGCTGAAAGTCAGGATCCAGAGTCTGCGCGGTGATATCCACGCACTCGAACTCCTGCTGCAGGGCGGGGTCCATCCTGAAGCCACGCAGGTTATTGGAAAAATACAATCGGCCCTCTGCACGCAATCTACCCATGGCAGCCCTGACCAGTTTCGGGTGATCGCGCTGTACATCGAAGCTGCCATCCATCCCCTTGGAGTTGGAGAATGACGGCGGGTCGAGCAGGATAAGATCGAACTCGCCCCGCTCCTCGTGCAACCACTGCAGACAGTTGGCGCGCACCTGCCGGTGCGCGCTCTCACCCAGGCCATTGTGAGCCAGGTTCTTGCGCAACCAATCCAGGTAGGTATTGGACATATCAACACTGGTGCTGGAGCGGGCTCCACCCAGCGCGGCGTGCACCGTGGCCGTACCGGTGTAGCAGAACAGGTTTAGAAAGTCCTTGCCACGGGCCTCCTGCGCGATGCGCCGACGCAGCGGGCGATGATCAAGAAACAGTCCGGTATCGAGGTAGTCATGCAAATTCACCAGCAGTTTAGCCTGCCCCTCTGTCACACTCAGGTACTCTTGCCGACTGTCCTGCTTCTGGTACTGCGCTGCCCCGCGCTGACGCTGCCGTTGCTTGTATACGATGCTTTCCGCGGCAATTCCCAGCGCCTGCGGCAAAGCAGACTGCACTTCGGCGAGGCGGCGCAGAGCGGCCTCGGGATCCACCCCCTTTGGCGCCTGGTACTCAGCGACATGCACTGCTTCGCCGTAGAGATCAACAGCCACCGCGTACTCCGGCATGTCCGCGTCATACAGGCGATAGCACTGCACGTTCTCCCGCTTTACCCAGGACGCCAGCCGCTTGCGGTTTTTGCGTATCCGATTGGCGAACATCTGAGCGCCCTCACTCAGTTCCCCGGTAGCGGGCGCTGCGGGTGCTGGGCTCGGCTTGTCGTCCCGCAGGGTGTTTCCCTGCATATGAAACAACAGCAGGTGAGCCTCCAGGGCACCGTTGTAAAGTCGGTACCGCTTATGGCTACGCAAACCTGTCGCTTTGCCAAGCGCCAGATCGGAGGTGAACAGTGCCGCGTCCCAGTCGGGAAATTCGCGCGCCATAACCTCACCCAATTGCCGGTAGAGAAACGCCAGGCTGCGTTTTTCTCCCAGTCGTTCACCGTAGGGTGGATTACAAACCAGCAGGCCGCAGGGCATGGGTCTGTGAGTGGGTTTGGTAAGCTCCGCCAATGACCTGCAACTGACTCTTACCACAGCCTGCAGGCCCGCTGCTGCGATGTTCTCCTGTGCCCTGCGAATCACGGCGGCATCGGCATCATAGCCGCGTATTTCCGGCAATTGGCTGGCCTTGCCTCGCTCCGCGCGCCCTCTGGCATCAGCCAGGATCGCCTGCCACTGCTCAGCATTTAAATCTTGCAGACGTTCAAAGCCAAACTGGCTGCGGGCGAGCCCGGGGGCGATATCCGCAGCCATCATCGCCGCCTCCAGCAGCAATGTCGCCGAGCCACACATGGGGTCAATCAGCGCACCACCGCGTGCGGCCATCCCCGGCCAGTCGGCGCGCAGCAAAATCGCCGCTGCCAGGTTCTCCTTGAGCGGTGCCGCGCCTGCGCGCTGGCGGTAGCCCCGCTGGTGCAGCGAGCCACCTGAATAGTCCACTGACATCACCGCGCGCCCTTTACTCAAGCGCACATTGAGCCGGACATCCGGGTGTCTGCGCTCAACGTTCGGACGTTGCCCTCCATGCTCAGTGAACCAGTCTACGATGGCGTCCTTACAACGCTGGGCACCGTACTGGGTATTGCGAATAGTGTGGCTCTCACCCGAAAAATCGATGGCAAAACTCTGCCTCACGTTGAACACGCCGGACCAGTCGAAGGCTTTCAATTGCGTATAGAGTTGATCACCATCCGCCGCCTCCACCGTAGTCAGTGGGCGCAGAATGCGGTTGGCCAGGCGCGACCACAGACAGGCCCTGTACCCCGTGGCCCGCGAACCCTCGAAGTAAACTCCTGCAACGGTTTCACGTGTGGATTTTGCACCAAGGGTCATAAGCTCTGCCGCCAGCAGGTTTTCCAGACCTCTGGGGCAGGCAGCAAACCACTGGCTTGCCGCCTGGTTACTGGCGGAACTCACACCTTTTTACGCTTGGCAGCGGGAGCGCGTTTGCGCTTGGGGCCGGGCTTGGGCTTGGGCTTGCTGGCGGTCGCGCTTTTCTTTGCAGCAGTCTTCGACGCGGTCTTCGACGCGGTCTTCGACGGGGGTTTGCGACGCGAAGTGGATTGCTTGCCCGCGGCAGTGCTTCGACTGGCGGAACGACGCGGCTGGTTGGCCGCTTTTTCTTTGGCCATCACGTCCAGCACCAGGTTGCTGGAGCTTTCCATGTAGTGAATATAGCGCGCGTATTCGTCGTCACTGAACTGACGCAGGACGTCATGCTGGCGATACAAATTCACGAAACGACGCTCTCGTTCGTAATGCTTTGGTATGGTCAGCACACCCAACTGCTCCAGGGTTTGTTCCAGAGCCGGATTATAGGTGCGCATAAATTTGATGAGGAAGGGTATGGGATCGTGACGCGCCAGCAGTGAGGCAGCACGCAACATGACCTCGAGGGGCATGATCGTCTGCCCGCGCTCGATGTCTTCAAGCACCGTGTTGTCGGACAAACCCAGGCTTTCCGAAAGCTCCCTGATCGACAAGCCTGCAGTCTCCCGGGCATCGCGCAGGAAGTGACCGGCTTCGGCCATGGCTTCCAGGCGCTCGGGTTCCAACTGATTGAGCACGGTGGACCGCAGCCAGTTTTCACCGAACATGGCAGTCATGGTGGCGGTATTACGCGCCAGCTCGAATGTGCTGCCAGCCACCTGGCCGGTGAGACGGCGCAGGGAGTCCAGCAGGGAATCGTGATCGTTTTTAGCCATGGTGTAAGGATAGCCTATTGTGTGTGCGTCGCGAAGGGATTGCGCTCATCATCCGCAACGGGTAACCCCGTCTCCAGGGCAAAGATGTTGCGCAAAATATCCTGCCATTGAGCATACTGACTGTCGAGAGTGCCATTGAGGTGAAATACCCGGCCGCTGGTGGACACGACGGTCGGGGCCGTCTCGTTATTGAAGCCCGCTGCCAGTTCATGCAGGTCCTGTTCCTGAATGCGGTAATTCCGGTAGGTATTGTAGCTCTGTTGCATCGCAGCGAAGCTGCCGCGTGGCCCCGGCTTGTCGCGACTGGCGGCACGCTCGGCATACTCCTGCCGGTACAGGGACTGTTCACTGTCGTACTGCAACCACAGCGCGTAGGTTTGCGCCATTTCGTCGTGCAGTCGTTCGTACTGCTCATCGACGCTGTCAATAAACACATACTCCTGATTGCGGATTCGCAGTACGCGCGCAATCATCGGATCGCCATCCGCCGGCAATCGCAGCAACCGAAACCGACCCGCCTCGTCCTCCTGGAAATAGGCCGAAAACGCATCGGGTGCAAGCTCTGCTGCATACCGCAGCAGTGCCACACGGCGTATTTCGCGCAGCGCATTGTCGTCCAGCTGACGACGAACAGCGAGCAGGTCGGCGGCGACTTCCAGATAGAGCTCGCTATACGCGTCGCCCCCTCGCGGCACCGGGTAATCTGCTGGCTGTGTTAGCGCGCGGTATTGCCGCTGCACCCAGACACGCCCGGTAGCATCGATAGCGCTGATATCCAGAAGCAGCTCACGCCCGCTGGACTGCAGGATACGCCCCTGAATGAGCAGTTCGGCGAGCCTTCCTGTGTCGGGCATGACCCTCACAGCGCCCCAATCGCCACTATCCTGCAGCGTTCGTCTCAGGTTGACCGGGAGATACCGCGACTCTGCCTGACGGATGCGCGGGAAGATACCGCGCTCGCGATGCGTGGAGATGTCCTCGGGTATACCCGGCTCGAACACCACGATGCCCACATCCAGCGCGGCCACGCCCTCCGCCCTGGCTGTGAGTGCAAGGACAAACAGCAAAGCCACGATCAGGCACCTCAAGGCAGCTGCTCCGTCGTACACACGCGACCCTTGCTCAAAGTCTGCTTGCAACGAATACCGCTGGCAGCGGGATCATAGCGCCGGTACACGCGGTCCAGGGTAAAGGGCCAGGATACCTGTGAGGAGCGCAGTGTCGTGGCCACTTTTATCCGCTCACCTTCGGGGCCCAGCGTGAACCGATGGTAAATACTCAGGCCGTCGGGCAGGCCCAGATAGAACAGCACCTGGTGCCCATCCCAACCGCAGGTCTCGGTGCCCAGGGCAGACTCCCGCGTGCGCCACTTACCATCAAAGAACTCGCAATCAAGTGCAAAACTGCCCTCTCGCTTCACGTTGAGCCGGTTTTCCGTCTGCGTGATATCGAGCAGTTGTGGCTCTGTCACTATTTCAGCCATCCTCGCCAGGGCATAAATACTGGCGCCACTGTTGGCACCGGCACCAGTGACAGCCAGGGTGCCTCCTCCCTGCGACATATTGCGCGACTGGCGTTCCGCCTGGCGCTGCAGTGCGCGGATGAGCGTGTCATAGGCTTCCCGTACGTTCTCGCTCTGGCTGTAATCAACCTCCCATGCACCGGAGAAGTCCGGTAAGACCGCTGCGCGCGCCAGGGCAGGCTTTGGTGGCTGGGATCCACAGCCACCAAGCAGCACTGCGCAAAGGGCAGCGATGCAAAGTGCAATTGGGCGGGGAAGACAATTCATAGTGGCCGCAAGTTTACCCCACTCAGCAGCAATTGAGCGCAGGCTTACAAAACTTCACAATCAACGCGAAGCACACTGGAAGACAAGGTTTCTACAGATTTGCGGTAGACTACGTCACGATTAATCATCACACCCCGCCCGGGAGAGGAGAGACAAGGAATGAAGATTGGCATTTGCCTGCCGTATATGAAAGCGGGACTGGACCGGGAAGACTACCTGAACTGGTTTAAGGCAGTTGACGAGGGTCCTTTCCATTCCATTTCCTGTGGCGAACGTGTACACGGCCCCACTTATGACATGCGCGTGTTGTTGGCTGCAGCTGCCACCGCCACGCAACGGGTGGAAATTACGCCGACGCTGTACGTCTTGCCCATGCACAGTGCGACGCAGGTTGCCAAGGAAGTCGCCACGCTGGATATACTCTCCGGTGGCCGGGTCAACAATGTCGCCGTGGGCTACGGTGGCCGGGAAAAGGACTACCAGGCGGTGGATGCCCGCTTTCAGGGGCGCTACGGGCGCATGGACAGGCAGGTTACCCAAATGAGACAGATATGGAACGGCGAGGAAATTATCAGCGGTGCCGGGCCGATTGGCCCCTCGCCAACCTGGTCACAGCCACCCCGACTGCTGGCCGGGGCCATGGGTCCAAAAAGCATTGAGCGCTGTGCGCAGTGGGCGGACGGTTTGTACGCCTGGTCCGGCAATGGCGAAAGCGAAGAACTGGCGCGCACGTTTGCCATGGCGGACGCGGCCTGGGAGCGTGCCGGGCGCGAAAAGGCGCCCTACCGCCTGGGCGGGTTCTGGTACACACTGGCCGAAGACGGGCAGCGCAAACTCTACGATTACGTCTACGAATACCTGGCTATCGCCGGGCCGGAGATTGCGCAGATGATGGCGGAGTCAGTGCATCGCAGCAACGCTGATGCGCTGCTGCAGGGCCTGGACAATGCCGAGGCCGCCGGATGCAAGGAAGTGTTCCTGGTACCCGCAACGGCGGAGCTGGTGGAGGTCCATGCGCTGGCCGAACTGCTACAGAGCAGGGGCTGATTCGGGCACGGCTCCGCCGCTTGGCCGGGGGCTGAAGTAACGTATACTGCGCCCCCTGACCTACACACCCTTTTCAACATCGTGAGACACTACTATGGCTAAACGAGTCTACCTGTTCAACGAAGGTAACAAGGACGACCGCGAGCTGCTTGGTGGCAAAGGCGCCAACCTCTGCGAAATGACCTCCCTGGGACTGCCGGTTCCCTTCGGCTTCATCATCACCACGGCCACCTGCCGCGAGTACTTTCAGGCGGGCAACAAACTGCCGCGCCTGCTGGAACAGGAATACCGTGTGGCCCTGGACCTGGTGGAAAAGCAGATGGGTGCCCGCTTCGGCGATCCGGAAAACCCACTACTGTTTTCAGTGCGTTCCGGTGCGCCGGTATCCATGCCCGGTATGATGAACACGATTCTCAACCTGGGCCTGAACGATGAGATTGCAGCCGGCCTGGCAAAGAAGACGGACAATCCCCGCTTCGCCTACGACAGCTACCGACGCTTCATTTCCATGTTTGCCGACGTGGTGATGGGCATACCCGGAGAAAAGTTTGAGCACGAGATAGACAAGTACAAGGCCGCACAAGGCAAGAAGCTGGATGTCGATATGACCGCCGAGGACTGGCAGGCCATCATCGAGATTTACAAAACCCTGGTGGAGTTCCCGGAAGACCCCTTCGAGCAGCTGAAAATGGCTGTCGAGTCGGTATTTCAATCATGGCATACCCCGCGGGCCATCATCTACCGGGAAATGAACAACATCCCCGATACGCTGGGTACGGCGGTATGCGTGCAGGCCATGGTGTTCGGGAATTTCGGCGAAGACTCCGGCTCCGGCGTGGCCTTTACCCGAAACCCCTCCACCGGCGACAAGCAGTTTTTCGGCGAGTTCCTGTTCAACGCCGCCGGCGAAGATGTGGTTGCCGGTATTCGCACGCCCCTGCAGGTGGAGGCGCTGCAGGAGCGACAGCCGGAGGTCTACGACGAGCTGTACAAGACGCAGGCCCTGCTGGAAAAGCACTATCGCGACATGCAGGACCTGGAATTCACGGTGCAGGAAGGCCGCTTCTACATGCTGCAAACCCGCAGCGGCAAGCGCACTGGCCGCGCTGCAGTAAAAATTGCGGTGGAGATGGTCGGCGAAGGCATGATTACCGAGAGCGAAGCGCTGATGCGGGTCTCCCCCGAGCACGTGGAAGCCTTCCTCCACCCGACAGTGGACCCTGCTGCCAAGCAGGACATCATCGCCACCGGGCTGCCTGCCAGCCCCGGCGGGGCTACGGGTGAGATAGTCTTCTCCGCAGAAGAGGCGGAGGACGTGTCGGCAACAGGTCGCCCGGTTATTCTGGTGCGCCGGGAAACCACGCCCGAGGACATACACGGTATGAAGGTGGCCGCGGGGATTCTCACCGAGCTGGGCGGTATGACCTCGCACGCAGCGGTGGTTGCCCGCGGCATGGGCGTATGCGCCATTACCGGTTGCGGCACCCTGAGCATCAATCATGCGGAAGGCACTGCACAGACCAAAGAGGGCGTAGCGCTCAAGCGCGGGGACGTTATTACCCTGGACGGCACCTCCGGGGAAGTGATGCTCGGCGACATCCCCAAGATCGAGGCCTCCTCCTCAGATGACTTCCAGACTCTGCTCTCCTGGGCGGACAAATACCGACGTCTAAAGGTTCGCGCCAATGCCGAAACAGCCGAGGACGCCGCCAAGGCCAGGGAACTGGGCGCCGAGGGGATCGGCCTGTGCCGCACGGAGCACATGTTTTTTGATGCACAGCGTATCGAGCAGATGCGCGCAATGATCCTGGCCGAATCCAGTGATGAGCGGCAGCGCTATCTGGATGCACTGCTGGCCTTCCAGCGCGCCGACATGCTGGAACTGTTCAAGGTAATGGACGGCCTGCCTGTCACCATCCGCCTGCTGGATCCCCCGTTGCACGAATTCCTGCCGCACGGGGAAGAAGACATGCAGTCACTCGCGCAATCCATTGGCAAGCCGGTGGAAAAAATTCGCGAGATCACCGAGGACCTGGCGGAAGTGAACCCCATGCTCGGCTTCCGCGGGTGTCGCCTGTCCATCGTCTACCCCGAGATCACCGAAATGCAGGTGAAAGCCATCATGAGCGCCGCGGCGGACGCTGTTGAACAGGGCTTCAAACCGCTGCCGGAGATTATGGTCCCGCTGGTGGTAAACGTGCGCGAGATACGCCTTATCAATGAAATCATAGACCGCGGTGTGCAGTCAGTACTGCGCGAGCGCCTGGTGTCGGTGCCTTACAAAGTGGGCACCATGATGGAAACGCCCAGGGCAACACTGGGGGCTGACAGGCTGGCGCCGGAAGTGGAGTTCATGAGTTTCGGTACCAACGACCTGACGCAGATGACCTACGGTTTTTCCCGGGACGACGCCGGCAAGTTTATTCCACGCTATATCGAGAAGAAGCTGATCGATGCCGACCCCTTTGTCACCCTGGACCAGCGCGCTGTAGGCCGCCTGATGGAGATGGCCGTTCAGGAAAGCCGCAAGGTAAAGAAGGGAATCAAGTACGGCATATGTGGCGAACACGGGGGTGACCCGCGCTCTATCCGTTTCTGCCACAACCTGGGCCTGGATTACGTCTCCTGCAGCCCATTCCGCGTACCCATCGCCCGCATTGCGGCTGCCCAGGCTAACGTGGAAGCCTCCAAGGACGACTGACAGCAGCGCGACGACAAAAAAAGGGGCCCGCTACGCGAGGCCCCCTTTAGTATTGCCCTGCTGACAGCTGTCAGCCGCCGGTGATGTCTTCCTTGAGCACAAACTTGAGCACCTTGCCCGCCGGGTTGCGCGGCAGCGCGTCAACCAGTTCCAGCCGCAGCGGCAGCTTATACCTCGCCAGGTGCGGATCGGCGAACTCGCGCAATTCTTCCAGGGTAAGTGACTTGCCTTCATGCAGGGCCACCACGGCAGTCACCGCTTCGCCCCATTTTTCATCGGGCAGGCCGATGACGGCGACCTCGGCAATGGCCTCATGCATGTAAAGCACGCCTTCCACTTCAGCGGGGTACACGTTCTCTCCGCCGGAAATCACCATGTCCTTGAGGCGGTCACAGATAAACAGGAATCCGTCTTCATCCAGATAACCGATGTCTCCGGAGTGAAACCAGCCCTCGCTGTCGATGGCCGCCGCCGTTGCATCAGGGCGGTTCCAGTAACCCTTCATGATATTGGGGCCGGCGAGGCAAATCTCGCCTTTCTCCCCTGCTGGCAGGGGCTGGTTGTCGGCATCCACAATTCGCGTGTCACTGTGGATGGGCGCCTGGCCAGCTGAGCCCAGCTTGCTCACCGCGAATTCCGGAGTCAGGAATGCCGAGAACGGTGCGGTTTCGGTCAAACCATAGCCCTGGCAGAAGGAAACACCACGGGCACCGTAGAGTTCTATCAGCGACTCCGGGACCGGCGCAGCGCCGCATATAAGCGTCTGGATAGAGCTCAGGTCGGCATCAGCAAACTGGGGTTGCTGGGACACAAACAGAAACATGGCGGGAGCACCAAACATGTGCGTCACCCGGTGCTTTTCGAAGTTCTCCAGTACTTGCGCGGGATCAAAGTTCCGCAGCAGAACCAGTTTGGAGCCAACATGGAAAGAATGCAGCGTCATCACATTGAGCCCACCAATGTGGAACAGGGGCGCAGCGGTGAGGATCACGTCATCGCGGCTGCCGCCAAAGGCCATGGTCGCGTTAATGTTGTTCCAGAGCAGATTGCCGTGAGTCAGCATGGCGCCCTTGGGCAGGCCTGTGGTGCCTGAGGTGTACATAATGACGGCAATATCGTGCTGGTCTACCGACACGGCTGCGTCGATAGGCTGGGCCTGGTCACGCTCACTGTCCAGATGGCGCCATCCCTGGGCCTCACTTTCGGAGGAGAAATAATGCCTGCAGCAGAGCTTGTCCCGTGCGGGCTCCAGTACGGGCCGCAGGGCATCGTCGACATGGATGGTGTGTATACCGGCATCATTGATGATAAACGTGAGTTCCTCGGCGGTGAGCCGGAAATTCAGCGGCACGAAAATGGCGCCCAGCGTTTGCGCTGCGAACAGTGTCTCGAGCAGAGCCGGGTGGTTGAAGCCCAGATAGCCAACACGGTCGCCCACGCATACGCCTGCGTCGCGCAGCAACTGCGCCTGTCTGCGCACTCGGTCGGCAAACTCGCCGTAGAGCATTTCGCGCCCCTCAAATTCCAGCGCCGAACGCTCGGGATTCAATGCTGCGCGGCGCAGCATGACGCCGGCAAAGTTGGGTTCGATTTCAGGTCGATTCACGATGGTTTCCTCGTTTCGTTATTATGCCCGGAGGAGAAGTGAACCACGGATTATGCCGCGGCTCAACCACGATGGGCACCTGGGTACATAGCCGCGATAAATGCAGGATATTAACGGGCCTTACTTAAGCTGAAAGGCAAAACCTGATACCGTTGCGCCTTTATTTTTCTACGACGGATTCAGGACATGACCAGCAGCTTCTACCCTCCACAACGCACCCTGATGGGACCGGGTCCATCCGATGTTTCACCGCGGGTACTGGGCGCCCTCGCCCGCCCCACCATTGGCCACCTGGACCCACTCTTCGTCAAGCTGATGGACGAAATCAAGGTTCTGCTGCAGTACGCGTTCCAGACTGAGAACGCGCTGACCCTGCCCGTATCGGCGCCGGGTTCAGCCGGTATGGAAGCCTGCTTCGTCAACCTCGTATCACCCGGTGACACAGTCATCGTCTGCCAGAATGGTGTGTTCGGCGGCCGCATGAAAGAAAACGTGGAACGCTGCGGTGCGACGGCAGTCATGGTTGAGGACAGCTGGGGCGAACCGGTGAGTATCGACAAGGTGGAGGCCGCGTTCGCCGCCAACCCACAGGCCAGCCTGCTGGCGTTCGTGCACGCGGAGACCTCCACCGGGGTGCGCTCCGACGCGCAGGCACTGTGCGCCCTCGCGCGGCAACATGGCGCTCTGTCGATTGTGGATGCAGTCACCTCCCTGGGCGGCATAGAACTGCAAGTCGATGCGTGGGGCGCAGATGCGGTCTATTCCGGCACCCAGAAGTGCCTGTCCTGCATACCGGGGATTTCACCGGTTACGTTCAGCCCGCGAGCCGTAGAGCGCATTCAAAACCGCGAGCACAAGGTGCAGAGCTGGTTCCTGGATATGCAGTTGGTCATGGGCTACTGGGGTGGCAGTGCCAAGCGAGCCTATCACCACACTGCCCCGGTCAACGACCTGTACGCCTTGCATGAATCACTGGTAATGCTGCAGGAGGAGGGTCTGGAGAACGCCTTTGCACGCCACCTGCGGAACCACCGCGCTCTGGTAGCCGGGCTGGAAGCGATGGGCCTGACCATGGCCGTGGCAGCAGAACACCGCCTGCCGCAATTGAACGCGGTAAACATACCTGAAGGTGTCGATGACGCTATGGTTCGCGGCGCACTGCTCAACGACTTCAATCTGGAAATCGGAGCCGGACTGGGCGCACTGGCTGGCAAAACCTGGCGCATCGGACTGATGGGCTTCGCCAGCAACGAGCGCAACGTTATCTACTGCCTCACCGCGCTGGAGGCCGTGTTGTCCGCCCGGGGCGCCACGATCAACTCCGGCGTGGCACTGGATGCTGCTGCAGGCGTGTTCAAGGCCTAGTCATCATCTCCCACAACAGCGAGGCGCTGTCCGTACCGGTATCGCGGTGAGTGCGGTACAGCGCATGATCCCAGCGCCCAGCATCGGGCTGCAGTTCGATGCTCCACAGTGGCGAAATTTCATTGGGCAACAATGAATAGCGTATATCCATTACCCGGTTGGCATACACCGGGTCTTTGGCGATATAACCGTTGCTGAACCAGCGAAAGCGCTCTATGTCACGGGCCTGCTGTGAGTCCGGGTTCAGCCAGGGGAGATCGCGATCCACTACCAGTTTCGCCACTGAGTCACCGGGAAAGACGCGCGGCCACAGCGACGCACGCACCGCGTCCACGTAATAGCGATCGGACGTCTCATAGACCACTTTCCACACCAGTATATTGGCGAAACTCGGCTTGGCCTCCAGTCGTACCGGGGTGTGCCCCCTGTCCGCTGCCAGCTGCCAGCCCAGTTCTTCTGCGGCCTCCCGTTGCAGCAGGCCCAGGCCCATATAGATCAGTGCCCACGCCAGTCCGCAGCGGGCTATGGACGGCCGCTTCAGTCTCGCAGCAAGCAGCACCGCCAGCAACAACGGCACGGTGAACAGGGGATCGATGATGGAGATCGTATTCCAGGCGAAGCGCTGGTCACTGAAGGGCCAGAGCAACATGGTGCCATAGGTCGTGCAGCTGTCCAGCAGCGCGTGGGTAGCGTAACCAAGGGTACAAAACAGCCAGCTCTGGCCAAGGCTGAGGCCGCGCCTGCGGCCCAGCACGGCGTGCAGCACCAGGGCACAGATGGCGCCACCTATGGGAATAAAGAGCAGTGAATGGGTAAACTGGCGGTGATATTCCAGAAACAGCAACGGGTCTTCGCTGGAGCGAATCAGTACATCGAGGTCCGCGGCCATACCGGCAAAAAAACCGAGCAGGCCGGCACTGCCGGCCAACCGTGCATTGCTTGCCGATTGCGGCAACGCCGCCCCCAGTGCTCCCTGGGTAATTGGGTCCATAGACTACTCGCGCTAATTAACAAGCCGTAAAGTTACAGAAATCGTGGCCGCGCAACCACCGCACTTTCGGTATTATTTTTACCATAGCGCAGCGAACCGCGACACAAACATGCGGTCGAAACTGCCAACAACACTGACCACCCACAAAAGGAATACACTATGCATGCGTTGAAAGCCTGTGGCGCCCTGGGCGCTGCCCTGATCATGACAGCCTGCACCACCAACCCCTACACCGGCGAACAGCAGGCCAGCAAGGCCGCAACTTACGGCGCGGGAGCCGCTGCGGTCTGTGGCCTCATCGGGGCAATTGATTCGGGGCAGCATGCCCGTAACGCCGCGCTGGGTTGCGGCATTGTCGGCGCGGGTGTGGGTGCCTACATGGACGTGCAGGAAGCCAAGCTTCGAGAGCAGTTGCAGGGAACGGGCGTACGAGTGGTGCGCGAGGGCGACAATATACGCCTGATCATGCCCGGGCACATCACTTTCGAAACCGACTCCTATAACCTTCGCGGCAGCTTCTATCCAGCGCTGAATTCAGTGGGGCAGGTATTGTCCAAATACGCTGACACCACCTTGCGCGTAACCGGCCATACTGACAACACTGGCAGCCGCCAATACAACCAGAACCTGTCGGAAAGGCGCGCGGGCAGCGTTGCCGATTACCTGGTCACCCGCCAGGTTGCGCGCGAGCGTATGCTGGTACAGGGCATGGGCTTCGACCAACCTGTCGCCGACAACGCCAGTGCCGAAGGTCGCGCTGCCAATCGCCGGGTAGAACTGTACATCCTTCCTCGCACGGGTTGATGGACAGAGCCAGCTGCGCCGGACCGGCGCCGCCGGCGCGCAGCAAGAGCTGGCTGCGACTAGCGAATGTCGAAGGAGTAGTAGATATCCATTGAGTTCTCCAGCCGGCTCACCACCTCAAGCCACAGGCGGCTCTGCAAGTAGAGCCGCGCTGTAAGTACATTGATTGGCTCATAGATGCCAATACCGTATGAAACGTAAATGCGGTTACCGATATACCCACTGACGGTTGCCGCCGTGTCATCTTCATCACCGCTGGCGCCAAAGGCGATATTACTGATCAGCGGCAACCGGTTGAGCCCCTCGACAATACCGCTGCGGTTAACGATGTCGGCTCCCAGCGACAGTGCCAGCGCCGTCCCGTCACCCCCGGCACCAGCGTCCAGCCCGCGGCCACGGGCCAGGTAGGACATGGCCTCTCCCTGTGACATGACCGGATCCGAGTAGACCTCCAGCTCGGGCTGTTCCAGCGCGCCACTTACCCTGGCTCCCACCGTGATGCCCTCGGCACGAATTGACCTTTCGGCGGAAATATTAAGCTCTGGATTGTCCGGGGGGCCGGAAAACGCTATCGTGCCGCGGCGCACCTGCAGGTGTTGGCGAAAGACAAAAAGCTCGCCGCCCTGCAGGTTGAGGTTGCCGAATACCTGCAGCGACTTGCCGGGCTCCTGACGCAGCTGCAGCTCGCCACCCAGGGTCGCGGTCAACCCCTCACCCTCCACGCGAAAACGCTCATCCAGATTCAACAGAATATCTGCGCGCACATCGAAGAGCCTTTGCTCACTGATGACATTGCCGCGCAAGTCCACCTCAACCACGTCGCGAGAAACCGCCACACTGCCTTCCGGAAGTTCCTCATGGCGCAGCACCCCCTCGTGCACGTGGACGTCGCCACCCACATCGAGCAGGTCGTTCGTCAGCAACAGGGATAACTCCTCTGATACCAGCATTTCCGACGCGGGCGGGAGCAGAATCTGGTGGCGCTCACCGCTGATCGCCAGCTCAAGGCTCAGCTGCGGCTGCGCCAGAAGCTTGCCGCGAAAACGCAGGGGCCCGCCACCGAGCAGGCCTTCGCCGTCCAGGCGACCGGAGTCACCGTCCAGTTGCAGGCTGAGGTTGAGTGCGGTCAGTTCGGTAGGGTTGCCTACCACCACCAGGTGGCCGTCCTGCAGGACAAGCTCACCACTGGCGCGCGGTTCTGCGGGCGTACCGCCCAGGGCCAGCTTACCGCTGACAGAACCCTTGAGAGTGGACAATTCGGTGACCCAGGGAGCGAAGGTCACCAATTGCAGGGTGTCCAGCGTAACGTTGCCGCTGATGCTCTGCTGCGCCGTGCCGGGTAACAGGGCATCAACATCCAGCACCCGCCTGCCCTGCCTTACCACCTGCGCCGTAATTGCCAACGCTGCGCCCTCTCGGGACGCGGCCAGGTCGATTGAGTCCCAGGCTATACTGACCCGTTCACCCATGCCGAACAGCCGCTCTATCTCCAGTTCCGTTACCCGGGCAGTGCCCTCCAGGGTCGTTACGCCCGACGCGTCCCAGGCCAATTGCAATCGCGATTGTAATGCGCCCTGTGCCTTCAGGCCCGGCGGCAGAAAACCGTTGAAGGCGTTCACGTCTCCCTGCAAGCGCAGATTCAGATCGCCCTGCCTGCCAGCCAACATGTCAGCTGTGCACAGCGTGAACTGTGAATGCTGCCAGCAGTGGGCCGCGATCTCCAGAGCACCGCGTTCAACCGACCATTGCAACGGCACCTGCTCTGCCAAAGTCCAGGGGCCAGCGCTGGTAGCCAGTTCAGTTGGTTGCAATACGCCATGCCATACCCCGTCGTCTGACTGCCCCTCAATTTGCAGCTGTCCCTCTATACGGCCCCCGGTTGCCAGCTGCAACTGGTGCTGCTTTGCACTGCCCTCGAGGGTGAGCTGAACATCCTCCAGTCGATATTCTCCCTGCCTGATAGCCGGTGCAGTCAGCGCCAGGTCAATCTGGCCCTGGCTGAGTCCATAGGCAAGGCGCAAGTCTGCCGCGGGTATCTCTATCCCCGCAAAATTGAGATCACTGCCGCCGCCCCTCACAGCCAGCTGGCGCCGCTTGCTCATCTCACCGCGCAGGTCCAGCTGCCCCCTGGCGCCCGCCAACCAGCGACCCAGGTCGTCCACTTGCAAGTTGAATGTGGCGTCCGCGCTCGCTTCACTGCCCGCTTGCAGAGACAATTGAGCACCGTTGATGTCCGCATCCAGCTCTCCCGGTAACAGCTGCAGTGAAGACGTCACGCCGGCAAAGCCCGCTACCGTGGCTGGCAGCCCGTTCACCGTGCCCTGCAGGTCTACAGCCGGCACTTGCAGGCGCCAACCCTGTTCATCGCCACTCGCCTGCGCATGGACACTGCCGCGGATGCGGCCAGACTCACGCGCCAACAGCGGCGGCACATAAAAGCCATCGCTGACAAGGTTGGCATCCACCGACCACATGGCTCCCAGGTTGATCCTGGCCGTCGCTTCCAGGCGACTGTCCGTCGCCTCGTCATGCACTGTGAGTGACTCCAGTTGCAGCAGCGGCGCCTGCCACTGCGCACGGGCAGACAGGTCCAGCGCCGCAAAATCCGGGCTTTGCAACCGGGTGGTCAGTTGCAGGGTCTGCGCCTGCAGGTTGCCGCGAAATGCCACATGCACCGGTTCCAGCAACTGCGCGCGCGGCAAACCGGTATTAAGCTGCAGGATATTTCCCAGTTCGCTGCCGCTGGGCCAGGACAGGCTTGCGCTGCCCTGCAGCGGCAGGCCTGCTGCCGTTGCGTCCGCCATGGCCTGGAGGTTGAGCTCCGGCTCGCCGGGGGAATCGATCGTCAACTGCAGGTCCTGCAGGTCACCATCCAGCCCGAGCTGCACACTGCGGCCACCCAATTGCGAGGGCTGCATGCCCTGATCAAACTGCACTTGCGCCTGCAGCTGCAGCGGCCAGTTTTCGTCCAGCAGCACCAGCCCGCTGGCGTTCAGTGAGCCCAGCGCATCGGACTGGGCGAACAGCTCGCCCAGGCGCAAGGTCTCTCCCTGCCACACAGCGGCCACCGCCAGCGATGCCGCACTGTAAGTGCTGCCGCCAACAGTAAGCTGCAGCTTCGCCAACAGGGACTGGCGAAGACTGAGCTCGAAGGGCAGGTAAACCCGCGGCGGCTTGAAACCCTGGTAGCCATCCGCTGTATCCTCATCGGGTTCCAGCCGCAACACCGCGGACGCTGATTCCAGCGAAGCGATATCCACATTGCTTTCAGCCATCCTGAGGCCTGCCCGTACGCCCTGTTGCTGCCAGCTGCCCCCAGGCCAGCTGACCACCAGTTGCTGAATGCGCAGCGCCGGAATGTCCCAGGCGTAGGGAATGACCAGCGGCGTGTCGTCGACCGACGCCTCCCCTTCGTCCCCGGACGCACTGATCTCCAGCTCCAGGGCCCCGGCATTCAGGGTTTCGAAGCAAAAGGTGCTGGCCCAGAAACAGTTCATATCCAGTTTCGATTCGAGTTGTTCCAGGCGCAGTTCCAGCGCGCCCGTCTCAAACTGCAGCCAGTCCAGCCGCAGTTCGCCAAACAGGCTGCCCGACCGGTGCTGTAACTGAACAACGCCGGTTGCCTCAACCATGTGCAACAACAGACGGGTGCCTGCTGCGCTAAACGGCAGGGTAAGGAGCAGGCCAAGCAACAGCAGCAGCGCAGCAAGCAGATAACTCAGGCGCTTCAAAATTCAGCTCCTATGGCCACGTGAAGACGCCAGGAGGGGTCATCCTCGGTGACCGGGTTAGCCACCTCTACCCGAACAGCCCCCACCTGGGTGACATAGTGCAAACCAAATCCGGCACCCACGTTGAGATCAAACTCGCCCTCGTCGAAGGCGTCACCGGCGTCTGCAAATACAGCCACGCGCCAGCTGTCGGTTACGCTGTACTGGTATTCAACACTGGCAGCAAGCAATCGTTCGCCTCCCACCACCAGGCTCACCGGAGCGCCCGTGGCATCGGTCACCGTGATTTCGTTGCCGATAGACTGGTAACTGTAACCGCGGATGGTCTGGCTGCCACCGGCGAAGAAATTGAGTGACGGCGCCAGTTTGTCGCGATCCTTGTCGCTGATGATTGCCGCGCCCAGCTCCGAGCCAAGAACCATGCGGTGGCGCTTCCCGAAGGAATGGATATAGCCATAGCTGGCCGACAAACGCAGCAGGTCCACGTCGGACCCGAGGCCGGCGTGGGCGGCCTCCACCTGATACCACTGGCTGAAACCAGCACTGGGATTGACCAGCGAACCCTCACGCTTGCGTCGGGACAGGGAGAACCCGGGGAGCAGGTAATCATTCTCACGGTCCAGTCCCTGTGCATCCCAGGCCTCATTCAACCCACGCAGTGAGTAGCTGTAAACCCAGCCGCGGCGACGTTTTTCCCGGCGCACGCCCAGTTCTTTCTGGTTGCTGTCGAGGTCGCCAAACTCATTGTCCTCCAGCCTGGCCCGCAGCTGCAGTACGTCATCCAGCGGGTGGCTGAGTGGAATCTTGTAGGTAAACCTGCCACTGGGATTAACGGCGGAATACTGCAGGCGGGTTTCCTGGCTATGCCCCCTGCGGTTGAGCCTCGGCGTGCGCCAGGTCAGCGACACGCGTTCACGCGTATCGGTACTGAAGCCTGCACCCAGGTCAAAACTGTGGCGTTTCGCCGGATACAGGTTGAGATCCATAGGCACCCTGCCCGCTTCCGCACGGTCGAGGTCCGGGCGCAGCAGCACCGTGGAAAAATAGCCTGTGCGTTGGAGCTGCGCCTGCGTTTCTCCGAGTTTGCGCTGTTCGTAGGGCTCCCCCTCGGTAACTGTGAGCAGAGGCTGCAACAACTCCTCCCTGATAATATCCTGGTCGTAGAGAAGCTTGCCGAAAGCGTAGCGCGGCCCACTCTGGTAATGCAGGAAGACGTCCGCAGTGCCGCCCACTGGTTCAACCTCCACCCTGGCGGTATCGAACTTCCCTTCAAAATAACCGCGCTGCTGTGCCAGAGTGGTAAGGCGTCGTCGCGTTTGCTCATACACGCTGTGGTTGAGCACATCCCCGCTTTTGAGCGGCGCGCTGCTGACCATGTCTGTCAGCACAGCATCGCTGCCACCAACACCCCGTACTTGTATATCAACCTTTCGCAGGCGCACCGGCTCACCGGGATCCACGCTGATATGCAGCGACCAGGGCGTGCTGTCCCGGTCAAGATCCATCATTATTTCGGCCCGGTAATGCCCCAGCGCTTGCAGGCTCTGCTCCACTTTACCCCTGGCTGAGTAAAGGTAATTGGAACGCGCCTGCGGTGTCTGGGGGGCATCACCCAACCAGGCCAGCACATTCTTGCGCAGGTCTTCCTCAACACCATCCAGGCTCACAGACAACAATTGCGCGCAGAGAACAGGCGCATGCAGCAACCCTGGCAGCAGCACCGCCAGGGCTAGAAAATGACGTAAGGTGCGGGTCAAATTGAGCGGGCACCACCCCAGTAGTTATAACCGGCAAGGCGTGGTGTGCCGGGAATGTAATCCTGCTCAAGGCGGTCAACGTGGAAGCCAGAATCCGCCAGCAGCGCGGGAATGTTCCGGTTGAGGTTGCAGCCCCCGGCGATCTTGCGCCACAGCGGATTGACCCGGTCCTGCCATTTAACCACATTGGGATCCGGCGCCAGCCCGTGCTCGCAAAACAACAGTTCACCGCCGGGGCGCAACACTCTGGACATACCCCTGAGTGCTGCGATCGGGTCGGGAATGGTACATAGCGCGAAGGTGACCAGCACAGTGTCTACGGAATCATCATCCAGCGGGATTTCCTCGCCTGGCAAGCCTATAAACTCCACATCGAAATCCACATGGGCCGCCCTCTCGCCAGCGAGCTCCCAGGATTCTTCCGACGGGTCCAAACCTATCAGACGCTCTACTTTGTCGGCCTCGTAGTAAGGCAGGTTCAGGCCGCTACCGATGCCTATTTCCAGCACTGTGCCGCTGGCCAGAGGCACTACTTTTTCCCGCTGTTTCATCATTGGCCGGCTACCACAGGCGCAGTTGATGAAACGGGGCAACACATACTTCTCGTAAAATCCCATGATCGGCTCCCTTGGACGGCCGCTAATTATAGTCCCTTCGTGTGCGCAAAAATACGCTAAAGTAGTCTCTGCCGGCTATCGACAACGGGTACACCATGTTTGACCAGTTTGAGAATAACACCCCACTGCCCAAGGCAGAGTTTGAGCAACGCGCGCTGCTATTGCGACAGCAACTGCTACAGACTCAGTTCGCCCTTGAGGACAGCAATCACCCGGTGATCATCGTCATCGCCGGCCTTGATGGCGCTGGTAAGGGTGTATTGGTCCACCGGCTTAACGAGTGGATGGACCCGCGCGGCATTGAAACCAATACCTATTGGGAGCATTCGGACGAGCAGGAAGAGCGGCCGTATTTCTGGCGCTACTGGCTCAAGCTACCTGCGCGCGGCCAGACCGGCATATTTCTCGGATCGTGGTACACGCACCCCACACAGGCCCGGGTTGACGGACACCTTGATGACGCTGACTTCGCCCGCGCTTGCGAACGCATCAACACCTTTGAACGACAGCTCAGTGACGATGGCGCTATCGTTATCAAACTCTGGTTGCACATATCAGAAGAGACACAACGTATACAACTGGAGGAAAAAGCACCAAGAAAGCAACAAAATCCCCGGGTCACAGACACCCCCTATGAGCTCAGGGGCAAGTACCAGCCTGCGCTGGCCGTATCGGCAGAGCTCATCCGCAATACCCAGACGCTGCAATGCCCCTGGCATATAATCGACAGTGAGGACCGCTACTACCGGGAGATAAAGGCGGGCGAGATCATTCTGGATACCATAACCCGGCGCATGCAGCAGGAGGAGACGAGCGACCCTCTGCCCCCGTTCAATTCACCGCGAGACTTTCTCAGCTCGGTGGACCTGGACAAATCCCTGTCCAGACGAGACTACAAGCGCAAACTGCGCAAGCATCAGTCGCGACTGCAGGATCTGGCCTGGGAGGCATACCGGCAGAAGCGCTCACTGGTAACCGTTTTTGAGGGCTGGGACGGTGCTGGTAAGGGCTCCGCTATACGCCGTGTGACCAGTGCAATAGACCCAAGGTTATACAAACTGGTGCAGATAGCCGCGCCCAGCGACGAGGAGTTGGCCAGACAATACCTGTGGCGTTTCTGGCGCCGACTGCAGCGAGACGGGCGCAGTACGCTGTTTGACCGCTCATGGTATGGCCGGGTAATGGTCGAGCGCGTCGAAGGCTTTGCCCGGGACCAGGAGTGGCAGCGCGCCTACCGCGAAATAAACGAGATGGAGAGTGAACTGGTCAACCACGGGTGCATAGTCGCCAAGTTTTTTATCCACATCAGCCAGGAAGAGCAGTTGGCGCGCTTTCAGGCCCGAGCGCGAGAACCGCACAAGCAACACAAGATCACTG
>JAUIIQ010000006.1 GCA_030431585.1 Gammaproteobacteria bacterium | reverse complement strand
ATGAAGAACCGCATCGGGCGGCGGAAGAACTGCCTGATGCCCAGCGGGAAACGGTTGGGTATCAGCAGCGCAAGGCGCATCAGCAGGTAACTGATGATACTGGCCACTGGCCATGCGAGCAGGAAAAACAACACCAGGCCGGCCACCTGCCAGTTCTCCATGCCCATTATCCGAAAATCAGGCAGCCAGCGGCTTAGTTTGATTGCGGCATCGCTGTAGCCCAGTTCCTCCCACATATCGGGAATTCTGGCGACCGTGGCATTTGACAGTTTCCAGATCCTGGCGCCTTTCCCGTCAGGAACTCGCTGCAGATAGATGGGAATCTCCTCGTTCATCAGCCGCACCGTGCCTATCTGGTCACGGTAGCTGGGCAGCCCGTCATCCAGCCTGCCCTCGGGGCTATCGCTGAGCGTGGTCAGGTTGATGATGTTCTGACGATTGAACACGTAGGCGAGGGCTTTCAGCAGGTCTTCATCGGAATAGGCGCTTATCTCCTCGTCGATGTACCTGCGATCGAGGAAATTGCCCAGGGTCTCGTGGTCTTTGCGACGCATGGCATCGCGCAGGCCCAGCATGGAGGCAAGAGGCGTAGCCTGTTCCCGCATGGAGTCGGGGTCCGATGCGCTGCGTTCCTCCAGTAACTGTGCGGTGTCCTTTTCCGCCTCAATTAATTCCCGCGCCGAGAGGTCCGGCTGTTCGAGTTCCGGCTGTGCCTGGGCAATAGCAATCGTAAGCCAGGGTAACAGTGCCAGGGAAAGGGAGAGTGTGCGCAGCATGCAGTTTTGCTCCTGTTGTCAGGTCGCGATTGTAGTCGCAACGCCGTCTTTTACCCTAGGAAGGCGCGGCGCTTCTGTTGCGTTGTATCAGCCGGCCGAGAAATACACCCATTTCAAACAGAATCCACATGGGTATAGCCAGTAAGGACTGGGATATCACGTCGGGTGGGGTCAAGAGCATACCGAATATGAAACATCCGACGATAATGTAGGGGCGCTTCCTGGCCAGCTCATCTGCAGTGGTGATGCCAGCCCAGATGAGCAGAACTGCTGCGATCGGAATTTCAAATGCGATACCGAAAGCAAAAAACAGCTTCAACACGAAGTTAAGGTAGCTGTTGATGTCGGTCATGATGGTGATGCCCTCAGGGCCGACGCTGGTGAAGAATGCAAATATAAGGGGAAATACCACGTAGTAAGCGAAGGCGGCGCCAAGGTAGAAGAGCGCCACACTGGAAACCAGCAGCGGAATGGCAAAGCGCTTTTCGTGTCGGTACATGCCGGGCGCGACGAAACTCCAGATCTGGTAAAGAATATAGGGAACAGCAAGGAATATAGAAGCGACCAGCGTCAGTTTAAACGGAGTCAGAAAAGGCGAAGCGACCTCGGTGGCTATCATACTCGCGCCTTCCGGCAGCAGCTCCCGCAGCGGCTGCGACACGAACGCATAGATGTCGTTGGCAAAAGGGAACAGGCAGATAAACACAACCAGCACCGCCAGCACCGCTCGCAGCAGACGATCACGTAGCTCGGTGAGGTGGGCTACCAGAGGCAGCGGCTGGTCTGCGGAGTCAGTTTCGGTTTCACTCATTCCGGCTTGGCTCCGGAAGGGGGGTCCTGGGGCTTGAGCTGCGGCTTGATGTCGTCCACGGCGTCGCGGATTCCGGACGTAATGCTGGCGGAATCCTGCTGCAGCTGTTGCCCGGTTTTCTTCAGGTCGCGCATTACTGCATCATTATGCAGCTCCTGCTCTACTTCTCGCTTCACGTCATTGAAGCCACGCTTGATGCGGCTCAGCCAGGCGGCACCTGTGCGTATCGCGCCGGGCAGTCGCTCCGGGCCGATGACCAGCAGGCCCACGATCGCTACGATTACCAGCTCAGTGAAACCGATATCAAACATTCAGCGTTTACTTCTCTTTCTTGTCAGGCGTTTCTGCGGCATCGGCTTCCGCTGTCGGCTTGTCACCTTCTTCGTTGTCGTCGGTCATACTCTTGCGAAAACCTTTTACAGCGCTTCCCAGGTCTGACCCCAGCGTACGCAGTCGTTTGGTGCCGAAAAGCATGACGACGATCGCCAGGATAATCAGCAGCTGCCAGACACTAATTCCACCTATACCCATTGTCTTCTCCCGTATTAGTTAATCGATTTCAAGCCTGCTCGCGAGAGGCCTTTTCATCCAGTCCGGAAATGCCGAAGCGTTTCGCGAGACAGGCACTGACGTCGTCAATCTCTACCTCCAGGTGCGAAAGCATGACCATGCTGTGGAACCACAGGTCGGCGACCTCTCCAACGAGATCTGCCCGGCTGCCACCTCTCTCAAGATCTTTGGCTGCGAGGATCGTTTCCGTCGCCTCCTCTCCCAGTTTTTCGAGAATCTTGTTGAGACCCTGGTGGTGCAGACTGGCAACGTAGGATGAGTCGGGTTTCCCCTCCTGCTTGCGTTGTTCAATGGTGGTTGCCAGTTGCTGTAATATATCGTTCATCAGTTTTTGCTTCCGCTCGCGGTGCCATATAGCTCAGCCGGGTCCTTCAGTATCTCACCGGTTACCGTCAGCTCTCCTTCATCGTTGGCCACGCGGTAAAAGCAACTGCGTCGGCCAGTGTGGCAGGCTATGCCGCCCAATTGCTCTACTTTCAGCAGTACCGTATCGCCATCGCAATCGATGCGCAGTTCCTTCAGTTGCTGCACATTGCCGGACTCCTCTCCCTTGCGCCAAAGAGCCGCTCTGGAGCGGGAGTAGTAAATAGCACGGCGCTCCTTCAGCGTTAGCGTTAACGCCTCAGCATTCATCCAGGCCATCATCAGCACTTCGCCCGTCTGCCAATCCTGGGCGATTGCGGGAACCAGACCCTGCTCATTCCATTTGATGTCTTCGCTCAGGTTCATCGTCAATTCCACATGGGCGCCCTATTATGGCACAGCTCAGGATTTACGGGGCCAGAGCAGCGCCAGCCCCAGGCCTGCCAGCAGCCAGCTCCCCAGCGGAGCCTGGGTCAGCTGCTGCCAGGCTCCGGGAAAGGCGCTGAGCACAGCCGCGCCGCACACCACCGCGGCGGCGAACTGGCGCCGGCGACGCCGGACGTTATCATCTGCCTGTTGCTGAAGTCTGTGGACACGTTGTTGTTGTGCACTGAATCGCTGTTCCAGTTCCCGGGAGTTTTGCAGGTTGTCCATGACAACATCGGGCAGTTGCGGTAACTGTTCCAGCCATGAGGGTGCGTGACGCTGCAGACGCCGGAGTACGGATTGTGCCGAGTAGCGCTCGGCCACCCATTTTTCGAGGAATGGCTGCGCCGTATCCCACAGGTTCAGGTCTGGATACAGCTGCCGGCCAAGGCCCTCTATGTTGAGCAGGGTCTTTTGCAGCAGCACCAGCGAGGGCTGCACCTCCATATCGAAGCGGCGTGCTGTGCGGAACAGGTACACCAGGAGTTCGCCGAAAGAGATCTCGCTGATCGGGCGCTCGAAAACCGGCTCGCAGACGGCTCGCATAGCGGACTCAAAATCCTGCACGCGAGTGTGCGGGGGCACCCAGCCACACTCTACGTGAAGTTGTGCGACCTCGCGGTAGTCGCGGCGAAAAATGCCCAGGAGGTTACGCGCCAGGTAATACTGGTCCGATTCAGACAAGGCGCCGATGATGGCGCAGTCGACAGCGATGTAGCCAGGGTCTGCCGGGTCGGTTGCATCGATAAAAATATTGCCCGGATGCATATCGGCGTGGAAGAAGCTGTCTCTGAGTACCTGGGTGAAAAATATCTCGACACCGCGCTCGGCGAGCAACTTAAGATCGACATTTTTTGCTCTGAGCGTATCCATGTCGGTCACCGGGATGCCGTGGATTCGTTCCATGGTGAACACAGACCTGCAGGTGTAGTCCCAGTAAACCCTTGGCACATAAACCAGCTTGCCGTCTTCAAAATTGCGTCGCAGTTGTGAGGCATTGGCTGCTTCGCGGCCCAGGTCCAACTCATCGAGAATGGTCAGCTCGTAGTCGCTGACGACTTCCACCGGGCGCAAGCGTCTGCCATCCGGCAGGTAGCGCTCCACGGCTCTGGCGAGCGTGAACAGCAACGCCAGGTCCTGGCGAATAACCGGCTCAATATCAGGGCGGACCACCTTCACTACGACCTCATCGCCGTTGTGCAGCGTGGCAGCATGGACCTGCGCGACGGAAGCAGACGCCATGGGGGCGGTCTCGAACGTGGCGAACAGTTCGCCAACGGGCTTACCCAGCGCAGTCTCTATGATTGCAACGGACTGCTCCTCAGGGAATGGGGGCACGCGATCCTGCAGCCTGGCGAGCTCATCGGCAATGTCCTCAGGCAGCAGATCGCGACGTGTGGACAGCATTTGCCCAAATTTTATAAATACCGGGCCCAGGTCCTCCAGGGCCCTGCGCAAGCGCTCTCCCCGCGACATATCGGGCACGCTACCCAGCCGCCAGGGGGACGCGCGCAGGGCCAGTCGAGCGGGAGCCGGCATGTTGTCTGCCTGTAGCAATTCGTCCAGGCGATAGCGGCCTATTGTGCGAAAGATCTTGATCAGGCGCAGGGTGCGTGACATGTCAGACCTTGCTCGCCTGTTCCTGCAAGCGTTTTCTCAGCCGGACAGTGCGCGATTCCAGTCGCTCAACCCGCATTTCCAGCTCGTGTACATCCTGGTAGAAGTCTTCCAGTTCCAGCTTCGGGGGCGTCAGCCTGGCCTCTTCATGAATGAACTCTTCCAGCTGACGGCTTAAGCCAGCTGAAGCCTGTTTACCCCAGCTGAAGGTTCTGCGCAGTATTTCGGCCAGCTGGTGGCCGGCCACGTCTCCCAGTGCATCAACCAGCGGTGCCTCCCAGTCGACGTTCAGGTTGGAGAGAATACCCTGCAGTTCGATCAGCGAAGCGCTGTCGCCGTGAAGCTCCAGATGCCCGTTGATCAGCGTGGCCGCCGGGTCGCTGGCGGCGGCAAGTTCGGCGAAATCGGATGCCCTGCCTTTGATGGAGGTGGTAACGGGGCCCTCGTAAAGTCCCATCAGGCGGATGCCGTCGCCCGCAGGCTGCAGGAAGATGTCCAGCTCCGGAGCGGTGCAGTGAAGTGCGAATACGCTGTCCTCCAGTTTCGCCAGTGCACGTGAACCAGCCGGCGCAAGCTCCAGCGCGCGATTGAGTGCTGCTTCCGCTGCGGCCAGTCCCGCTGTGTGCAGGGTAGGGTTGATATCGCTGCTCATGTTCAGGCCTTGATGCCCCGGTGCAGGGCAACGATCCCGCCGGTCATGTTATGAAACTCGACCCGATTGAAACCGGCGTCCTGCATCATTTCCTTGAGTGTATCCTGGTCGGGATGTACGCGAATGGACTCGGCCAGGTACTGGTAACTCTCGGCGTCGTTTGCCACCAGCTTGCCCATCAAAGGCAGGATGCGAAAAGAGTAGGTGTCATATGCTTTGCTCAGCAACTCGCTTTGTGGTTTGGAAAACTCCAGCACCAGCAAACGCCCGCCAGGCTTGAGCACGCGCAGCATGGAACGCAGCGCAGTTTCCTTCTCGGTGACATTGCGCAGGCCAAAAGCGATGGTGATGCAATCAAAACTGTCGTCGGGGAAGGGCAGGAACTGGGCATCGGCCTGTACGAACTCGATGTTGCCCTGGTGGCCGGTGTCCAGCAGTTTGTCACGACCAACCTCCAGCATCGACTGGTTAATATCGGCGAGTACTACGCGACCTTCCGGGCCGACGATGCGTGAAAACTTCGCCGCCAGGTCACCTGTTCCGCCAGCAATATCCAGCACCGAATTACCTTTGCGAACACCGGACAGCTCGATGGTAAATCGCTTCCAGACGCGATGAATGCCAGCGGACATGAGGTCGTTCATCAGGTCGTAGCGAGAGGCTACCGAATGGAAAACATCCGCGACCATGCCGGCCTTGGCGTCCTTGTCGACTTCCTTGAAGCCGAAGTGTGTGGTTTTTTTTGCGCTCATGGTCCCTCCTGCAAGCGGGCCATTGTAACCCGATGCGGGCTTCGGGTCAGCGCAGATGTGTTGGTCAGAGTTCCAGTTTCACTACCTGGACATCCGGATCTCGAGTGGCCCCGGCGGCCTCCAGGCGCTTCAGGTATGTCTGCCAAAGCGTTGCCTGTTCGGTGCAAAGGTAGTGGAGGTAGTCCCAGGAGTAGAGCCCGGTGTCGTGGCCGTCGTCAAAGACCAGCTGCAAAGCATAGTTGCCTATCGGGCGGATGGCGGTGATGGCCACGTCAAGTTTGCCGGTTTGCAGCACTTCCTGCCCGGGGCCATGACCCTTTACCTCGGCCGATGGAGAGTGAACGCGCAAAAACTCGCAGCTCAAGTCATAGCGGCTGCCATCGGCCCAGGACAACTCCAGGCTGCGCGAGCGGGTGTGCAGCTGTATGCCGGTGGGTCGGTTTTGCTCGCTCACTCAGGGAATCCTCAGAGTATGAATCGGGACAGGTCTTCGTCGCTGCTCAGTGCTTCCAGTTGACTGTTTACGTAAGCTGCGTCGACCTGCAGGGTGTTGCCCGCAAGCCCTGCATCCGCGGCCCCGAAAGAGGCCTCTTCCAGCAGTCGCTCCATTACAGTGTGCAAGCGTCTTGCGCCTATGTTCTCAGTCTTTTCGTTTACCTGCCAGGCTGTTTCGGCAATACGCCGCAGGCCGTCGTCGGTGAACTCCACGCTGACACCCTCGGTGGCGAGCAGGGCCTGGTATTGCTCCGTCAGCGATGCATTGGGCTCGGTGAGAATCCGCTCGAAGTCCTCGGCGGTGAGTGAGCTGAGCTCCACGCGTATGGGCAGGCGCCCCTGAAGTTCAGGAATCAGGTCAGACGGCCTGGCAAGGTGGAAGGCGCCGGATGCGATAAACAGGATATGATCGGTTTTGATCATGCCGTGCTTGGTGCTGACAGTGGACCCTTCTATCAATGGCAGCAGGTCGCGCTGCACACCCTCGCGCGATACGTCAGCGCCGGCCCCTTCACTGCGCTTGGCAACCTTGTCCAGTTCGTCAATGAAGACAATGCCATTCTGCTCCGCCGCTTCCACCGCCTGCTGTTTGAGCTCGTCCTCATTGACCATTTTGGCGGCTTCCTCGTCACACAGTGCAGCAAAGGCGGCTTTTATGGGCAATTTCTGGGTTTTCCGCTGGCCGCGCGACATGTTGGAAAACATGCTCTGCAACTGGTTGGTCATTTCCTCCATACCGGGCGGCGCCATGATCTCCATGCCCATGGCAGGGGTGCTGACCTCCAGTTCTATTTCCTTGTCGTCCAGTTCGCCCTCGCGCAGTTTCTTGCGCAGCAACTGGCGCGTGCTCTCGCCGGTAGTACCCTGGGCGTCACGCGCGGGAGGTAGCAGGATATCGAGTATGCGCTCCTCCGCAGCCTCTTCAGCGCGAAAACGCACGCGCGCCATTTCCTCTTCCCGCAACATTTTGATCGAAACGTCCACCAGGTCGCGGACAATTGACTCCACGTCGCGACCCACGTAACCCACTTCGGTGAATTTGGTGGCCTCAACCTTGACGAAGGGCGCCTTGGCCAGTTTGGCCAGGCGCCGCGCGATTTCGGTTTTACCAACACCGGTAGGACCGATCATCAATATGTTTTTGGGGGTGATTTCAGCGCGCAGTTCTTCGTCCACCTGCATGCGCCGCCAGCGATTGCGCAGGGCAATGGCGACGGCCCGCTTGGCCTCGTCCTGGCCGATGATGTGTTTGTCTAGTTCCGAGACGATTTCCCGGGGGGTCATGTTGGACATGGTTACAGCCTTGGTCAGAAGGTCAGTTCTTCGATTGTGCGGTTGTGGTTGGTGTAGATGCAGATGTCGCCGGCGATGGAAAGGCCTTTTTCAACGATCGTGCGGGCGTCCATCTCGGTGTTGTCCAACAGTGCGCGGGCGGCGGATTGGGCGAAGGGGCCGCCGGAGCCGATGGCAATCAGGTTATCTTCCGGTTCAATCACGTCTCCGTTACCGGTAATGATCAGCGACGTTTCCTTGTCAGCCACAGCGAGCAAGGCCTCCAGTTGCCGTAGAGCCCGTTCTGTCCGCCAGGCTTTGGCCAATTCCACGGCCGCGCGCACCAGGTGGCCCTGGTGTTTATCCAGTTGCGCTTCGAACAATTCAAAGAGGGTGAAGGCGTCGGCGGTGCCGCCGGCAAAACCGGCGATAACCTGGTCTTTGTGCAGGCGTCGTACTTTGCGTGCATTACCTTTCATGACGGTATTGCCCATGGATACCTGGCCGTCGCCACCAATAACCACGCTGTTGCCCCGGCGAACCGAAAGAATAGTGGTGCCTCTGTATTGTTCCACGCCTTTCTCCTTGTGCAGTCAGCGGGATATGGGGGTTATTTCGTTTCTTTCAAGTCATCTGGCCTGCGCCTGATGGCAGGCAGGGCTGGTAGCTCGTCATTGGGACTGACAACGTCCCGGGCGGCACAGCACGAATTGCATCGGGATCAGCCATTGACACCCCCGGCGTCAGCAGCCAGGTGAAAACCGGGCTTTGCTTACGAGCGAGGGTCAACCATTGCGCTTCAGCAACAAGGTATCGATGTTCTGCGCCGCGGTCAGGCTGCGCGCCTTGGACATTTTCGAGCGCGACTGGAAGGGACCCAGATAGACGCGAAACCAGCGCCCGTTTTCGCCCGTGGCCTCCTCCACTGTGGGTTCCAGGCCCAGTAACAGCAGCTCCGCCCGGCGGCGGTCAGCGTCTTCGCGCTGACGGAAAGAGCCAGCCTGTAACAGGTAATAAGCCTGCGAAGCAGCGGTGGTTGGCGCATTGCGGTTGGGTTGCCGCTGGGGTTGTTCGATCTCGATGGTTTGCTCAGGGAGCATGGTGTAGAAATCAAAGCGCGGTTTCGGTGGTTCCTGGGGCGCGGTGCCGCCGCCCTGTTCGGCAGAGCTGTCCGTCATCTTGCCGCCGGGCAAGGTGCCCAGGTAGAGCAGAAAGCTGAGAAAGACCCCGCTCAGCAGGCCCGCAGTATACCAGCGCCAGCCACTGGGGGGCGGTGAGCCCGAGGGCCTGGATTGTGCGGCGTGCGGCTTGCGCGCTGGCGCTTTCTTACGCGTGCTGCTGCTCTTCTTGGCGTAATCCCTGCTCATTTACATTGACTCTGGGGCGGACACACCCAACAGCGCCAGGCCGTTGGCTATCACCTGCCGCGTGGCGGCAGACAAGGCCAGGCGCGCATCGCGCAGCGGCTTGTCGTCCACCAGGGTCTTGTGAGCGTTGTACCAGGCATGGAAGTCGCCCGCCAACTCCTTCAGATAGTTAGCCACTGTGTGCGGCTCGAGGGTCGCAGCGGCATTGGCCACCACCTCCGGGAAGCGGTCGAGGCGTCGCAGCAGGGCTTTTTCATGCTCTTCCTGCAGCTCTTGCAGGCTGCCCAGGCCGCTGTCAGCGTCCCAGCTGTCGCCCTGTTCCGTCAGCTTGCGCAAGATCGAGCAGACGCGGGCATGCGCGTACTGGATGTAGAAAACGGGGTTGTCATTGCTCTGTGACAGTGCCAGGTCGATGTCGAAGGTTAGCTGTGAGCTCGGGCCTCTGGCCACCAGGAAGTAGCGTGTTGCATCACGGCCAACCTCGTCGATGAGCTCGCGCAGCGTGACGTAGCTGCCCGCGCGCTTGGATATTTTCACTTCCTCGCCGTCCCGCATAACGGTGACCATCTGGTGCAGCACGTAGTCGGGCCAGCCTTCGGGAATCCCCTGCTGCAGTGCTTGCAGCCCGGCCCGCACGCGAGTCACGGTGCTGTGATGGTCCGCGCCCTGTTCATTGATGACGCGCTGGAAGCCGCGCTCCCATTTATTCAGGTGATAGGCAACATCCGGCAGGAAATAGGTATAGCCGCCGTCAGTTTTGCGCATCACACGGTCTTTGTCGTCGCCGAAATCGGTGGTACGCAGCCACAGCGCGCCGTCCTTTTCGTAGGTGTGGCCGTTGGCGACCAACCGTTCCACTGTCTCCTCCACAGCCCCGCTTTGGTAAAGAGAAGACTCGAGAAAGTAGAGGTCGAAGTGCACGGCAAAGGCCTTGAGGTCGAGGTCCTGCTCGCGCCGCAGGTAGGCGACGGCAAACTTGCGAATTGCGTCCAGGTCATTGGGGTCCGCAGCCCCCGTAGCATGCTGGTCCTGGGCGTCTATTGCGTCTCCGGCCAGGTAAGAGCGTGCCACATCGCCGATATAGCTGCCGCGATACCCGTCATCCGGCCACTCCGGGCTTTCCGGGGTAAGGCCCAGGCAGCGCGCTTGCACCGAACGCGCCAGATTATCGATCTGGGCGCCCGCGTCGTTGTAGTAAAACTCGCTGGCGACATCCCAGCCGGTGGCTGCCAGCAAGCGGCAGAGACTGTCTCCCACAGCAGCGCCGCGCCCGTGGCCCACGTGCAGCGGGCCGGTGGGGTTGGCTGAGACAAACTCCACCTGCACACGTCTGCCCTGGCCCACGTCGCTGTGCCCGAACCGGTCGCCTTGTTCAAGAATGCTGCGCACCACCGCCTGGTTGCTGCTGTCAGAGAGAAAAAAGTTGATGAACCCCGGGCCCGCAATCTCGGTGCGCGTCAGCAGATCAGATGAGGGCAGGGCCTCGCAAATTTGTGTTGCCAGATCGCGGGGGGGCCTTCGGGCCGATTTGGCCAGGGTCAGTGCAATATTGCTGGCGAAATCACCGTGGCTTTTATCGCGGGTGTGGTCTATCTGTATCTGCGGTGTGATGTCTGCGGGTAATTGGCCCTGCGCAATCAGCGCATCCAGCGCCTGCTCAATCAGCCCGGTGATGTGTTCCTTCATTGGGGGGAAGCTACCTGTCTCTGTCGTGGGCCCGGTGTGGCCGGGTCGCAAGGGGGGCATTATCGCTGGAACCCGGCCCATTGGCCAGTTCAGAACATGTCCTGGGGATCCACATCCAGCGACCAGTTCAACCCCCTGGATACGCTTTGTTGCTGGGCCAGCTCAACCAGTACTTTCGCGGCAAGGCGGGACAGTCTGCGCTCGGCCGTGTGCACCAGTAGTTGACTGCGAAAGCGTCCGGCGCGTCGCTGCATGGGAGCAGGTAGCGGGCCTATCATCGTTATTCCGGTGGGCAACTGCGCCTGGGCTGCGGCGCGCAGCTTGCCAAGAAACTGTTCTCCGTATTCTGCGTCGGTACAGTCGCTGCGCGCGATAAGCAATTGTCCTGCGGGCGGCAGCGCGCTCTGGCACCGTCGTTCCAGCATGGAAAGGGCCTGCTGGTGATAATTTTGCGTAAGCATGGCCATCAGTGTGGGGTGGTCCGGATGGTGCGTTTGCAGCAGCACGCGCCCGGGCGTATCCGCGCGCCCCGCGCGCCCGGCTACCTGCGTCAGCAACTGAGCAGCCCGCTCTTCACCGCGGAAGTCGGTGCTGAACAGCATGGCATCCATGTCGATGACGCCGACCAGCGACACAGCGGGGAAATGGTGACCTTTGGTGAGCATCTGCGTGCCCAGCAAGATACAGGGGTCTCCGCGATTGATCTGATCAACAAGTGTCTGCATCGACTCTCGTCCCTGCATGGAGTCACTGTCTACGCGGTATAGCGGCCACTGGCTGAGGTGATGTGCCAGCCATTCCTCCGCCTGTTCTGTGCCCAGCCCAAGAGAGAGCAGCTGGTCGCTGCGGCATTGTGGGCAGCGCTGCAGCACGGGACGGGTGGTGCCGCAATGGTGGCAGCGCAATCGTCGCTGTTTTCGGTGCAGGGTGAGCCTGGCATCGCATGCCGGGCATTCCGCGACCCAGCCGCAGTCATGGCACTGCAGGGTGGGCGCATATCCCCGCCGGTTGAGGAATAGCAATACCTGCTGCCGGTTCTGCAGACTGTGTTCTATCGCCTGCAGCAAGGCAGGCGAGAATCCGGCCTGCAGGGGGGACTTCCTGATGTCCACGGCTTCCAGGGTGGGCAACTGGCTGCTCCCGGCACGCTCGCGCAGGCGGTGATGGATATAACGCCCCTGCAGCGCATTGTGCAGGCTTTCCAGCGACGGTGTCGCACTGCCCAGTATGATGGGACAGCCCTCCAGTTGTGCGCGCTTTACAGCCACGTCCCTGGCAGAGTAGCGGAAGCCGTCCTGCTGTTTGAACGACTGGTCATGCTCCTCGTCGACGACTATCAGCCCCGGTCGCGCCAGACTGGTGAACACGGCCGATCGCGTGCCAATGACAATGTGTGCGCTGCCACTGCGTGCCGCCTCCCAGGCGCGGTAACGCTGGGCGTCACTGAGCCCGGAGTGCAGTACCGCGATCTCGGCCCTGAAGCGACTGTTGAAGCGCGCGAGGGTCTGCGGTGTAAGCCCTATTTCCGGGATCAGCACCAGAGCCTGGTCTCCCCTTTCGAGGCAGTCTGCTATGCGCTGCAGGTAGATCTCCGTTTTGCCGCTACCGGTAACGCCTTCAACGAGATGGCAGCTGAAGCCGCGGTCGTTGGCGCGCATGCCGGCCAGCACCTTTGCCTGTTCGGCGCTGGGGTTGAGTGCCTCGCCAATTGCGGCAGCGCTGTCGCCGTGGTTGATCTCGCAGCGCTGGATAAGCCCTTTATCCTGCAATGTCTTCAGAATCGGGGACTGGATCCCGGCCTGTTTCAGGCTGTTTGTGCCCAGCTGCTTGCTATCCTGCAGCATTTTCAGCGCCAGGGCCTGTTTGGGGGAGCGGGCTAGGGCCCCTGACGGCAGCCCTTTGCCACGGTTGCTCAATTCCCAGCCGGCTTCATCGTTACTGCGGTGCGCGCGCCCCTGTCGCATTGCCTTGGGAAAGGCTGCCTGAAAGACCTCCCCGGGCGGATGCTGGTAATAGTGGGTCGCCCAATTGCACAGGGCCAGGACGCCGGGACTGAGCAGCGGTCCGGAATCCAGCAAAGCAGTCGCCTGCTTCAATGCGCTTTGCCCCAGCTTGCTGTCAGCGCTCAGCTCAACCAGATAGCCTGTTACCTGGCGTTTTCCAAACGGGACGTGCAGGCGCACGCCGGGCTTCAGCGCTTCTGCCTCAACGTTATCGGGCGGGAGGTAATCAAACAGAGTTCTCAAGGGCGTGGGAATGGCCAGTTTGAGTACAGGCATGATGGCCCTTGAGTTGGCTTGAGGGTGACGGTCGAATGTAGCGAGAGTATAGCAACCCGCAGACGGGGGAGGCCACGGTGAAAGAGCCGCTGGTCCCACCGAGGTTGAAAATGCCCTGTTTTAACTTCTTGCCAAACCGGCTGTGTCTGGTAAGATGCGCGCCTATTTTTTCTCTGGACCGTGCCTTCAGGCCGCCGACTCCAGTAACGCGATGCGGTGCCCGGCAACGGTTCGGGTGGCGGCATCAGACAGCGAGGAGCTTGACCATGCAAACAGATATTCACCCCAAGTACGAGGCGATCACAGCGACCTGCAGCTGTGGCAACAAGATCGAGACACGCTCTACGCTGTGTAAGGACATTCACATCGACGTGTGTTCGCAGTGCCACCCGTTCTTCACTGGCAAGCAGAAAATCGTCGATTCCGGCGGCCGTGTTGATCGCTTCAAGAAACGCTTTGGCAGCCGCGGCAGCAAGCGCTAGCAGACACCGTGCTGCGCTTGGCCGCAGTATCAGGAAAGCGCCGGATTCATGTTGGACCGGCGCTTTTTTTATGCCTGCTTGTCGCCGCCTGTTCTCGCAGTGAGCAGGCTGCGGAGGGGGTTGCCCGGCAACTGACCTGCCAGGCGCAGACTTCCGTCCTGGAGCAGCGCATCGTGGAGCGCGTGGTAGATGGGGATACCTTACACCTGGTCGGTGGTGACAGGGTCCGGCTGATAGGGGTCAACACGCCCGAGCTGGGCCGCGATGGCGGCGTCGATGAACCTCTGGCCCGCGAAGCCAGGTCAGCGCTCACTGCCATGCTGGGTACCTCGCGACAAGTCTGGCTTCAGGACGGTGCCCAGGGTCGCGACCGCCATGGGCGACGGTTGGCCTATGCTTTCGACGGGGAAGGCAACAGCCTGTCGGGGCAATTGATTGCCTCGGGCCTGGGTTTTCACGTGGCCATCGCCCCCAATACGCGCTACGCGGCCTGCCTGAGTGAGCTGGACGATGCCGCTCGACTTGCGCGGGCAGGCGTCTGGAGTGAGCCTGCATTTGCTGCTCGCGGTGTGGCAGAACTGGGCCGTGACCAGGGCGGGTTTGTGCGCGTGCGTGATCGCGTGACCCGGGTGTCGTTCAAGCAGAACGGGTGGTGGGTGCAGCTGGGGGGGAAGCTCGGCGTACAGATTGACGGAGACGCCAGACGACTGTTTTCGCAGGAAGATTTGCGCTCCCTGCACGGTCGTCATGTTGAAGTGCGAGGCTGGCTGATACCCATGCGGGGAGACTGGTGGATGATCAATCTCGGCCACCCCGACATGCTGCAGCGACTGTGACTTTGGGTAAATTAGTCACCTTGTTACCCCCGGGGCTTTTCTATATCCTCGGAACCCATTTTTCACCCAGGCGCAACCCATGTCCAAGGATCTGAACCAAGCCGCACTCGCCTATCATGCCGAGCCTACGCCCGGTAAGATCAGCGTGGAACTGACAACCGCTGCCGAAACCCAGCAGGATCTGGCTCTAGCCTATAGCCCGGGCGTTGCCGAGCCTTGCAGGGCCATTGCGGCCGACAGGGACAATGCCTATCGCTATACGGGTAAGGGGAATCTGGTTGCGGTGATCAGCAATGGCACGGCAGTGCTCGGGCTGGGCAATCTCGGTCCACTGGCGAGTAAACCCGTGATGGAAGGCAAGGCACTGCTGTTCAAGCGGTTTGCCGGTATCAACTCTATCGACATCGAGGTGGATACCGAGGACGCGGAAGAATTCATCGATACGGTGGAGCGCATAGCCGATACCTTCGGCGGTATCAATCTTGAGGATATCAAAGCGCCGGAGTGCTTTGAGATAGAATCCGCGTTGATAGAGCGCTGCAACATTCCGGTCTTTCATGATGACCAGCATGGTACCGCTATTGTGACTGCGGCGGGCCTGGTAAATGCGCTGGAAATCCAGGGCAAGCGTCTGGAGGATGCTGTTATCACCTGTCTTGGTGCCGGTGCAGCTGCCATCGCCTGCATGCGTTTGCTGGTCAGCCTGGGTGCCCGCCGCGACAACATCTTCATGCTGGATCGCCGTGGTGTGATTTACGACGGCAGGGAGGGCGTCAATGCCTATAAGCAGGAGTTTGCCAACCACACCGACAAGCGCAGCCTGTCCGACGCGATTGCTGGTGCCGACGTTTTTATCGGCCTGTCAGGTGCCGATCTGCTAAGTACCGATATGTTGAATTCAATGGCCGAAAAGCCGATTGTCTTTGCCTGCTCGAACCCGGACCCTGAAATCAAACCGGAACTGGCTTTGCAGACCCGCAACGACCTGATTATTGCCACCGGTCGCTCTGATTACCCCAATCAGGTAAACAATGTGCTGGGCTTCCCGTTCATTTTTCGCGGCGCCCTGGACGTGCGCGCGAGCTGTATAAATGAAGAAATGAAAGTAGCGGCGGTACACGCTCTTTGCGAATTGACGCGCGAGCCGGTCACCCCGGCGGTGTTGGCAGCCTGCGATTTGCAATCGCTGGAATTTGGTCCTGATTACATTATCCCCAAGCCGCTGGACAGTCGCCTGCTCAGTCGCCTGGCTCCCGCGGTGGCCAGGGCCGCGGTGGAAAGTGGAGTGGCCGGTGTGCCATTACCCGAGGATTACGCACCCGGCCTGTAGGCCGCAGCAAAAGTCGGCGCCTCCGGGGCTGGCTCCTTAGAAAATATCCCTCAGCAGGTCATCCGTGCCCTGTTGCGTGCCGCCTCCCTGGTCATCCTCGTGCAACTGTCGGGGCACGTGCTCTTCACGGAAGTACTCAAAAATGGCATCTGGCTGGCGCGATCCGGCGAGGGCGCCCGTCTGTGGGTCTATACGCACGTTCACCAGCCCTGGCGGCAGGGGTCTGGACTGTTCTGGGCTGTCCCGTAACGCCTCACGCATGTAATTGATCCATATGGGAAGTGCTGCAGTACCGCCAAATTCTCTCCTGCCAAGCGGCGTATAGCTGTCAAAGCCCACCCAGGTTGTCGTCACCACATCGCGATTGTAGCCGGAGAACCAGGCATCCATGGGGCCGTTGGTGGTGCCTGTTTTGCCGGCGATATCCCGGCGCTCCAGCACCAGTGCACGACGGCCGGTGCCGCGGGTGATAACGTCCCTGAGAATGCTGTCGAGGATAAAGTTGACTCTTTCTTCCATCACTCGCGGAGCGGGCGGAGGGCCGGCCTCATCGATGCTGTCACGGGCCAGTATTTCTTCCATGCTGAGCTCGTCTGTGGTCTCGACTGGCAGTCGCTGGTCGCAATCCCTGCATACCGTCAGCGGCCTGGCCTGGTGGATGACGTCGCCTGCCATGTTCTCTACCCGCTCGATGAGGTAGGGCTCCACCTTATAGCCGCCATTGGCAATCATGGCGTAGCCAGTGGCCACTTCCAGAGGGGTCATGGTGCGAGTACCCAGTGCCAGTGACAGGTCCGGGTTGAAGTTCTGGGTGTCAAAGCCGTAACGGCCCACGGCGTCGATCAGTTCGCGCACACCCAATTGCTGCAGCAGGCGAATGGATACAAGATTGCGCGATTTGGTCAGCGCCACACGCAAGCGGGTGGGGCCATAGAATTTGCCGCCATCGTTTTCCGGTCGCCAGATGTCCTCCAGTGAATTGTCTTCCATCACTACCGGGGCGTCGTTGATGATGCTGGCTGCGGTAAAGCCGGCTTCCAATGCGGCGGCGTAGAGGAATGGTTTGAAATTCGATCCGGGTTGACGTTCTGCCTGGGTTGCCCGGTTGAATTTGCTGAGCTCGAAGCCCATGCCGCCGACGATGCTGATGATAGCGCCGTCCTGCGGCCGCAGTGACACCAGCGCCGCCTGTGCTGCGGGTACTTGCGCCAATTGCCAGTTTCCCTCGGGGTTGCGGGCAACACGTATCAGATCACCGGGGCTGAACAAGTCAGCGGGAGTTTGCGGAGCTGGCCCGGTTCTGTTTTCGCTGATATAGGGGCGCAGCTCGGACATGCCATTTTCCCAGAGCAGTTCCGAGTCGCTACCCTCTGCAGACAGTAACTTCACCCGATCGTCGAGGACTTCCAGTACAACCATGGGTGTCAGATCGGCAATGCTGGGGATGCGCTGTAACTTTTGCAGCCAGTAGGTGACCGGCTCTGAATCGAGGCTTTCCGGTAGTGGCCACCTTTGTTCCGGCCCGCGATAACCATGGCGGCTATCGTAGGTGAGCAGCCCCTCCACAACCGCCTGCCTTGCCACTTGCTGCAGCGGGCGGCTGATGGTGGTGTAGACATGATAGCCGTCGTTGTAGGCAGACATGCCGTAGCGCTCCAGCATCTGCTGCCTGGCCATTTCGGCAGCATAGTGCGCAGCGAAGGAGATCTGCGCACCGTGCAATTCGGCGCTGATCGGGGCGGCTATGGCCGCCGCGTGATCTGCCGGAGAGATATAACCCAGCTCCAGCATGCGGCCGAGAATCCAGTTACGGCGTTCACCTCCCTGCGTCGGGCCGCTGACCGGGTTGTTCCGCGACGGTGCTTTGGGTATCCCCGCCAGCATGGCGTGTTGAGCGAGGCTGAGTTCGGCAATGCCCTTGCCGTAGTAGACCTGGGAAGCAGCCTCGAAGCCGTAAGCGCGATGTCCGAGAAATACACGGTTGAAATAAAGTTCGAATATTTCCTGCTTATTGAGCGCGCGCTCAATCTCAATCGCCAGGAGGATCTCGTTGAACTTGCGCATGAAGGTTTTTTCCAGCGACAGGAAGTAGTTGCGCGCCACCTGCATGGTGAGGGTGCTTCCCCCGGATCCTTTTTCCCCGGTTATCAGCAGCTCTGACACAGCCCGCGCCAGGCCCATGACGTCGATTCCCCGATGTTCGAAAAAGCCATCGTCCTCGGCAGCCAGCAGTGCCTGCACGAACTGTTGCGGAATCTGCTCGTAAGACAGCGGGCTGCGCTTCTGCTCCCCGAACTGCCCGATCAGGTCGCCTTCGCGGGTGTAGACTCGCATCGGTGTTTGCAGCCTGACATCGCGCAATGTTTCCACATCGGGCAGGTTGGGACTGAGATAGAGGTAGATACCGGCGGCCAGCCAGAGCCCGCCAAACAGGCCCAGAAGGGTGGTACGCAGAAGAAAGTAGAGAAAGCTCATTTAATATCTTTACAAAACAGTGGCTTGTATTACTGTAGGTAACAGGGGCGGGCATGTGTTTGGTAATTATATGCCTTTTTTGGGTTTGGATATATTTCCGACTGTGTTATACCTTTTAATTAATGTATCGGTGCATAAAAATATCCTAAGTTAGTGATACTGATAGGGAAAAAAGTTGCTTGGTCTAATAGGGAAAAGAAAGGCGACACCGGTTCTGGGGATTGATATCAGCTCGACGACAGTGAAGTTGTTGGAGCTGAGTTATTCTGGGGATCGCTACCGCGTGGAAAGCTACGCGGTGAGTTCGCTGCCGCAGGACGCGGTCATCGAGAAGAACGTCAACGATGTAGATGGTGTTGCCAACGCCGTCCGCAGTGCCGTGGCGCAATCCAGGACAAAACTGAAAACGGCGGCTGCCGCTGTCGCCGGTTCGTCTGTGATAACCAAGATGATCGACATGCCCAGCGGTCTCAGTGATGACGACATGGAGACCCAACTGACTCTGGAAGCGGATCAGTACATTCCCTATCCATTGGAAGAGGTGGCCATCGACTTCGAGGTGCAGGGTGAATCACCCGAGGGGGCCGGTCAGGTAGAGGTGCTTCTCGCAGCCTGTCGCAGGGAAACCATCGATGCCCGGGTAGAAGCGCTGGAAGGTGCAGAGCTCACGGCCAAAATCATGGATGTGGAGGCCTACGCCATGGAGCGGGCCTTCTCCCTGATCAACCATCAGTTGGAGCTCGATGCCGATGCCACGGTCGCCGTGGTGGATATAGGCGCAACCATGACCACCCTGAGCGTGCTGAATAACGGGCAGACTATCTATACGCGTGAGCAGTTGTTTGGCGGCAAGCAGCTTACGGACGAAATCATGCGCCGCTATGGCCTGCCTCTGGAGGAGGCCGGCCTGGCCAAGAAGCAGGGCGGTTTGCCCGACGACTACGAGCCCGAAGTGCTTGAGCCGTTCAAGGATGCCGTGGTACAGCAAGTGGCACGCTCGCTGCAGTTTTTCTTCTCTTCAAGCCAGTACAACGATGTGGACTGCATCATTCTCGCCGGTGGTGTGGCTTCCATGGAGGGCCTGCCGGAGCTGGTGCAGGAAAAATTGGGTACGCCCGCCTCTGTGGCCAATCCCTTCGCCAATATGTCGATTTCATCCAGGGTGAATGCGGTGGCGCTGTCCAGTGATGCCCCGGCACTGATGATAGCCTGTGGCCTGGCCTTACGGAGTTTTGACTGATGGCGCAGATTAATTTACTACCCTGGAGAGAGGAGCGCCGTCAGGAGCTCAAGAAAGAGTTCCTGGTTACCCTGGCGCTGGTCGCCCTGCTGGGCGGAGGCCTGGTTCTGCTGGCTGACCGCGTGGTCAATGGGCAGATTGAAGAGCAACGGGCGCGCAACAACTACCTGACCCAGAATATTCGTGAGCTGGACAAGAAGGTGGCGGAAATCAGCGAACTGGAGAAGCGCCGCCAACAACTGATCGAGCGGATGCGGGTCATTCAGGAGTTGCAGGGCAACCGCCCCATTATCGTTCGCATCATGGACCAGATCGTACGCACAATTCCTGACGGTGTGTTCTACACAGGCCTGTCCACCCAGGCGGGGAGCATTTCTATCAACGGTATTGCGGAGTCTAACAACCGGGTTTCCAGTCTGATGCGCCGGCTGGACGGTTCCGATTGGCTGGCTGCGCCAAACCTGGACAAGGTCAGTGCGGCACCATCTTATGGAGATCAGGCGACCACCTTCAATTTGTCGGTGAAGGTAGAGTTGCCCAAGCAGGACGCTGAACAGGGAGGGCAGTGATCGATGGCATTTGAAGATACCATGCGCTCCCTGCGGGAGTTCGATGTAAACGATCTTGATTTCGAGAACGCAGGTTCATGGCCGTTCCCGATCAAATTGTTAATCTGGGTTGTGATTCTGGTGGGCGCACTGGCGTTCGGTTATTACTACCATATCGAAGATTTGCAGGTGAGTCTGGATGGCGAGCGCAAGAAAGAGGAGCAGCTGAAGAAAGAGTTCGAGGACAAGGCGTTCCGTGCCGCCAATCTGGACGCCTACCGGCAGCAGATGCGCGACATGGAAGAGTCTTTTGGTGCCCTGGTCAGCCAGCTGCCCAGCGACACAGAAGTGCCGGGCCTGCTCGAGGATATTACCAACAAGGGCCTGCTGAACGGCTTGAACATCGGCACGATTGACCTGCTGCCGGAGCAGGCCAAGGAATTCTATATTGAGTTGCCCATCGCGATAGTTGCGACGGGGTCGTATCATGACCTTGGCGCCTTTATCAGTGGTATGGCGGCATTACCACGGATCGTCACCCTGCATGATTTCCAGATTTCGGCCCCCGGTGGGGATGCCAACAAGCTGCAGATGAGCATCACGGCGAAGACCTATCGCTACCGGGATGATGAGGTATGACGATGAAACGTATTACCCGCATCTCGATGCTTGTTGTCGCCTCAATGCTTGTTGCTGCATGTGGTAGCAAGGATTTCTCTGACCTCGATGGATTTATGGAGGAAAAGCTGGCGCGTCCGGGCGGTATTATTCCGCCCATACCCACGTTCAAGGCTTACGAGGCTTTTTCCTACAGTGCTACTACCTTGCGCAGCCCGTTCGAACGCCCGATTGAGGTTCGACAGATTGCCCAGTTGCAGGCGGTCAGTGCGATCAAGCCTGACGAGAATCGTGCCAAGGAGTTTCTCGAGCAGTTCACCTTCGACTCGCTGACGATGGTGGGAACCCTGGAGCGCGATGGAACCAACTGGACCCTGATACGTGATCCACAAGGTGGGGTACACAGGGTAACCAGCGGAAATTACCTCGGGCGTCATCACGGCAAGATCGTGGAGACGGCGGAGACTTACGTAGCTGTTGTCGAGATCGTGAGTGACGGCAGTGAGGACGGTTGGGTAGAGCGTCCGCGTACAATCAAGTTATCCGGCATATAAGCCGAAGGCCATGGGTGATAGCCATGTCAATTAAAAAACAACTTCTGGGGACAAAGGCCGTGGGGAAAGGAACGATAAGGATGGGGAAATGGATGCGCCCTGTGACCGGGCTGGTGGTGAGTCTGTGGGCGATGACGGCCATGGCCGAGCCCACGATTACAGATATTGAATTCAGCTCGCGCCCGGGAAGCAAATTTGAGGTGCGTCTGGACTTCAGCGAGACACCACCCGACCCCAAGGCCTATACCATCGAAAAGCCAGCGCGAATTGCCGTGGACTTCCCCGGCACCTCCAGCAGCCTGGAGCGCAAGCGTTACCCGCTTTCCTACGGCAATGCGACAGGGGTTGTGGTACTTGAGTCCGGTGGTCGCACCCGCATGGTGGTCAACCTCGTCAAGTTGGTACCCTATGAGACCAGAGTGGATGGCAATAGCCTGTTTCTGGTGGTAGGCCAGGACGGTGGGGATTACGCCAAGGCGGCGACGGACCCCAACCAATTGCGCACGCAAGTCGTAGCGGTGGCGGATGCCGAGTCCGAAATCAGCGATCTGCAGTTTCAGCGCACCGGCGACGGTGAAGGACGCCTGACGCTGGAGCTTACCAACCCCTCCGTCGATGTTAACGTGTTCAGCGAAGCCGGAGACGTCAAGGTACAGTTTCTCGATACCACCGTCCCCGAGCGGCTGATGCGTCGCTATAACGTCACCGATTTTGCTACTCCTGTTGACAGTATCGACGTGAACACCACCGAGCGCGGTGCCACGCTTACTCTGAAGACGACGGGAGACTTCGATTACCTGGCGTATCAGACCAACAACCAGTACATCCTCAGCGTCAAGCCTTTGAGCGCCAAGGAAGTGGAGGAGCGCCGCAACGAGTTCACTTACGTGGGCGATCGTATCTCACTCAACTTCCAGGACATCGAGGTCCGTGCGGTGCTGCAGCTTATCGCCGACTTCACCGAACTTAACCTGGTGGCCAGCGATACCGTTGCGGGGCGTATTACCCTGCGTTTGCAGAATGTGCCATGGGATCAGGCGCTGGAACTGGTGCTGAAGACCAAGGGTCTGGACAAGCGTCAGATCGGCAACGTCCTGATGGTCGCGCCGGCCGCTGAAATTGCTGAGCGTGAACGTCAGGAAATAGAGGCCAACAAACAGATCGCCGAGCTGGCGCCATTGCGCTCAGAGTTCGTCCGTATCCGCTATGCCAGTGCGGCCGAGGTCGTGGGCTTGTTCCAGGCCGGCTCAGAAGAGGGCGGTAGCCTTATCTCCGATCGCGGCTCTGTGGTAGTGGACGGTCGCACCAATTCACTGATCATCACTGACACGGCCGTCAAACTGGCGGAAATACGCGAGCTGATAGAGAGAGTGGACATCCCTGTCAGGCAGGTGATGATTGAATCACGAATCGTGATTGCCCAGTCCGACCTTACCCACAACCTGGGTATAGAGTGGGGCGGTGGTTACATCGATGATGTGAATGGCAACGTGTTGTCCGTTTCCGGCGACGCCGCCAACGTGGTGGGAATCAATAATTCCATTATCGGTGGCACTACGCCCACCGTGAACTACCCCGGTGCGCTACTGGTGGATCTGGGCGTTGCCAGCACCAGTGGATTTGCCCTTGGTTTCACCAGCGACGACCTCTTCCTCACTGCAGAGTTGTCGGCCCTGGAGGCAGCAGGTCAGGGCGAGGTGGTATCCCAGCCCAAAGTCATCACGGGTGACAAGCAGCAGGCGACTATAAAGTCGGGTACCGAGATTCCCTATCAGGAAGCGGCCGCTTCAGGCGCCACTTCAACATCCTTCAAGGAAGCCGTGTTGGAACTGGACGTTACGCCCAATATCACTCCTGATGATCGCGTTATGCTGGACCTGAACGTCAAACAGGACTCCGTGGGTGACCTCGTTCCCAGTGGCCAGGGCGGCTTCATTCCCTCCATTGATACCACCGAGCTACAAACCCAGGTACTGGTGGGCAATGGCGAGACCGTGGTGCTGGGCGGGGTATTCAAGACCGAAGATATAGAGACAGTGAACAAAGTGCCCTTCTTCGGTGATATTCCTTACGTTGGCGCGTTTTTCCGCAGCGAGACACGCAACAACACCAAGACAGAAACCCTGATCTTCATCACGCCTCGCATTCTGGCGGATACGCTCCTCGACTGATGCCCGCACTGCAACGCGTATTTCTTGTCGGCCCCATGGGGGCCGGCAAGTCCACCATTGGCAAATATCTGGCTGATCACCTCAAGCTGCAATTTGCCGACACCGACACTGAAATTGAAGCACGCACCGGCGCAGACATTCCCTGGATCTTCGATGTAGAGGGAGAGGAGGGCTTTCGCGACCGGGAGCAACAGGTGGTGGAAGAAATGACCCAGTGGGACAATACGGTGCTGGCAACGGGAGGTGGTGTGGTGTTGCGTCCTGAAAACCGCAGCGCGCTGGGTGGACGCGGGTATGTGATCTATCTTTATGCCAGCGTTGATGAGCAGGTCAGGCGAACACGCCGTGATCGCAAGAGGCCGCTGCTGCAAAATGGCGACCCGGAACAGACACTGCGCAGTCTCATGGAGCAGCGTGACCCCCTGTACCGCGAAATAGCCGATCATGTGATTGAAACGGATGGCTGCAGCCCACGCACGGTGGCGCAACGCCTGGTGCGCGAACTCACTGCCTGAAGACAGCACCGATTCCCCGCAGTATCATGCGTGGCCTGGAATGAAGAGGACTATCCTGTGTCTTTGCTGATGCATACGCTGCACGTGGAACTGGGTGAGCGCGGCTACCCCATCTATATTGGACGCGATTTGCTGGATGAAGATGGGCCGCTGGCCCGTCATCTGACAGGCTCACAGTTCGTCATAGTGACCAACGAAACCATAGCCCCGCTGTATCTGGACCGGTTGCGCTCTGCGCTTGGCGAACGCGACCTGGTGACTGAAATCATTCTCGCGGATGGGGAGCAGCACAAGACGCTGACTACGCTGAACGAAATATTTGATCGGGTCATGGCAGACCGCCATAACCGATCCACTACCTTTATCGCACTTGGTGGTGGGGTCATAGGCGATATCACCGGCTTCGCTGCTGCCTGTTATCAGCGCGGCGTGAAGTTCATCCAGGTGCCCACCACACTGCTGGCCCAGGTAGACTCCTCTGTTGGCGGAAAGACCGCAGTTAACCACCCGCAGGGCAAGAATATGATCGGGGCTTTTTACCAGCCTCAGGCCGTACTCATTGATATCAATACTTTGCACAGTCTCCCGCCGCGTGAGTTCGCTGCTGGTCTAGCCGAGGTGTTAAAGTACGGACTGATTCGCGACGAGTCGTTTTATCATTGGTTACAGGAGAGGATGCCAAAGCTTCTGGCCCGCGAAGAAGCTGCCCTGGCCGAGGCGATCGAGCGCAGTTGTGCCTGTAAAGCAGAGGTGGTCGCCGCGGATGAGCGAGAAGGCGGGTTACGCGCGATTCTCAATCTGGGCCATACTTTCGGACATGCTATAGAAACCGCACAGGGTTACGGCGCCTGGCTGCATGGCGAGGCCGTGGCCGCAGGCATGTTGATGGCCATGGAACTCTCCGCCAGGCGTGGCTGGATCGCGGCTGAGGAGGTACAGACCTTCCGCGCGCTGCTGCAGTCTGTCGGGCTGCCTGTGGTGCCACCCGCTGATATGACATCGGCACAATTCCTGGACCTGATGGGCCGGGACAAGAAAGTCATCGACGGCAATTTGCGTCTTGTCCTGTTGCGCGCGGTCGGTGAAGCGGTGGTTGTAGACGATGCCACCGGGGAGGAGTTGGCCGAACTGCTTGCATTCTTCCTGAAGGGGGCCTGAAAGCCGTCTTTACAGGTGTTTGTCGCCCACCGGCCATCTGTGTAAAATGACTTCCCCCTTTCGCCCATGTCTCTGTTTTGAGCCGGGCTTCCGGTGTAACTTTTTGTTTTTATTAGATATTCTGGAATGACTATGAGCGCAGGCCTTTTTAGACCTGAAGAGTTTCGCGACAATTGCGGATTCGGACTGATTGCACACACTTCCGGCGATGCCAGCCATCGCCTGTTGGAAACAGCAATTGAGTCCCTGACGTGCATGACACACCGTGGTGGTATCGCCGCAGACGGCAAGACCGGAGACGGCTGTGGTCTGCTTTTGCAGATGCCGGTGAGCTTTATGCGGACCCTGGCCGCAGAGCATTTTGAGGCTGCGCTGGACGACTGTTTTGCGGTGGGGCAGATATTCCTCAGCCAGGACGCGGGTAAGGCGGAAGCGGCGCGCAAAGCCACCGAAAAGGCGCTGACTGATCAGGGACTGGCTGTGCTGGGCTGGCGCGTAGTGCCCACGGATGATTCGGTCTGCGGCGAAATAGCACTGCAGAGTCTGCCGCGTATTGAGCAGGTGTTTATCAACGCAGGGGGGCTGACTGAAGTCGAAGTCGCCACTCGCTTGTTCGTTGCCCGGCGCAAGTCCGAGATGGCCTGCGAGGGAGATGAAGATTATTACATCGCCAGCCTGTCAGGCCGGGTTATCGCCTATAAAGGGCTGGTAATGCCAGTGGACCTGCCGCGCTTCTACGCGGATCTTGCCGATCAGCGTCTGCAGACGGCGATCTGCGTGTTTCACCAGCGTTTTTCGACCAACACCATGCCGCGCTGGCCGCTGGCGCAGCCCTTCCGGCTGCTGGCTCACAACGGTGAGATCAACACAATTGAGGGTAACCGTAACTGGGCGGAGGCGCGCACGCCTTTCTTTGAGACCGACCTGATACCCAATATCATGGATATTGCGCCGCTGGTTAACAGGACAGGATCTGACTCCTCCAGCCTGGACAATATGCTGGACGTACTCTTGACCGGGGGTGTGGACATGGCGCGCGCACTGCGCATGCTTATTCCACCGGCCTGGCAGAACATGGAGCTGATGGACCCGGACCTCAAGGCGTTCTATGAGTACCACTCCATGCATATGGAGCCCTGGGACGGACCGGCCGGTATTGTGCTTACCGATGGTCGCTATGCGGTTTGTCTGCTGGATCGTAACGGGCTGCGCCCGGCACGCTGGGTCAAGACCAAAGACGGGTTTATCACCCTGGCTTCCGAAATAGGTACCTACGACTACAAACCAGAAGACGTGGTCGCCAAGGGGAGGGTGGGGCCCGGCCAGATGATCATGGTCGACACACACACCGGGGAACTGCTGCAGACAGAGGATATCGATCAGCGTCTCAAATCGCGGCAGCCTTACAAGCGCTGGCTCAAGGAAAAGGCCCAGCGTATCGAGGGCACATTTGGCGGCGAGATGATATCGGGTATAGAGCGCGAACAGCTCGATGCCTACATGAAGATGTTTCAGGTAAGTTTTGAGGAGCGTGACCAGGTCATGCGACCTCTGGCCGAATCCGGTAACGAGGCGGTTGGGTCCATGGGTGACGACACGCCTATGGCGGTACTGTCGCGCAAGGAGCGGTCGCTTTACGATTACTTCCGGCAGAAATTTGCCCAGGTCACCAACCCCCCTATCGATCCTCTGCGCGAAACGATTGTGATGTCGCTGGAGACCGATCTCGGTGGCGAGAAGAACCTTTTCCTCGAAGGACCAGAGCATGCTGACCGGGTCATTCTGTCGTCGCCCGTGCTGTCGCAGGGTAAGTTCACTACCTTGCTCAACCTGGACCGACCCGGGTTTTCAGTGCACAAAATTGACTGTACCTATGATACGAGCGACAGTTCCCTGCAACAGGGAATTGAAACTGTTGTCACTGCCGCCGAGGACGCGGTGCGTGCAGGAGCCACTATCCTGATCCTGTCTGACCGGGCGATCGGGAAAGACCGCTTGCCGGTGCACAGCCTGTTAGCGACCGGCGCGGTGCATCACCACCTGATCAAGCGGGGATTACGCGCGGAGGCAAATATTGTGGTGGAGTCCGCCAGCGCGCGTGACTCCCACCAGATTGCCTGCCTGCTGGGCTTCGGCGCTACCGCGATCTACCCCTATCTTGCCTACAGCGTACTGGAAGAACTGATTCGCTGTGGTGAGGTTCTTGGTGAACCGAGTATTTGCTACAAGAACTACCGCAAAGGCATCAACAAGGGCCTGCTGAAAATCATGTCCAAAATGGGCATTTCTGCTGTCAGTTCCTATCGCGGAGCACAGCTTTTCGAGGCCGTGGGCCTGGCTTCCGAAGTGGTGAACACGGCCTTCTGCGGTGTGGCCTCGCGCATTGAAGGCAGCGGTTTTGCCGAGCTGGAAAAAGACCAGAAGGCGCTCTCTGCCAGGGCATGGTCAGTGCGCAAGGGCATAGAACAGGGCGGTTTGCTGAAATATGTGCACGGCCAGGAATATCACGCTTTCAACCCGGATGTTGTGATGGCCCTGCAACAGGCCGTCGCCAGCGGCGATTACCGGGATTATCAGCGTTACGCTGCGCTGGTGAATGAGCGACCCACCGCGACGCTTCGCGACCTGCTTGCACCGGTGGAAAGTGCAGGGATCAGCCTGGACGAGGTAGAACCGATAGAAAATATCCTGCCTCGCTTCGATTCAGCCGGTATGTCCCTGGGGGCACTCAGCCCAGAGGCCCACGAAGCCCTGGCAGCGGCCATGAACCGCATTGGCGCGCGCTCAAACTCTGGCGAAGGGGGTGAAGATCCTGCTCGCTTCGGCACTGATCGCGTGTCAAAAATCAAGCAGATTGCATCGGGTCGTTTCGGCGTAACGCCTCATTACCTGGTGAATGCAGAGGTATTGCAGATCAAGGTCGCCCAGGGAGCCAAGCCGGGTGAAGGCGGGCAGCTGCCCGGCGGCAAGGTGAATGAGCTGATTGCCCGCCTGCGACACTCGGTTCCCGGCGTGACCCTTATATCACCGCCGCCGCATCACGATATCTACTCTATCGAGGATCTGGCGCAGCTGATCTTTGACCTCAAGCAGGTCAACCCCTCCGCCCTGGTATCGGTGAAGCTGGTTTCCGAGCCCGGCGTTGGTACCATCGCTGCCGGCGTCGCCAAGGCTTATGCCGACCTGATTACCATTTCCGGGTATGACGGGGGAACCGCAGCCAGCCCCCTTACGTCCATTCGCTACGCTGGCTCGCCATTTGAGCTGGGACTGGCGGAAGTCCAGCAGACCTTGCGAGGCAACAGTCTGCGTGGCTCTATCCGCCTGCAGGCAGATGGTGGCCTGAAGACGGGCCTCGACGTGATCAAGGCTGCCATTCTGGGCGCCGAGAGTTTTGGCTTTGGTACAGCGCCTATGGTTGCGTTGGGTTGCAAGTATCTGCGCATATGCCATTTGAACAACTGTGCTACTGGAGTCGCCACCCAGCACGAAAAACTGCGCGAGGATCATTTCAAGGGCACGGTTGATATGGTGGTGAACTTTTTCACCTTCATCGCCACGGAAACCCGCGAGTGGATGGCAAAGCTCGGTGTGCGCTCGCTGGAAGAGCTGATCGGCCGTACCGATCTACTGACGATACTGCCGGGGACAACCGACAAGCAGGCGCGTCTGGATCTTTCCCCTGTGCTGCACAAGGATGCTGGCTCAGAAGGCCAGCCCGAGTTTTGTCAGGTAGCTTCCAATGACCCCTTCGACAAGGGTGAAAAAGCCGAGGAGATGGTGGCCGCGACCCTGTCGGCGATTGAGTCCCGCTCTGGTGGTGAGTTTGAGTTCACCGTTTGCAACTGTGACCGGTCTATTGGAGCGAGGCTCTCCGGTGAAATTGCGCGTCGCTACGGCAATCATGACATGGAGTCCAATCCGCTGGTGTTGCGTCTCACTGGTACAGCCGGGCAGAGCTTTGGCGTGTGGAATGCCGGTGGCCTGCATATGTACCTTGAGGGCGACTCCAACGACTATGTGGGCAAGGGGATGGCCGGTGGCAAACTGGTGATCTACCCGCCGCGTTGCAGCGAGTTCAAGTCTCAGGAGACTTCGATTATCGGCAACACCTGCCTTTACGGTGCCACCGGTGGTCGGCTGTTTGCAGCAGGTATAGCCGGAGAGCGATTTGCAGTGCGCAACTCAGGTGCTCACGCGGTTGTGGAGGGCGCTGGTGACCACTGCTGCGAATACATGACTGGCGGCAATATCACGGTACTGGGCTCGACAGGGGTTAACTTTGGCGCCGGCATGACCGGTGGTTTCGCCTATGTGCTGGATACAGATCGCACCTTCATCGACAAGTACAACAGTGAACTGGTGGAAATTCACCGGGTCAGCTCCGAGTACATGGAGGCCTACCGTAATCACCTGCGTAGCAATATCCGCGAATACGTAGAGGAAACCGGCTCGGAATGGGGTGCCTACCTGTTGCAGAACTTCGAGGACTACGTCGGTAAGTTCTGGCTGGTCAAGCCCAAAGCAGCGGAGTTCGACCGTCTGCTTTCACGTCTGCGCAATACCGATTAACGCAGGGCAGGAGTAAGTTATGAGCAATCGTCTGGGAAACAGTTTTCAGTTTATCGACGTCGGTCGCAACGACCCTGACAAGAACACGCTACAGTCGCGCCGCAGCGATTATGTAGAAATCTACAAGCCTTTCACCAAGGATCAGGTGGCGGAGCAGTCGCACCGTTGCCTGGCCTGCGGTAACCCCTACTGTGAATGGAAATGCCCGGTGCATAATTTCATTCCTGATTGGCTGAAGCTGGTGACGGAAGGCAACCTGTTTGAAGCGGCGGAGCTCAGCCACCAGACCAATACCCTGCCGGAAGTCTGTGGCCGCGTTTGTCCGCAGGATCGTCTCTGCGAAGGTGCCTGTACCCTCAATGACGGCTTTGGTGCTGTCACTATAGGTGCTTCAGAGAAATACATTACGGATACTGCGCTGGCTATGGGCTGGAGGCCGGATCTTTCGCAGGTCGTTGCTACCGGGAAGAAAGTCGCGATTATCGGTGCCGGTCCGGCGGGCCTTGGTTGCGCGGACGTATTGACTCGCAGTGGCGTGAAGGCAGTCGTGTATGACCGTTATCCGGAGATAGGCGGCCTGCTCACCTTTGGTATCCCCGAGTTCAAGCTGGAAAAGCAGGTCATGGTGCGTCGTCGGGAAGTGTTTGAAGGAATGGGCATCGAATTCCGCCTGAACACGGAGATCGGTACTGATGTGCAGATCGGTGAACTGATGGAGCAGTATGATGCCGTGTTCCTGGGCATGGGTACCTACACTGCGATGAAGGGCAATTTCCCCGGAGAGGATCTCCCCGGTGTGTATGAGGCGCTGCCCTATCTGGTGGGTAACGTGAATCATAATCTTGGCTTTGAGCAGGATTCAGAGGCCTACGTCAACCTCAAGGGGAAGCGTGTCATTGTGCTGGGCGGTGGCGATACCGCGATGGATTGTGTGCGCACAGCTGTGCGTCAGGGTGCGGAAAAGGTTATCTGTGCCTACCGTCGTGATGAGGAAAATATGCCGGGTTCGCGTCGCGAAGTGAAAAATGCCCGCGAAGAAGGCGTTGAATTCCTGTTCAACAGGCAGCCAATAGAAGTGGTGGAGTATTTTGGCCAGGCCTGCGGCATTAAAGTGATTGAGACCGAGTTGGGCGAAGCGGATACGGACGGTCGTCGTCGTCCCCAGCCGATACTGGGAAGCGAGGAAGTACTGGAAGCAGACGCGGTAATCATCGCTTTTGGTTTCCAGCCCAGCCCGCCGCGCTGGTTTGAGGACGTGGAAGTACAGACCAATGAATGGCAGGGCGTTATCGCTGAGGAAGAGCAGGCTTACAAGTTCCAGACCAGCAACCCGAAAATTTTTGCCGGTGGCGACATGGTGCGTGGTTCGGACCTGGTGGTCACCGCTATATGGGAAGGTCGACAGGCGGCTGAGGGCATTCTCGACTACCTGGAAGTATGACCGGAGAACGCGTCAATGACTGAACTGAAAAACGATCGTTTCCTGCGCGCGTTACGCCGGCAACCGGTGGACAGGACTCCGATCTGGATGATGCGTCAGGCCGGTCGCTACCTTCCTGAATACCGCGCCACGCGTAAGCAGGCCGGCTCCTTCCTGGATCTTTGCAAGAATGCCGAGCTCGCCTGTGAAGTGACCATGCAGCCCTTGCGTCGCTATCCCATGGATGCGGCAATTCTGTTTTCCGACATTCTTACTGTTCCTGACGCTCTCGGCCTGGGCCTGTACTTTGAGGAGGGCGAAGGTCCAAAGTTTCGCAAGACGGTGCGCAGTGAAGCTGACCTCGCCGGTCTCAACAGCATTACTGCCGAGGATGACCTTGGCTATGTGATGAATGCCGTAAGCACTATTCGTCAGGAATTAAACGGAATGGTGCCGCTCATCGGCTTCTCCGGTAGCCCCTGGACGCTGGCCACCTATATGGTGGAGGGCGGTGCTTCGAAAGATTTCGCCAACGTCAAGGGTATGGCCTACGACAAGCCCGAATTAATGCACGGCCTGCTGTCCCTGCTCGCGGACGCGGTGGCGGACTACCTGTCGGCGCAGATTCGCGCCGGAGCGCAGGCGGTGCAGATCTTTGATACCTGGGGTGGCAGTCTTTCCGCTGGCGGTTACAAGGAGTTCTCTCTCAAGTATATGCAGAGAATCATATCCCGCCTGCAGTCTGACGCGCAGACTCAGGACGTGCCGGTGATAGTCTTCACCAAGGGCGGCGGACAGTGGCTCAATGCCATTGCCGGCTGCGGTGCTCAGGGCGTGGGGATAGACTGGACAACAGATATCAATGCGGCCCGCAGTCAGATCGGCGACCGGGTGTGCCTGCAGGGTAATATGGACCCAACCATGTTGTTTGCCTCACCAGCGAGAATTCGTGAGGAAGTCGCGGCTATTCTTGCCGGCTTTGGCCATGGCTCCGGACACGTGTTCAATCTGGGTCACGGCATTACTCCCGGGGTCAACCCGGACCATGTCACCGCCTTTGTAGAGGCTGTGGTGGAGTTGTCACCGCAGTACCATCAGAGCAGCTGAGAAAGTCCACCGGTGAGCGTTCGCCTTCGCCTGCCGGCGGCTCCCGCCGTTCCCGGGGCGGCTGAGCCGCTCCCGCAGACGCCTTCAGGCTATGTCAGATCGCCTCCGACACATCGTTGCCGTCGCAGCAAAAATCGTGATCCATGTCCAGCGCAGGGGCTTCTGACCCGGGCCGGCCTACTACCTTTGCCGGCACACCGGCGACTGTTGTATGAGGAGGCACGTTTTCCAGTACGACGCTGCCGGCGCCAACCTTGGCGCCTTCGCCCACGGTTATGTTGCCAAGAATTTTGGCCCCGGCGCTGATCAATACGCCATCGCCGATCTTCGGGTGCCGGTCGCCGTCTTCTTTCCCGGTGCCGCCCAGGGTAACGGACTGCAGAATGGAAACATTGTTGCCGACGACGGCCGTTTCACCGATAACCAGTCCAGTCGCATGGTCAAGCATTATGCCCCTGCCCATCCTTGCGGCGGGGTGTATGTCTACGCCGAACTTGACCGACACTCTGTTCTGGAAAAACAGCGCCATCGACTGCCGGTTGTTATGCCACAGCCAGTGGCCTATGCGGTGGCTCTGCAAGGCGTGGAAGCCCTTGAAATACAGGAATGGTATGTAAAGCTCATGGCAGGCCGAGTCGCGGTCCACCACGGCCAGCAGATCCGCGCGCACCGCATCGGAGATGCCTCTATCGGCGCGCATTGCGTGCAACATGACTTCGCGCAACAGTAGCGAAGTCACCGTCGGGCTGTCCAACTGACTGGCCAGGTGGAAGCTCAGTGCGCACTCAAGGCTATCGTGGTTGAGAATAGTAGAGTGCAGGAAACTGGCTAGTACAGGCTCTTGCTGTGCGTTTACCCGGGTTTCTTCAAGAATTCTTTCCCACACCGGGTCCTGTTGCTGCTTGGACATGACGCTACCTCCTTTGCGACCCGGGACTTTAGCCTATTCGTCGGGTTTCGTCACGGCCGGGCCGGCTCGATAACACCACAGCTGGTGTCCACTGCGGCGGTATTTTTCTTCAAACAGGGTAAGAGGTGGTTCGCCGGTGATGCGGGTAAGGTATCCCCGGCGCCCGGCAAGGTGCATGGCCACACCAAATTCTTCCGCGTACAGTTGCCAGTTGCTGCGCAATTCGACGGCACCGCCCAATCGCAGCAGCAGGGCGAAACTGGCGTGACCGTGAACGCGACGCTGCAGGTGTTTGCCCTTTGGCCAGGGGTTGGGGTAGAGCAGATAGTGGTGTTGCACGCGGTAACCGTCGCGCCACAGCAATTGCCAGATATCCTCTGCACTGGCGTGCAGCAGCAGGTAGTTCCCGTCATGATCAGCCTGGTGCCTGGACAGGCGGTGTGCGGACTGGTCTATGCCGGCTACCAGCGCCTGGGGGTGTTGCTGTGCGAGCATGCGGGTGCTCTGGCCGGTGCCGCAGAACGAATCCAGTATCAGAGGTCGCGGATCCCGTTGTAACGAAGCTGCAAGCTCGGCATAGGCTCGCTCCGAATGTGTTGCAACGGGACGTTTGAATTCGCTGTGAAGATGTCGCGAAACGGTTCTGGCCAGCCGCGGATGTGGCCCGGACTGGTTGCTGAGTACCGTTCGTGAGAGCTCGAGGCTGCTTTGTGGCATGCGCGATGGATGCTTATTCATTGATGTTCGTCACCTTGGTTGCCATGATAACGCCTCATACTCACGTAAACACAGCGAGCAATACGTATTCATGCGCAAGGATCTACGGCCGTGGTGGCTGAAAAAGCGTTACCTGCGATTCCGCCATTGGTATGCGGAGTACTTTCTGCGGCCAGAATGTGAATCCCTGGGGCCCTACCACACCATAATGAAGCCCTGGTATGTGAATATATCAGGCAACAACATCTCCATCGGGCGTTCCTTCACTGCCATAGGAGAGCCCATGCACCAGGTGGAGATTGGCGTATGGGGTCGCGAACAGGGCCAGGGTCGTGTCGACATCGGCGACTGCGTTTTGATGAGCCCGGGGTCGCGCATCAGTGCCAGCGACGAAGTGGTTATCGGCGACGGTACCATGTTCGCCAACGGCGCCTATGTGACGGATTCGGACTGGCATATGATCTATGACCGCACTGAACGTGATCCGCATCCGACGCCAGTGCATATTGGTCGCAACGTGTGGCTGGGGGATGGGTCTTGCGTCCTCAAAGGTGTGACCATTGGTGATAACTCGGTGGTTGCTGCACGCGCCGTAGTCACCCGCGATGTGCCAGCCAACGTGGTCGTTGCCGGTAATCCGGCAAAAGTAGTGAAAGAGCTGGACCCCGAGCGGGGTTTTGTCACGCGTATGGACTATTTCGCCGACCCGGAGGCACTGGAGCGCTTCTTCGACGCGATAAATGAAGAAGTGCTTGCGGACAACAGTATCTGGCGCTGGCTGTGGTCGGTGATTTATCCGCGTTCAAAAATCCGTTGACCCGGCCTATTCGGCATAGAGTGTTTTCACACCATCGGGGGTGCCCAACAACAGCACGTCCGCTGGCTTGAGCGCAAACAGGCCGTTGGTCACCACACCGGTAATATTATTGATCTTTGCTTCTGTCGCCAGGGGTTGGGCTATGGGGAAATTGTAAACGTCGAGTATGATGTTGCCGTTATCGGTGACCACTCCATCACGGTATACCGGGTCCCCGCCCAGTTTAACCAGCTCACGGGCCACGTAACTGCGTGCCATTGGAATGACCTCTACCGGGAGGGGGAAAGTGCCGAGGGTGTGCACCAGCTTGGATTCGTCGGCGATGCAGATAAACTCCCTGGCGACGGCGGTGACGATCTTTTCACGAGTCAGCGCCGCGCCTCCTCCCTTGATCAGTTGTAACGCGCGATTGGCCTCGTCGGCTCCGTCAATGTAGAAATCCACCTGGTCCACCGCGTTCAGGTCGTATACGGGAATGCCATGGTTTTTGAGACGCGCTGCGGATGCCTCTGAGCTGGCAACGGTTGCATTGATATGACCGCGTATCTCAGCCAGGCAATCGATGAACAGGTTTGCGGTTGAGCCTGTGCCTATGCCGATGACGCTATCGTCGTCGATCTTTGGCTTGATGTATGCCAGCGCCGCTGCCGCCACTGCTTGCTTTAGTTCATCCTGCGTCATTATCTGGCGCTCCTGCCTGTTGGCAAAAGCCCTATTATAGGCCACAGTGTTGCCAGCGGCAGTAATATTGCACCCTCGCCGGGGTGTAAAACTCTTCAGGCTTCTTTAACATTGCCGCTTTTCCCCAATACTGGATACGAATCGATGCCCCAGTCATACATCAAGCGCATTCTCGATGCCCGTGTCTACGACGTGGCCAAAGAGACGCCGGTGGACCTGGCCGAACTGATGTCTCGACGTCTGGACAACCGCGTCTGGTTAAAACGGGAAGACCTGCAGCCAGTGTTTTCCTTCAAGTTGCGCGGTGCCTACAACAAGATGAATCGGCTCAGCGAAGAGCAGAGAGCTCTCGGTGTGGTTGCCGCGTCAGCCGGGAACCATGCTCAGGGGCTGGCGATGGCGGCCCAGAAACTGAACGTCAAGGCGAGCATTGTGATGCCGCGCACCACGCCACAGATCAAGGTTGATGCGGTACGCCGCCGTGGGGCGCGGGTGATACTGCGTGGCGACTCCTATGACGAGGCGGCTGAATATGCCATGCAGCTGGTGGCGGAAAAGGGGATGACCTATGTTCACCCGTTTGATGATCCGGACGTGATTGCAGGTCAGGGCACGGTGGGTATGGAAATCGTACGGCAGCACCAGCAACCGCTTGATGCGATATTTGTTCCAGTCGGTGGTGGTGGTTTGCTGGCGGGAGTGGCGGCTTACGTGAAATACGTCTGGCCGCAAACCAAAGTAATAGGCGTTGAACCCGAAGACGCGGCCTGCCTTAAACTGGCACTGGAGCGGGGCCGCCGCGCGGTACTCCCTGAGGTCGGTTTGTTTGCCGATGGCTGCGCGGTGGCGCAGGTTGGCAAGGAGACCTTCCGCGTTGTGCGTCACCTGGTGGATGAGGTGCTCACCGTTGGGACCGATGAAATGTGCGCCGCGATCAAGGATATCTTCGAGGATACACGCAGCATCGCTGAACCGGCCGGGGCTTTGGCGCTGGCTGGGCTGAAACAGTATGTTGAACGCGAGGGTGTGGCGGATGCAGACCTGTTGGCGATAGTGAGCGGCGCCAATACCAATTTCGATCGACTGCGCTACATATCGGAACGCACGGAAATCGGCGAGCAACGCGAAGCCGTATTGTCCGTGACCATTCCTGAGAAGCCCGGCAGTTTTCGCACCTTCTGCAATGCCCTGGGCAGGCGAAATATTACCGAATTCAATTACCGCTATGCAGATAGCGCCTCGGCACAGGTTTTTGTCGGCTTGTCTGTTGTGCCCGGTGGTGAAGACCTCGCTGAGCTGCTGGCAACTCTGAGCCAGAAAGGTTACGCCGTGGCTGACCTCACTGACAATGAGGTCGCCAAGCTGCATGTGCGATACATGGTGGGCGGGCACGCTCCCGGAGCGCTGGAACACGAGCGCGTTTACCGGGTTGAGTTCCCGGAGCGCCCGGGTGCTCTGGCGAAGTTCCTTTCAGGGTTAGGCCAGCGCTGGAATATTTCCATGTTTCATTACCGAAACCACGGCGCCGCTTTTGGACGTATCCTGGTTGGCGTCGGCGTTCTGCCCCAGGAGCACAAGGAGTTTGCCGCGGCCCTGGAGGATATTGGTTTCCGCTTCTGGGACGAGACTGATAACCTCGCGTATCAATTGTATCTTGGTAGACGAGACACCTGAGCGGGCGCTAACGGGTGGGAAAAGGCGGAAAAATGGCGGAAAAGGCGTCATAACCCAGTTTTCTCAGCTCATTTGTGGACATTTTCTATTTTTGTGAAATAATTACAAAGGTTAGTGCTTGTTTCTCCCGGTGGGCGCTTGCGACAAGGGCTCAGCAAGGAAGTCCCTTCCGGGGGCATATTAGAAGAGAGTAAGTGGAAGTGAAGCGTAAACCAGATCTGATGGTAATTTTGATGGCGGTATTTGGACTCGGTGTTGTCGTGACCCTGATGTTGCCCATGGCGGCAAACAATACGGTGGCTGAGCCCGCTTCCGGCCTGCAGGCCGGCGTTATCATCAACTAGCGGCCTTTGGCTGCTGTGCAGTCCACCAGTTCTTCCTCTGTCGCCACATAATCCAGGCTGATATCCCACGTCTCAACCGGTAGCACCGGTACGTGCTGGCAGGCGTACGCCAGACCGATCTTGAGGATCGGGCCTGCGCCCTGCAGACTGCGATCGTAGAAGCCGCCGCCCATACCCAGGCGTGCGCCACGTCTATCCCATCCCACCAGAGGTAACAGAATGGCGTCCAGCGCCTTTGCGTGGACTGCCTCGGCCTGCGTCAGGGGTTCTGGAATCCCGAATCGATTGGGAGCCAATTCATCTTCCGGCGCCCAGAGTGCAAAAGCCAGAGTGTTGCGTTCGCGTATAACCGGGAGGTAGATGTGTTTACCCCGCTCGCGCAATAAGCGGACCGCGACAGCAGGGTCGATCTCTCCGTCGGCAGCGAAATAAGTGGCAATGTGATTGGCCTTGAGCAGTGCCGGCAGTGTAGTGAGGTGTTCTCCCACGGCTGCTGCAGCGTCGGCGCGCTGCGTGGCATCCAGCGCCTGCCGTTGCTGTCGAAGTTGCCGACGCAGGACAGCTTTCTGGCTGGAGTGTGTGTGCATGGTAAGAGATTCCCGGCGTACCGCTGACAGCGCTGCCCTTGAACCCGACGGTTCAAGGTGGAGGCGCCTGCACTGTATAAGGCTTTCCGGTCATGCCGGACTTGCACACCAACAGCAACGAGAGGCCCCCGGATATAACATTATCGGCTCGAGGACTGTCTGCCTGGCGCATACGCCAGGGATCCGTGGATAGTATACCGCAGGCCGTGCTTGCAGTTCGCCCTTGAAATTCAGGCAATTTTAGGGAAGGGTCAGCCGATTTCGAGTTGGCGGAGTTTGTAAAGAGCGTCATCCAGTTTGCGGTTGATGCCGTCGACAGCGCTGGTGTCGGCGGCCGCGCGACCCGCATCACCGTGGTCAGAGGCCTGCAAAAGCTCGTAGCTGATATTCAATGCAGCCATAACAGCGATGCGCTCCAGGCCTATCACCTTGCCTGTTTCACGGATACTTCTCATCTGTTTGTCGAGGTACTTCGCCGACACGACCAGCTCGGCCTCCTGCTCCCGGGGGCAGGCGACCTGGTAGTCTTTATCGAGTATTTTTACCGTAACGGTGTTGGGTTGGCTCACCGGGTTACTCCATTGTGCGCAGACGATTGATCATGGCTTCCACTTTCGAGCGCGCCAGTTCATTTTTATCGATGAGGTCCTGACGTTCCTGTTGCCAGCCAGCGTTCTGGGCCTTGAGCAGCTGATTTTCCCTGTTCAGCTCGTTGCAGAGTTCGATCAGCTGATCGATCTTCTGGTCCAGAGCCTGCAGTTGTCTTTCTGCCATGGAGTTTTACTGGTGTTAGCCTTGTAGGGACTTTACTATAAGGGCGCTTCTGGTTCAGGTCAACGTCACAAAAGCAATGAAAATCAAAGGCCTGCCAGACTTTGTTACTTTGTGTTGTTACCCGTCTCAGCGCGGGTGCGTTATCAGGAATATGCCATGCTGTACCAACCGGAAGATGAGGTCGCCGTTTTCGACTTTGACGAAGTCGCAAATCACCTGCTCGACCAGGGTCTCGACCTCTCCCCCTCAACCTTGCATGGTTGTCTGTGCGGACTGCTCGCAGCCGGGGCTCCGGCCCAGGCGGAAGCCGGGCTTGCGCTTTTGACGCAGGCACTTGATATCAACCTGCATGGCGAGTTGGCC
>JAUIIQ010000191.1 GCA_030431585.1 Gammaproteobacteria bacterium | reverse complement strand
CTGGGCGTCGTCACGTTATTGTCCAACTTGTTGATTAAAAAAACGAATTAACCGGAAAGGACTCTAGGTTACCGAAGTCAAGGACGTTTACCTAATGGCAATTTTGCACATCCTCGATTGTCGATTCGTAGGCACTCTGGTCGGGTTATTCTGGTGTACATCGCACCGGCTCGTGGTTTTCTACAGGCAATAGTGGCGAATAAACTGCTCAAGCAAGGCAATACAGGGTTGTATCTGATCCAGCGGCATAAACTCGTCCGGTTGGTGCGCCTGGTCGATGGAGCCAGGGCCCATAACGATGGTTTCCATCCCCAGTTGCTGCAGGAACGGCGCTTCGGTGGCGAAGGCCACGGCAATCGCGGTGTGGCCAGTGAGTTTTTCTGCCAGTTGCACCAGTTCGCTATCAGCTGCCTGCTCAAAAGGCGACACATCTTCAATCAGCTGGCGTAGTTCGATATCCAGGCCACGTTGCTCGCCGATCTTGGCCAGGCGCTGGCGAATCGCCTCGCGCACCTCGTCGTTGTCGCCGTCAGGCGTCATGCGTAAGTCGAAATGCAGCTCACTTTTCCCGCATATACGATTCGGGCTGTCGCCGCCATGTATGTGGCCCAGGTTCAGGGTGGGGTAGGCCACTTCGAAAAGCGGGTTGCTGTAGCGCTGTGCCATGTCCGCGCGGAAGTTGATGAGGTCGCCCATTACCGCATGCATGCCCTCCAGCGCGCTGTTGCCCAGAGCCGGGTTGGACGAGTGGCCAGCGCGACCCCGCACCTGCACCGCGTCCATGAGGATTCCCTTGTGCATGCGCACTGGCACCAGCGATGTGGGTTCCCCGATGATGGCAGCCCGCGCTTTCGGCCGCCCGGCCGCGGCGAGCGCGCGCGCACCGTTCATCGAGCTCTCTTCGTCGGCAGTGGCGAGGATGATAAGGGGTTGCTGCAACTCGGTATCATTGAAGCTGGCGGCGGCGGCCAGTGCCAGCGGGAAAAACCCCTTCATGTCGGTGCTGCCAAGGCCGTAGAGCCGGTTGTTGCGTTCGCTGAGTGACAGCGGATCACTCTGCCAGCGCCCTTCATCGAACGGCACGGTGTCGGTGTGTCCAGCCAATACCAGGCCACCTGGCCCGGTACCGCGAGTGGCGATCAGGTTGGCCTTGTTGCCCCCTGGCGTGACCTCCTGGATTTCGGTGGCAAAGCCCATCTGTGACAGCCAACTGGCCAGCAGATCGATAACCGAGCGGTTGCCCTGGTCCCAGGCGGGATCGGTGGAGCTGACGGATGCCGATCCTATGAGTTGCCCGAGCTGGTCGATTATGCGTTGTTCAGTAGTAGGCATGAGTTGCTGGCCAATCCGGTAATGGAATGCACATTGGGAAGGCAGGGCTTGAGCGGCATCCGCAGCCCTGCCGGCGAAGCACGCAGTTTAAACCCTGTGCCGGCTGACTGCGAATGACGTGTGGGGGCGACCTCGATGATCGCGCCCGCGTCAGGGGCTGAAGATACCCTTGAACAGGAAGAAAAAGATGATTGCCAGGCCGGCACCCGCAGGCAGGGTGATGATCCAGGACATGAAAATAGTGCCGATCACTCGCAGGTTGAGCGCTGCAATTCCCCGGGCAAAGCCTACCCCCAGTACCGCCCCCACCAACGTGTGGGTGGTCGATATTGGCAGGCCGGTTGCGGAGGCCATCACCACAGTGGATGCTGCACCCAGCTCCGCTGCGAAGCCACGGCTGGGAGTGAGCTCGGTGATCTTGCGGCCCACTGTGGTGATAACTTTCCAGCCGTAGGTAGCAAGACCAATCACGATGCCCAGTGCACCGACCAGCAGGATCCACCAGGGCATGGCGGACTTGGCAGCGATCTCACCGCCGGATTGCACGGTGCTGGCAATCGCCGCCAGCGGCCCCACGGCGTTGGCGACATCGTTGGAACCGTGAGCAAAGGCCATGGAGCAAGCCGTGAAGACCATCAACACCGCGAACACTCGCTCCACGCTGCCGAAGCGGTTCTCGTCGTTGTGGTCATCCTGGATATTGCGCAACAGCATCGCGCCAAAAGCAGCCACCAGCAGACCAACCAGCGCGGCAATGGGCAGGGCATTGGCGAACTTGCTGCCAAGGCCGAGATCGAAATCGAGTCCCACATGCTTCAGCCCCTTTAGCAGCGTCACCATGGCTATCATGAAGCCCACCATCCACATGTAGACAGGGATATATTTCTTCGCCTTGAGGAAGGGGTCTTCTGTGTCCAGGATGAGGATTTTCACGCTCATGAACAGACTGAAGGAGATGGTGCCGGCCAGTACGGGTGACACCACCCAGGAAGCGACGATTCCGCCCACCTTGTCCCAGTGCACCGCGTCCATGGATATGCCAACGGAGGCGAAGCCGACGATTGCGCCAACGATGGAGTGGGTGGTGGACACGGGCCAGCCTTTCACACTGGCCACCAGCAGCCAGGTGCCGGCTGCGAGCAGCGCCGACAGCATCCCGTAGACCATCAGCTCCGGGTCGTCCTCGAGAATCTGCGGGTCAATGATGCCTTTGCGGATAGTGGAGGTGACTTCCCCTCCTGCCAGATAGGCGCCGAGAAATTCGAAGATCATGGCGATCAGGATCGCCTGTTTGATGGTCAACGCACGTGATCCTACGGATGTACCCATGGCGTTGGCTACATCGTTGGCACCGATGCCCCAGGCCATGAAGAAACCGAACATGCAGGCCAGGATCAGGAATATGGTGCCGTGCTGGGCAATAATTTCCATTGTCGAACTCCTCGGTTACTTGGCGAGCAGAATTTGCAGGCGATCGCCTACGCTTTCAGCGCAATCTGCCAGTGAGCCGAGCAGGGCCATGGCACGGTAGTAGAACATCACGTCCACCGGAGGGAGTTCGCTCTCCAGGCGGAATAGTTTGCGGCGCAGGGCGAACTGCTGCTTGTCGGTACTGCGCTCCAGCTTGTCCAGCTCCTTGAGCATGGCTTCGACTCGCTTCACCTCGCGGCCGCTGAAGCCCACTTCCAGCAGTTCATCCAGCTCCTGGATTGCGCGCAGAGCATGCTGACAGCAGGCTACGCAGGTAGCGGTGAGTTCCAGCACTGCCGGGAACATCTTGTCCGGGAAGCGCATATCCCGCCCCATGAAGATGCTGGCAAAATCCTTGGCGGTGTTGGCCACCTGATCCTGAATCGCCACCAAGGCGAGCAGGTCAGAGCGCGGTACGGGCAGGAAAAGGCTCTTGGGCAGGTGGCGGCGAACTGATCGCTTCAGCTTGTCAGCTTCTTTTTCAGCCGCGTTGATCGCCTTGTGTATCTCTCTTGCCCGGTCCCAGTCGTTGTCAGCTGCAGCCTGTATCAGCTCTGGCAGGTGCTCCGCGGCCTCAGTGGCAATTTGCATGTGCTCCTGGATAGGACCGATAGGTGAGCGCCCGAACAGGTTGCCCAGGGGGTTTCTGCTGGCCATCAATTATTCTCCACTTATAGGCGGCAATGGAGGGCGGAAGTATAGGTAGAATACCGTCCTCTGTCATAAAATCTTCACACATCTGTCATCTGGCGCCATGACCCACATCAAGGGGTGCCGCCCTCGCGCCTGTGCTAGCATTGGCGACTTTCTTGACCCGGACAACCCGGGTGCCTTCCCGGTTACTGCCGATACAGCATATTCACCGGGCAGGGAGACGATAACCGGAGAGCAGTCCATGGAGCATCGCCTGGAGCTGGCGCCACTCACGCACCAATTGCACAGCGACGGCCGCATTAACGATCAGGACCTGACAAGAGTGGCCCAGAATGCGCGGGTCAAGGTGCATCCACTGATCTATCTGGCCGAGCAACGCCTTGCTGATGCCTCACGTCCGGGGCAGGTGCTGGATATGGATGGCCTGTTGGCCTGGTTGAGTGAGCGCACCAGCCAGCCCGTGTACCAGATTGACCCCTTGAAGATCAACGTAACCGCGGTTGCTGAGGTGATGTCGCAGGCATTCGCTGAACGGCATCGTATTCTCGCGGTTGAAGTACATGATGAGGAGGTCTGGATAGCCTCTGCGGAGCCTTATATCAAGGCCTGGGAAGGTAACCTTGAACATGTGTTGCGCAAGCGCATAAAGCGTGTGCTGGCTGACCCGCGAGACATAGCCAGGCACACCGCTGAGTTCTACTCCATGGCGGGCTCTGTGCGCGGTGCCCGTGGTTCGGACCGGCTGGAAGCCCGGCCTGGTACCAACAATCTCGAACAGATGCTGGAACTGGGCTCGATGAAAGAGCCCGATGCGAATGATCAGCACATCGTCAACATTGTGGACTGGTTACTGCAGTACGCCTTTGAGCAACGCGCCAGCGATATCCACATAGAGCCGCGGCGGGATGTTGGTAACGTGCGCTTTCGAATAGACGGCGTATTGCACAGCGTGTATGAGCTACCGCAGCAGGTAGGCGCAGCGGTAACCAGCCGGATCAAGATTCTCGGGCGCATGGATGTTGCTGAGAAGCGCCGCCCCCAGGATGGCCGCCTGAAGACGCGCACCCCTGAGGGGAATGAAGTTGAATTGCGCCTCGCCACCTTGCCCACGGCTTTTGGTGAGAAGCTGGTAATGCGTATTTTTGATCCGGACGTACTGCAAAAGACGTTCGAGCAACTTGGGTTGGCGGAAGAAGACCTGGCGCGCTGGCACCAGATGACGGGAATGGGCAACGGCATTGTGTTGGTCACCGGACCCACCGGCTCCGGCAAAACCACCACGCTATACTCCACCCTGCGCCAGCTGGCGACCTCGGAGGTGAATGTCTGCACGATCGAGGACCCGATCGAAATGATGGAGCCCGCCTTCAACCAGATGCAGGTAAACCATGGGATCAACCTGGACTTCGCCTCAGGCGTCCGCGCATTGATGCGCCAGGATCCGGACATCATCATGATAGGTGAGATACGCGACCTGGAAACGGCCAATATGGCGGTGCAGGCAGCCCTTACCGGCCACCTGGTGCTTTCCACCCTGCACACCAATGACTCCCCCAGTTCACTCTCCAGGCTTCTGGAACTGGGTGTGCCGGCCTACCTGATCAAGGCAACGGTGCGTGGGGTCATGTCGCAGCGCCTGGTACGTATACTCTGCTCCCATTGCAAGACCTCGGAACCACTGGAGCCTGATGCCTGGCATCAGCTCACCAGTCCCTGGCAGCTCGATCCGCCGCAACAGGTGGCCCGGCCCGTAGGCTGTCGTATCTGCCGGAATACGGGCTATATGGGTCGCCAGGGTATCTACGAAGTACTGGTGAACAGCCCGTCAGTTCAGGGCGAAATACACTCCCAGCTCGAAACCACGACGATTCGTGAGATTGCCATGCGCGAGGGCATGAAAACCCTGCGTCTGTCCGGCGCCAGCCGGGTAGCTCGCGGCCAAACCACTATTGAAGAAGTTATGCGTGTAGCCCCTGTTCTGGACGCCTGACTACAGATAACGATATGAAGTTGAATACCAATGCACTGGCGAGCTCACTCGCCGAACAGGCCGAGCTTGCCTGGGCCAATATCCTTGAGCGCGCCGATGAGGCTCAGGCTGCCGCGTTGCGCGCTGTGGCGACGCAGGAACCGGTGGCTTCGCAGCTGGCGAGGGCATTGAGTTGCAGCCCTTTCATCGCCGAGCTGTCGAGGCGCAAGCCGGCACTGCTGCTGGACCTGCTGCAGAGTGGCAGCCTCGAGGAATCAATGCCGGAGCAGGGATTTGCTGCGCAACTCGAAACAGAGCTGGCCCGGCCCGACGCCGACCTGGGGGTGGTGTTGCGTCAGTTCAGGCAGCGCCACATGTTGCGCATTATCTGGCGGGATTTTTGTCGCCTGGCCGATACCCTGGAGACGGTCCGAGATACTTCCCTGCTGGCAGAGGCCTGCATTGCCCAGGCCTTGACGTCTGTACAGGCCGGCCTGGAAAAACGCTTCGGTCAACCGCGGGGCAAGCACAGTGGACGCAGGCAGCAGTTGATCGTGCTGGCGATGGGTAAACTGGGTGCGCGCGAGCTGAACGTGTCCTCTGACATTGATCTTATTTTCGCCTTCGGGGAGTCGGGTGTTACCGACAGCGAGAAGCGCCCCATAAGCAACGAAGAGTTTTTTACCAAGGTGGGGCAAGGCGTGATTGCCGCGCTGGACCAGGTGACGCCGGAAGGCTTTGTGTTTCGTGTGGACATGCGTCTGCGGCCCTATGGCGAGAGTGGCGCGCTGGTGCATAACTTCAATGCACTGGAAGAATACTATCAGGATCAGGGGCGCGACTGGGAGCGCTATGCGTTGATCAAAGCCAACCCGGTGACCGGGGATGCTGATTGTGCCGCCCAGCTGATGCGAAGCCTGCGTCCGTTTGTCTACCGGCGGTATGTGGACTTCGGTGTGATAGAAAGCCTGCGCGGCATGAAGCAGATGATAACGGCCGAGGTTCGTCGTCGTGGGCTGCATGACAATGTGAAGCTGGGGCATGGCGGCATTCGTGAAGTGGAATTTATCGCGCAGTGTTTTCAGCTGATACGAGGCGGTCGTGACCTTGGCCTGCAGCAGCGCTCTTTGTTGGCGGTGTTGCAGGAGTGCGCGGAACTCGGCTGTCTCCCCGCTGAAGCTGTCGCAGAGCTGCGCTCGGCCTACCT
>JAUIIQ010000190.1 GCA_030431585.1 Gammaproteobacteria bacterium | reverse complement strand
CCATCGCCAACAAGTCCGCGCTGCTGCGGGCGATGGACCAGTTCACCGACCACCTGGCTCAGTTACGGCACGCGGTGGCCACCGAGGATGCCCAGGGCATGCATGATACCTTTGCCCGGGCAAAGACCGCGAGAGACGAGTTTGCCGCTGTGTTGGCACAACGTTCTGCCGGCGAGGAAGGCTGAGGTTTGCTTTCACACCGCCCGCACCCATCCCGTGTGCAAACATCACCGGGGCACGATTCTGCCCCGCTTTATATCAGAGAACCGCTATGAAATTCATACTAGAGCCAGGCGGCTGCATCGCTGGAGAAGCGCGGGTCCCGGGCGACAAGTCCATGTCTCACCGGTCTGTCATGCTGGGCGCGTTGGCGGATGGCACGACACGGGTCCGGGGCTTTCTTGAAGGCGAAGATGCGCTGGCAACCCTGGAAGCCTTTCGCAGTATGGGCGTGTCGATAGAGCGTGGCGGCGCAGGTGAAGTCACCATACACGGCGTAGGTCTGCATGGGCTGGAGGCGCCTGAGGCGCCCCTGGACCTTGGCAATGCCGGTACAGGTATGCGTCTGCTGTGCGGTCTGATGGCGGGGCAGCCATTCGATACCCGGCTAACCGGCGACGCGTCCCTCTGTTCTCGTCCTATGGGGCGTGTAATTGATCCATTGGTATTGATGGGTGCCGCTATCGACGCCCGCGAGGGCGGTCGTCCACCGCTGAGCATCACTGGCGGCAGGCCTTTGCACGGCATTCACTATGACCTCCCCATGGCCAGCGCCCAGGTAAAGTCCTGCGTATTGCTTGCTGGTCTTTACGCAGAAGGCCGCACGTCGGTGACAGAGCCTGCTCCCACACGCGATCACACAGAACGGATGCTGCGAGGTTTTGGCTATCCGGTTGAGCAGGAGAACGGCGTGATCAGCCTGCAGGGCGGGGGCAGTTTGACTGCGGCGGATATCGACGTCCCCGCCGACATCTCATCTGCCGCGTTTTTCCTCGTCGCCGCGAGTATTGCGCCGGGCTCAGACTTGTTGCTCAGCCATGTCGGCATCAACGCTACTCGCACTGGCGTGTTGAATATACTCAGGCTGATGGGCGCCGACATTACCCTGCTCAATGAGCGGGAAGTGGGCGGTGAGCCGGTGGCCGATATCCGGGTGCGTTACGCTCCACTGCACGGTATCGATATTCCGGAAGACCAGGTGCCGCTGGCCATTGATGAATTTCCTGCGCTGTTCATTGCGGCGGCCTGCGCCGAGGGGCGCACTGTACTGCGAGGCGCTGAGGAGTTGCGGGTCAAGGAAAGCGACCGGATTGCCGCGATGGCAGAGGGTTTGTCAACCCTGGGGGTTGCCAATGAGGTTCTGGAAGACGGTATTGTCATCGACGGTGGCACCCTGGGCGGTGGCGAGATCCGCACGCATATGGACCACCGGATAGCCATGGCATTCGCTATTGCCGCCCTGCGAGCTGAGCGTGAAATAGTCGTGCTGGACTGCGATCACGTTGCCACCTCCTTTCCTGGCTTCGAGAGGCTTGCCGGCAAACTGGGCCTGCGTATCGGAGCGCGGGATGACTGAGGTGCCAGCGGTGCCTGTGATCACCGTCGACGGCCCCAGCGGTGCAGGCAAAGGCACCGTGAGCCACCTGTTGGCGGCTGAACTGGGCTGGCACTTCCTCGACAGCGGCGCGCTGTATCGGGTGACCGGACAAGCCTGCCTGATTGAAGGCGTTGACCTGGACCACCACGCGGCGGTGGCCGACATTGCCAGGGAGCTGGATGTCAGCTTCAGCGCCGCCGATAACGGCGAGGTTCTTGTCGCCTACAAGGGGCAGGATATTTCCGCTGATATCCGCACAGAAGAGGGCGGCCGCGCGGCTTCCAGAGTAGCGGCTATTCCAGCCGTACGCGATGCGCTACTGGCCAGGCAACGGGACTTTTTGCGTCCACCGGGGCTGGTCGCCGACGGGCGTGATATGGGAACCGTGGTATTTCCGGATGCGCCGTTGAAATTGTTTCTCACCGCCTCTGCCGAGGAGCGGGCCGAGCGCCGCTATAAGCAGTTGATTGCAAAGGGGGAAAGTGTTAGTCTCGCGCGCCTTCTGCAGGACATCCGGGAGCGGGATGCACGGGATTCAAGCCGTGAAGTCGCCCCTCTGGAGCCAGCGGAAGATGCCGTCATTATTGATAGCACTGGCGCCGATATCGACCAGGTATTCGCGCGGGTGATGGCAGAAGTGGTGCGAACAGGGCTGGCATAGCGTGAGCTTGCCTGTCCGCCTCCAGACGGGAGGCAAACATTGCTGCAGCGGCCAAATCCAGTCATCGCCGTCAGCAGCAGTGCTTATAAACGAACCCCGTACCCGGCTGGAGGGACGGATGACCAAACCAACAGGTAATGTGTAATGAGCGAATCCTTCGCTGAACTTTTTGAAGAGAGTCTGAAGACTGTCGATATGCAGCCCGGCGCCATCGTGACCGGTGTAGTGATTGATATCGACAACGACTGGGTTACCGTGCATGCGGGCCTCAAGTCAGAAGGGGTCATCCCCCGTTCCCAGTTCAACGATGCAGCGGGCGAATGTGGCCTGAGCATTGGTGACGAAGTACAGGTTGCCCTGGAATCCGTGGAAGACGGTTTTGGTGAAACCAAACTGTCACGCGAGAAAGCCAAGCGTGCAGAAGCCTGGAAAGAACTGGAAGCTGCCCACGAAGCAGAAGAAGTGGTCACAGGTGTTATCAACGGCAAGGTCAAAGGTGGCTTTACCGTGGACATCAACAGCATTCGCGCTTTCCTGCCAGGCTCTCTGGTAGATGTACGTCCCGTTCGCGAGACCGTGCACCTGGAAGGCAAGGAACTGGAATTCAAGGTCATCAAGCTGGACCAGAAACGCAACAACGTGGTGGTATCGCGTCGCGCGGTCATGGAAGCGGCCAACTCCGAGGAGCGCGAAGCGCTGCTGGAGACCCTGCAAGAGGGTATGTCCGTCAAGGGTATCGTCAAGAACCTGACCGACTACGGTGCATTCGTTGACCTGGGTGGTGTAGACGGTCTGTTGCACATTACCGATATGGCCTGGAAGCGCATCAAGCATCCTTCCGAGATCGTGGAAGTGGGTCAGGAAATTGACGTCAAGATCCTCAAATTCGATCGCGAGCGTAACCGCGTATCGTTGGGTCTGAAGCAACTGGGTGAAGATCCCTGGGTGGAAATCACCGGTCGCTACCCCGAGGGGAGCCGCGTCAAGGCCAAGATCACCAATCTTACCGACTACGGCTGCTTTGCCGAGCTGGAAGAGGGTGTGGAAGGTCTGGTGCACGTCTCCGAAATGGACTGGACCAACAAGAACGTACACCCCTCCAAGATCGTCCAGTTGGGCGACGAGGTGGAAGTGATGGTTCTGGACATCGACGAAGAACGTCGTCGTATCTCCCTGGGTATCAAGCAATGCCAGCAGAATCCCTGGGACGCTTTCGCATCGCAGTACAGCAAAGGCGACAAAATTGCCGGTTCCATCAAGTCGATTACCGACTTCGGTATCTTCATCGGCCTGGAAGGCAACATCGATGGCCTGGTGCACTTGTCCGATATCAGCTGGAACGAAGCGGGCGAGGAAGCGGTACGCAATTACAAGAAGGGCGACGAGATCGAGACAGTCATCCTGTCCATCGACCCTGAGCGCGAGCGTATCTCTCTGGGCGTCAAGCAGTTGGAAGACGACCCCTTCGGTAACTACATTGCAGTGAACGACCGTGGCGCCATCGTCACTGGCGAAGTCATTGAAGTGGACGCCAAGGAAGTCATCATCAAGCTGGCTGACGAAGTAGAGGGCATCCTCAAGGCATCGGACATCTCTCGCGATCGTGTGGAAGATGCGCGTTCATCCTTCAAAGTGGGTGATTCTGTCGAAGCCAAGATCATCTCTGTCGACCGCAAGAATCGTGGTGTAGTGCTGTCTATCAAGGCCAAGGACTATGACGACGAGAAAGAAGCGGTGAAGTCGCTGAAGGATGCAGAGCAGGAAACTGCCTCCCCCGGCACAATCGGCGACCTGATCAAGGCGCAAATGAGCGACAACTAAGCGTCGGTCATACAGCGGGCCCAGGCCCGCATCGATCAAAGGGGCTCACACTGTGGGCCCCTTTTTTTTGGTTCTTCGCAGATTGGCGGGGTCGCATAGTGGATAGGCACTTTCCAGCTGAGCGGCCACTGCAATCGTGGTATACCCCCGAGCGGTCGAACCCGCTTTGACTCCCTTTCGGGGGTATACCACGATCACAGCGGCCACCACGAATGGGGTAAGCCTTCCAAGGGCGTGGAAGTTTGTTTTCAACCGCGGAAGGCTTACCCCATTTGTGGCCTCCGCTTTGTTTGAATGCCGCCAATGTACGATGAGCCTTATTTTCGTCTCCTGGATATTGCATACAGCCATGGCGGGACGACCGGGAAGTCCAGTCGCGGTGATCCTGAATCAGTCTGGCTGCCGCTGTTACAACTCGAAAAAATCACTTTTCCTATATAAAATAAGGACTTGCGAAAGCCAGAATCTGGGTCCACAATAAGCGCTGGATAACCGGCCGAATAAGACCGATGACAAAAAGTGAACTGATCGAAACCATCGCCGCCAGCCAGGCGCAGTTGTCTGCGAAAGATGTAGAGTTGGCGGTAAAGACTATTCTGGAGCACATGTCCCAGTCCCTGGCAGATGGTGAGCGCATCGAGATACGTGGTTTTGGCAGCTTCTCCCTGCACTATCGGGAACCCCGTCGTGGCCGCAACCCCAAAACCGGCGACGCCGTGGAGTTGACTGGCAAGTACGTCCCTCACTTCAAGCCAGGAAAGGAACTGCGGGAAAGGGTCAACCTGGGCTTGCAAATGGGCCTGTAAACTTGCCCTTGAGAATACAGGCGGTATGATCCCCGGGTCATGCCGTTTTTTTTGCTTTCTACCAACCGGAATACCTCATGAAACTGCTACGCAATCTGGTTTATCTCGCTATTGTTCTTGCTATGGCAGCAGTCGGCGTTCTGTTTGCATTGCAGAATGAGGTACCTGTTCCGCTGGACCTGCTGGTCTACACCTTCGAGCCGCGCAGCCTGGCCCTCTGGTTGCTGATTGCATTGGCTTTAGGTGGCGTCCTGGGCTTGCTGATGTCATCGGCGCTGTTGGTGCGCAACCGTGCCGCCCTGGCCACTACCAACCGGCAACTGGCCAAGTGCCGCGCGGAGCTTGACAAACTGCGCACGGCGGGCCTGAAAGACGGTGAATGATTACCTGGTATTCGCCCTTTTTTTTACCGCAATTGCCGTAGGCTGGTTCCTCGGACGCCGCAGCCAGGGAAAGGCAACTCCCGCCCGCGATCTCCCCGGGCAGTATTACAAGGGTCTCAATTACCTGCTGGATGGGCGCCCGGACGGGGCGGTCGATGCCTTCATTAACGCTCTTGAGGTAAACAGCGAGACGCTTGAAACGCACATTGCCCTGGGTAATCTGTTGCGCAAGCGTGGCGAGGTCGACAGGGCTATTCGAATCCACCAGAACCTGCTGGCAAGGCCCAGTTTGCCCAGGGCGCAGGTGCATCAGGCGCATCTTGAGCTCGCCAGGGACTATATCAGCGCTGGCCTACTTGATCGTGCGGAACGGCTGTTGCTGGACCTGGTCGCGGAGTCGCCTGCGCAGCGACGCGCGAGTCGCTGGCACTTGATGGATATTTACCAGAGTGAGCGTGAATGGCAGCAGGCGATCGACATCGCTGCGGAGTTGCTGCCACGTAAATCATTGCTCGGTGGCTCGACCAGCGATCTGACGGAGGATGACGGGCAGGCGGTTCAGGTCGTGCTGGCACATTATTACTGTGAGCTTGCAGACGAATGTCACCAGGGGGGCGACCTGACTCGCGCGCGCAACCTGCTGCTGGACGCCCTGGCGCAGGATAAGCAGTGCGTGCGTGCCTCTATCATGCTCGGTCAGGTGGAATTTGATGCTCGCCGCTTCAAGCAGGCAATCAAGGCGCTGCGCCGGGTACGCCAGCAGGACCCACTCTATATCAGTGAGTCGGTGCCCACGCTGCGTGCTTGCTACAGGGAACTGGGCGATGAGCGAGGCCTGCGCGGCTATCTGCGCGAGTGCCTGGACAGTCATCCCTCGCCGCCCCTTTTGCTGGCAGCAGTAGAGGACATCCGCGAAGCAGAGGGGCCTCAGCTTGCCGAGCAGTTTCTGGTGGAGCAACTGGAAAAGATGCCCTCGCTGCGAGGGCTTGAGAAACTGGTCAGCCTTCAGGTTGACGGCAACGAGGTTGAACCGCCTGAAAACCTTGGCCTGGTTCATCGGCTGGTGCAGCGGCTCATTGAGGAGCGTCCGTCTTATCGATGCAATCATTGTGGTTTTGCGGGCAGGCATTTGCACTGGTTCTGCCCTGGCTGCAAGTACTGGGGTACGGTCAGGCCTATTCGTGGCACCAGCGTGGAATAGCACTGTATTTTGATGAGTAGAAGATATGCAAGATAACCCCGTTATAGTGGCGCTGGATTTTCCCGCAGCTGAGCCAGCCCTTGCGCTGGCGTCGCAACTGACGCCAGAGCTGTGCCGGCTGAAGGTGGGCAAGGAACTGTTTACGCGCTGTGGGCCGGACCTGGTGGAAGCTCTGCAGGCTCGCGGGTTCGATGTGTTTCTGGATCTCAAATTTCATGATATCCCCAATACAGTTGCCGGTGCGGTACGTGCTGCTGCGGAACTGGGCGTGTGGATGGTC
>JAUIIQ010000189.1 GCA_030431585.1 Gammaproteobacteria bacterium | reverse complement strand
GTGCCGTGGATTATATCGCCAAGCCATTCGACCACGGTGACATGGTCAACGCGGTGGAACGTATCATTGCCGATCATCCCACTGCAAAGGCGCAAGAGCGCAAGACTCGCTCCGCTCCGCGCGACGGCAACACGGGGATAATAGGCAACTGTCCGGCCATGCAGACCCTGTTCGGCCACATCGAACGCATGGCGCCCACGGAATCGACTGTACTGGTACTCGGTGAGACCGGCACCGGCAAGGAGTTGGTAGCGCGCAGCATACACCAGCAAAGCCGCCGGGCTGACAAAACGCTGATTTCTGTCAATTGCGCTGCCATTCCCGACACGCTGATCGAATCGGAGTTATTCGGTTACGAAAAAGGTGCATTTACCGGCGCAAATGCCAGCCGCATGGGGCTTATCGAAGCGGCCGACGGCGGGACATTGTTCCTGGACGAGATAGGTGAACTGCCTATGGAGGCGCAAGCCCGTCTGCTGCGTTTCATCCAGGAAGGTGAAATTCGTCGCATTGGCTCCGTGCATTCACGCAAAGTGGACGTCAGGCTGATTTGCGCGACACACCGCAACCTGCAGCACCTCTCGGCCGAGGGGCTTTTCCGCCAGGACCTTTACTACCGGATTAACGTACTTTGCCTCTCGCTGCCAGCCCTGCGCGAACGCGGCAAGGACATACTTCACCTGGCCGAAAGCATGCTCATGCAACAGGTTGAGAAACTCGGCAAACCCGCCATGCATCTTTCTCCCCGCGCAATCCAGGCCATTACCACTTATCAGTGGCCGGGAAACGTGCGCGAGCTGGAGCACGCCATAGAACGCGCTGTCATCCTCTCTGAGTCAGATGAGATTGACAATGAATGCCTCGGTATTGACCTCGAACTGGTCAATATCAACCGCATCCGCGGGCAGGATGGCATGCATACAAAAACAAACACCTCACGCGGCAGCAGCGATCCACAGGAAGACCTGTCACTGGAAGACTACTTCCAGCGCTTTGTTCTGGAACACCAGGACTCCATGAGCGAGACGGAGCTGGCGCAGAAACTGGGCGTCAGCCGCAAATGCCTGTGGGAACGCCGACAGCGCTTTGGCCTGCCGCGATCCAAGTCCGGGGGCAGCTCACGCCGGCGCAAGAGCTCAACGCAAACAGGATAGACGTTACTCTCGGCCACCCCGGCTACTCATACAGGGGTAATTCGGTAACAACCCGGCATACGATAAAGCTTATTATAATTAGCAAAAAAACCTAACATACTGATATTAAAAGAAATAACCCGCACTGGCACATCGCGTGCATTAATTGGCGGAGTGTCAGCAATAAAAATAACAGGCACGCAATAAAAATAACATTATTCACTATGGACCTGGATGGGGAAGTTTACTTCCCCTTCAATTTCATAAGCGCCTGGGTAGGATGCGGTGGGCTACGTTAACCCACCAAAACTGCCTCTAGTTGTAAAGTAATTACCGCTAAACTCTTTAGGCATAAAAATAACGTGTGTTTTAATACGGCCTATAACAATAAAACACCCGAGAAATAACAATAACTCCTGACGTGAGACCTGGATGGGGAAGGCGCTGCCTTCCCCGTCATTCATATCCCCTGAGCATCCTCAAGCATTGCGACTGTGATAAACTCCCGGCCTGTTTAAGCCACTTAATCCCCTACCTAAACAGGCGAACTGCTTCTTGAACGTCATTCCTCGCGACCAGCACTGCATCTCACGCAAGCACATCAGCGACGGCGCGTTAAAGGTGATGTCACGGCTGCGCTCACAGGGCCACCAGGCCTATCTGGTAGGTGGCGCGGTGAGAGACCTGCTCCTGGGTGGGCACCCCAAGGACTTCGACATTGCCACCGATGCAACGCCGGAAGACGTGCACGGACTGTTTCGCAACTCACGCATCATCGGGCGGCGCTTCCGCATCGTTCATGTTCGCTTCGGCAGGGAAATTATTGAAGTCACCACGTTCCGTGGCCACCACGACAACGGCGACGAGGACAGCCCGGTCAAGAGCGGCAACCACTCACGTCAGTCCGACAAGGGCCTGCTACTTCGAGACAACGTCTACGGCACCCTGGAAGAAGACGCAGTGCGCCGCGACCTCAGCGTAAATGCGCTGTACTACGATTCAGGCAATTTTGAAGTGTTCGACCAGGTTGGCGGACTGAGCGACCTCGAGAACCGGTTAATTCGCGTCATCGGCGATCCGGCGCAGCGCTACCGGGAAGACCCTGTGCGCATGCTGCGCGTGGTGCGCTTTGCCGCCCGGCTGGGTTTCGACATAGAAAACCGCACGGCCAGGGCAATCCCCGCCTGCGCTCACCTGCTGGGAGAGATTCCACCGGCACGCCTGTTTGACGAATTTTTGAAACTGTTCCTCTCCGGGCATGCCGCCAAGACCCTGGAAGAACTGCTGCGTTACGACCTGCTGGGCTACCTGTTTGACGAAACCGGGCACATCCTGCACCGCGACGACTACGCGTTGGCGCTGGTGCGCGCCGCCATGGCCAACACCGATCAACGAATTGCCCAGGACAAACCGGTCACGCCGGCCTTCCTGCTGGCTGCACTGCTCTGGCCGGTCGTCAAGCACACCGCCACCCATCTGGAGAACCAGGGGGAGCCCCCCATGGTGGCGATGCACAATGCGGCGCAACAGACCATTGGCGAAGCCTGCCAACAGGTATCCATCCCTCGCCGCTTCAGCCAGCCCATGCGCGAAATCTGGGAGTTTCAACTGCGCCTGCAGCGCAGGCAGGGAAAAAAATCCGCCGAGCTGGTGGATCACCGTCGCTTTCGCGCAGCCTACGACTTTCTACTGTTGCGGGAGCAGGCAGGGGAGGACACCGGTGGCCTCGGTCAGTGGTGGACCCAGTTCCAGGAACTGCCGATGGAAGAGCGCCTGCAGCAAGCCCCCACCGATGGTGACAAGGTCGGCGGACGCCGGCGCCGGCGTCCTCGCAAGCGGCGCAACAACGCAGAAAAATGACCCCCGCCTACATTTCCCTGGGCAGCAACCTGGGAGATTCGTTGTCGCATTTGCGAAGCGCCGTACAGGCTATCAGGGCCTTGCCGAAATCCCGCCTTGGGGCGCTATCAAGCCTCTGGCGCAGTGCTGCAATCGGACCGGGAGAGCAGCCTGATTACCTCAATGCAGTGCTCTTGCTGGAAACCGACCTCTCTGCCCATGACCTCCTGGACACACTGCAGCACATTGAAATTGAGCAGGGAAGGGTTCGTCACGTACGCTGGGGGCCCCGCACGCTGGACCTCGATATCCTGCTCTACGGGTGCAGGGAAATTGCCGACGAGAGGCTGCAGGTGCCGCATCCACGCATGGCCGAGCGCAATTTCGTGCTCTATCCCCTGCTGGAGGTTGCCCCGGCAAATTTGATGCTGCCCGGCGGTGCGGAACTTGGTACATTAGTCAGCGCCTGTCCCGGTGGAGACCTGACCAGGACAGCACTGACGCTGGAACCCTGAATTGGCACCGGGAATCGGCACTGGCAGCCCCCTGATACGGGAGACATCGGCAATCAAGATAGACCTCAAGGGGCGCACCCCACCCTCCTACATAGCCGTTGAAGGCCCTATCGGCGTGGGCAAGACCACCCTGACCAAACGGCTGGCGAGTACGTTTAACTACCAGACCCTGCTGGAAGAGGCGGAGCAGAACCCGTTTCTCGAAAAGTTCTATCGCAATCGGGAGCAGGCCGCCCTGGCGACGCAACTGTTTTTCCTGTTCCAGCGCGCCCAGAAGATACAGGACCTGCGCCAGGCAGATATCTTCGAGCCTGTGCGAGTAGCCGACTTCCTGATTGAGAAAGACCCCCTGTTCGCCCGTATCAACCTGGACAGGGAGGAGTTCCAACTTTATGAAAAGGTGTACCAGCAACTCACTATCGATGCACCGCGCCCGGATCTGGTGGTTTACTTACAGGCATCCACGGACGTACTGCTATCGCGCATCGAAAGCCGCGGAATAGCGGCTGAGCAGGCCATAGAGCGCGACTATCTCGAGCGCCTGAACGAAGTGTACAGTGAGTTCTTTCTATATTACGATGGCGCCCCTCTGTTGATCGTCAATGCCAGCGAAATTGATCTCGTCGGCGGTGACAGAGACTATGAACACCTGGTGGATTACCTGCTGGATATACGCAGTGGTCGCCATTACTTCAACCCGACGTTTTTCGGCTAAAGCAGTAAGGTCGCTCATGGGCAAAGTCACTATCAGCACGCTGGGCAAGATGAAAACAAACGGTGAGAAGTTTGTTTGCATCACCGCCTACGATGCCACGTTTGCACGGATCATCAGCGAGGCCGGGGCCGAAACCATCCTGGTGGGCGATTCCCTGGGCATGGTACTGCAGGGCCATGACAGCACCATACCGGTCACTATTGACGACATGGCCTACCACACCGAATGTGTGTGCCGCGGCGCCCCGGATTCGCTGGTCATCGCCGACATGCCCTTCATGAGCTACACCAGCCCCGAGCAGACCATGGCCAATGCCACTGCATTGATGCAGGCCGGAGCACAGATGGTCAAAATGGAAGGCGGCACCTGGCTGTCAGAAAGCATCAGCATGCTGGTGGAGCGCGGTATTCCGGTTTGCGCGCACCTTGGCCTCACACCCCAGTCCGTCAACCAGTTTGGCGGCTTCAAAGTGCAGGGCCGCACGCCCAAGGAAGCCAAGTCCATCCTCGCCGACGCGGTAGAGATACAGGACGCTGGAGCCAGCCTGCTGGTGCTGGAATGTATCCCCGCGTCGCTGGCAACCGATATCAGCTCGAAGCTGGATATTCCGGTGATAGGCATAGGCGCCGGAGCCGGCACCGATGCACAGGTGCTGGTAATGCACGACTTGCTCGGGCTCTCCGAGCACACTGCCCGCTTCGTGGAGAACTTCATGTCTGGCCAGGACACCATACAGGGAGCGCTGAAGGCGTTTGTCGATGCGGTCAAGGCAGGCGACTACCCACGCGAAGAGCATACCTACACCTAGCAACAAATTGCACCACAATGGTGCATTAGCCACCTGTCCGCCTTTCATTATTTTGTGTCCGCTAAACACAAATTGTTACGTGACTCGCTTCTTTTGGTAACAACCTCCGTGAAATTTTCCTGACATCCCATTGCCCGCTATGAGGGCATGGGGCATACTTCCTCTCCCTCGAGCGCACCAACTCGGGGAGAGATAACGGCTCATGTTATGACCGGTTTAGCGTCGCCATTCCATCCGTGAGGGACAGGTAGCCATGCGAACTTGCAACAACAAGGCTCAGCTGCAGGCGACAGTGCAGCAGTACCGCCAGGAAGGCCAGACCATCGCTTTTGTCCCCACCATGGGTAACCTGCATCAAGGTCACCTCGATCTGGTGCGCAAGGCACGCAAGCTCTGTGACCTGGTCATTGTCTCCATCTTCGTCAACCCGCTGCAGTTTGGGCCGGGAGAAGACCTGGACGCCTATCCGCGCACCATGGCTGCGGACAAGGAAAAGTTGTTCAGCGAGGGCGTCAACCTGCTGTATGCGCCAGGCGTTGAGGATATCTACCCGGACGGCATGGAGCGACAGACCGTTGTCAGTGTGCCCGATCTCGGCGACACGCTTTGCGGCAGCAGCAGACCGGGGCACTTCGACGGCGTCACCACCGTGGTTTGCAAACTACTCAATATCGTCCAGCCGGATGTAGCCGTCTTTGGCGAGAAGGACTTTCAGCAGCTTTCCATCGTGCGCAAAATGGTCAGCGACCTGTCCATGCCCGTCAACATCGTGGGCGTGGCCACAAAACGCGATGAAGACGGCCTGGCCTTGAGTTCGCGCAATGGTTACCTCACCGAGGAAGAACGCCGCATTGCTCCCCTGCTGCACCAGACTCTGACCACCTGTCGCGAGGCCATTGCCTGCGGTTTCGACAATTTCCTGCAACTGGAATCACACGCGCGGATGCAATTGCTACAGGCCGGTTTCGAGCCGGACTACTTCGCAGTGCGAGACGCTCAGACCTTGCGCGCCGTCACAGAAGATACCGCCGAGGTTGCCATCCTGGCAGCGGCCCGACTCGGGAATACCCGGCTGATCGATAATGTACGGCTGTCTCTGAATCCGGTGGATGACTGGCGCATGCTGGCCGACGGCTGACACCCGGACCAGGGCGTAAGTACAGCCCTGCAGCGGCCTGGTCACGGTAACAACGCATTATTAGACCTTGGTCGGCTTGAATCGGGCGCGCAGCACCGTATTATCGTTAATCAAACTTATCATTGGAGCGGTAGTCATGTCCGAGTTCCCCACGCACCCGGTGCCAGCCAATTTCAAAGACGCGCACATCAACGCCCAGCAATACCAGGAAATGTACCAGCGCTCGATTGAGGACCCGGAAGGTTTTTGGGGTGAAAAAGCCGCGGAGTTCCTGACCTGGGAGCAGCCCTGGGACAAGGTGATGGAATACGACTTTGTAGCGGGCACCGCCGCCTGGTTTGCCGGCGGCAAGCTGAATGTCAGCTATAACTGCATCGACCGGCACCTGCCTGAACGCGCTGACCAAACAGCACTGATCTGGGAAGGGGATGACCCTGCCGACAGCAAACACATCACCTATGCTGAACTGAAAGATCACGTGAGCAAACTGGCCAATGCGCTGAAATCACGCGGCGTGAAAAAGGGCGACCGGGTCTGCATTTACATGCCCATGATTCCGGAGGCCGCTTACGCCATGCTGGCCTGCACTCGCATTGGCGCCGTGCACTCAATTGTATT
>JAUIIQ010000188.1 GCA_030431585.1 Gammaproteobacteria bacterium | reverse complement strand
GCTCGAGGCAGCCGCACTTCAGGTAGGCCTCGAATTCCCTGTGGACATGCTCGGGCAGGGATTTGCCCTGCTGGGCCAGTTGGTCAACCAGGGCGGGGTAGTGCGCTTCGACGAGTTGGTAGAGTAGTGTCTGCTCGGGTTGATGGCGATCGTAGGCGGTTTTGCCAAGGCCATCCCTGCCTTGTGCCAACATGGTGGTTTCGCCTTGGAGACCTGAAGACCGAACAAACCAGCCTGTATCGGGAGGCCGGATAATGCCACATCCGAAGTGGCCCGCGAGCCTGTCGCGATTCATCCGATGCGGTAGGTTGCCGAGGGGAAGAAGGTGTAAGACACTCGCTGCCCACGTCACTACAGACCGAATGCGGGTAGTGACGTGGGCGCCCGCACTCAAGAGCAAAAACGCAGTGGCGCGCCTGCTCCACGTAATTTCGGGGTGGTTCCACTGGAAGCACTCCATCAAGTGACGGTATCTGTGGATTTTCAGGCTCTAAACCGCTCTCAACACGCCCGAAATGTCATTTCCGGCCGGGTCCTGACAATCAACGCATCAGGCATCCGGGAAAAACCACCCCCGATTCGGGTTGAATTCTCTGTGACACTCGAATTCTGGCCATACTGCCGGTGATGCCGGTAAATATATCCCAGATGTTCGATGATCCGGGCCAGCGCCTGCCCAGTCCCGAACTGTTTGAGAAACTGAGAATCATTACCTCCTCTGGCGGCAACGTGACCGAGCGGATGATCAGCGACTGCGAGCGCGCTTTCCCGGATGCCCGTTTTTATTCCATGCATGGCCTCACTGAGGCGTTTCGCTCAACCTACCTTGACCCGGCACAGGTGAAAATCCGCCCCGATTCGATCGGCAAACCCATACCCGATGTGGAACTCTACGTGATCAACGAGCAGGGCAGGGAGTGCGCGCCGCGGGAAGTGGGCGAACTGATTCACCGCGGTGGCTACATTTATCGTGGATTCTGGAACGGTCCGGAAGAGAATGCGCAACGGTTCAAGTCGATAGAGATCCTCAGGGACGTTATCGACCTGGAAGGCCAGCTGACCGACGAGATCGTGGTGGCCTCTGGAGACTATGTGTACAAGGATGAGGAAGGCTATTTTTATTTCGTGTCCCGTCACGACGACATGATCAAGACGCGGGGCTTCCGGGTGTCACCTTTCGAAATCGAGTCAGTGGTGCGCAAAAACCTGCCGCAGATCACCCAGAGCGCCGTGTTCTCTATCGAGAACGAACTGATCGAGGAGGAAATCGTGCTGGTGTACTCCGCGGCCCATGAAATTCCGGAAGAGGAAATCCTGTTCGAGCTCAAGCAACACCTGGCCTCGTATATGATTCCCAGCAAGATTGTTTATCGCAAGTCCCTGCCACTGGTACAGAGTGACAGAAATCAGGTCAACAAGGATGCATTGAAAGCGGAACTGGCGGATTGACGCGCCGGTAACGCCGGGTAACGGCAGCTACCCCCGGCTGTCTGCAGTGTCTGCCTATTCCAGCATCCACTCGTGGGCGGGGTCGTTGTGGAATATCCATTCCCGTTTGGGGCCGGCCATCACGTTGAGGTAATACAGGTCGTAGCCGTGCGGAGCGCCCACCGGGTGATAACCGCGAGGCACCATAACCACATCGCCATCTTCCACCGCCATGGTTTCATCGAGGCTGCGGTCGTCGGTGTAGACCCTTTGGAAGGCAAACCCCTGCGGCGGCGACAGCCGGTGGTAGTAGGTTTCTTCCAGATGAGTTTCCCGTGGGGTGTCGTCGGTATCGTGCTTGTGGGGTGGATAGCTGGACCAGTTGCCATTGGGGGTGATGACCTCCACCACCAATAAACTCTCAGCCTCGATGTTGCCGAACAGGATATTGCAGATCAGTCGGCGATTGCTGCCGCTGCCGCGCTCACTGCGCTCGCAATCCTGCGGCCGGATTAATCGTGCCGGGTAGCGACCAGTGGCGGGGGCGGAACAGACCGCCAACTCAAGTTCGCTAATGGCGATGACCCGGTAGTCACTGCCGGGTGGGATGTACACCGCATAGGGCGCCACACCGTCGAAGGGCCCCTCGCGCTCGCCAATGTCCTCCCATGACTGGCCCGCCGCCTGCACGCTGGCGCGACCGCCCACCAATACCAGGCACAATTCGCGCTCGCCGCTATTGCCTTCCAGGGTCTTCCCCGTGGCCAGCGTGTAACAGTCAAAGCCGACGTATTGCCACTGCGCCGAGGCCGGCGTGATGTGCTGGGTGCGACCGATTTCGTCCGGGGCCTGGCGGCGGGCTAGCAAGTGGGACATAACTCTCTCCTGTGGATGGCGGCGCTCAGCGCGCCCGGTTGCCGGTTTCCAGTGGCAGGTTTAATCCTTTGGCGATCTGGGACCAGTCAATAAACTTGAAATTTGTGCCTTCACGTTCATTGCCGTTTTCATCATAGGTCCGGGGTTGGTTGTTACCGTCGTGCATTACCAGCACGCCGGCGGGGAAGGCCTCGCCGAGCGCGACATTGCTTACCATCATGCCGTCGGTTTCGTTGACGCCGTCGACAGGCCCGTCAACTACCCGGAAGGAGCCAAGGTAGCGGTTGCCGGCCTCGCGATCGTATACCGCCACAGTGTCGTCGCCCTGGCTGGATACCAGCAGGTAACCTTTGCCGTCGCCTGCATCGTAAATTGTCAGGCCTTCCAGGTCGTCGTGCAGGTACTCATCACTCAGGCGCGGGTCCTGTTCGGGTAGCAGGGTACAGGCGTACTCTGCTTCGCTGTCGTCCCATGTGCGCTGATAGGGCACGCCAAACTGCGCGGCGCGGGCAAACAGTTGCCATTGGCTAGTGTCCTGCGGCGCGTCCATGGCAATGCGCCAGATCCCTACGTCTTCCTGGGCCAGGTACAGGGCGTTGTGGGTAGGGTCTGCCACCATGCCTTCCAGTTGCGGCCGGTCGGCATCGTCATCACTGCAAGGGGTCCAGCGAGTATCGCCGGCGGTGAACTCATGGGGGAAGTCCAGCACTGCCCTCACCGCGTAGCCCACGGTGCCGGGGCTAGCCTCAAGTAATTCCAGCAGCGCCACCCGGGTGGTGCTGTTCTGGCTCACCAGCGCCAGGTTTTTCCCCTGGTAGGTGTAGGTGGCCAGGCCGTAGGCGGTGTAGCCTTCATTAATTGCCTGCTGGTCGGCGCTGAAAATGGGTTGGGCAGAGGCTGCAGTGATGTCTGTCAGCAGATGCTGGCCAGCGCTGTTGGGGCTCAGGGCGAATACCGCCAGTCTGTCTCGCCCGCGATCCGAGGCGACTACCAGGTCGGTGGGTTCACCTTGCAGGGAATAGCCGTAAACTATGTCGGCATTGTTCAACCGGCCCGGCGCATTGTTGCAGTCGGCGCCCGAGCAGGTCGGAGCCGGCCGCGCCGGCAGGTGTTGCAGTAACACCCCGTCCAGGGTGTAGAGATCCAGGCCGCCTTGCTTGAGTGTGCCGGCAATCAGGCTGTCGGCGGGGCGCTGGGGATGAATCCATATAGCAGGGTCGTCCGCATCACTCAGGTTGCCGCGGGGGTCGTCGAAATGCGTCCGGGTTTCCAGCGCGGCCTGTACGCTTAACGGTTCAGCGCCGGTAAATTGCGTTATCGCCAACAGGGCGAGTGCGGAAATCCGGGTGGGGAATTGGGTCATGTGGGTCATGTCGGTAGCGCCTTATTGGTTGAATTCCAGCGACCACAATACGGCTGTCGGGTTAATCCCAGGCTGGCGCGGGATGAAGATTTGTTCATTTGCTTCGCTTACGGGTTTTGGCCCTGGGCTCGTTGCCACTGGCCCGGTCCGAGGCCAGTGCTGTGGTCAGGGCCTGGGCCAGGCACATGGAAGCCACAAGCGAACGAAAATTAAATACCTCTGCGTCGTGAATATCGAAACATACTGTCGCTTCACGGGCGATGGCATTGAGAGAACTGTCTGTCAGTACTATTACCGGCACCCCCTTGGCGCGCGCCGCCGCGACGACTTTCGCGGTGTCTTCCGAGTAGGGGCTGTAGCTGATTGCTACCAGCACATCGGCGGGAGCCATACTGTCTGCGTGCTCCAGCAGCATTCCGCCCATGCCGGTAAGGAGTTGGGCGCGACACTCCAGGTGATTGAGGTTGTAGTAAATGTAGCTGGCCACCGGAAATGACCGGCGCTGGCCCATCACGTAGATGAATTCGGCATTGCCCAGCAGTGCCACCGCCTGCTCCAGTGACTCCGGGTCGGTTTCGTCCTGCAAATGTTCCAGGGCATGGCGATTGGCCTCGCAATATTCACCCAGCATGCCGCCCGGGGTCTCGCTGCTGATTGCGTCGCGCTCCGCCGCCTCGCGGAAGCGCTCTTTATAGCTGGCTGAGCGATCGGTGACGTGTGCCTGGAAAATGCGCTGCATGTCGCTAAAGCCGGAATATTCAAAGGCCTTGGCAAAGCGGATCAGGGCAGAAGGTTGCACACCGGCGCGTTCGGCAATGACAGCGGTGGTTTCCATTGCCATGATAGTGGGGTTGTCCCAGGCGAATTTGGCAATCTGGCGCAGTCGTTTACTGAGGGATTCGTAGCGTTCCGACATCTGTTGGCGCAGGGCATTGTAATCCTGGGGAGCATTGGAGGTCATTGAGTCAATCCTGTTGGGAGGCCAAACGCGGCCCCTGTGCTGATCCGGTTTATACCATTTTGAAATAAATACTCCGAAAATAGAACAAAGACTTGCGCTGCTCTGCTGTTATGGAATAAATTTATCACATTAAACATAAATAGAATATATGATATCGACCTGAACTCAGCGCGATGTCAGTCACTCTGGAGGTAATCCGCAAAATGCAGGTAATCAGGCTGGGCTTGATCGGCAGCGGTTTCATGGGGCGCACCCACGCCTTGGCAGCTCACTCCGTGGGCCTGGTGTTCCCGTCGACAGCGAAGCTGGAATGTGAACTGCTCGCCGACTGTGATTCCCAGGCGGCAGCCGAAAATGCAGGCCTGCTGGGTTTCCGCCGTAGTACCGGCGACTGGCGCGAACTGGTGACCGATCCGCAGGTGGATGTGGTGGATATCTGTACGCCCAACCACCTACATTACCCGATGGCGAAAGCTGCCCTTGAAAATGGCAAGCATGTGTTTTGCGAGAAGCCTCTGGCGCTGCTGCCAGAGGAGTCGCGGGAGTTGGCGGCGCTGGCGGCGGCGCGGGATTGCGTCACCATGGTTGGCTTTAACTACGTCAAAAACCCGGTTATTACCCTCGCCGCGGATCTGATTGAACGTGGCGAGATCGGTCAGCTGCGGCACGTGCGGGGAACGCATGTTGAGGATTACCTGGCCGATCCACTTCGCGAGGGCGGCTGGCGCACGCAGCAGTCACTGGCAGGGCTAGGTGCGCTGGGTGACCTCTGTCATGTTTTGTCGCTCACCCAGCGCCTGGTTGGTGAGCCGGGTGCGGTATGTGCCGACTTCCAGACGGTGATCCCGGAACGGCCGGATGGACCGGTCGAAAACGAAGACCAGGTCCACGCCCTGTTGCGTTTTGACTGCGGCGCTATCGGTACCATTGAGTGCAGTCGCATCGCCTGGGGGCGCAAGAACGGCCTCACGCTGGAAATTTCGGGCAGTGAGGGAACCCTTTATTTCGACCAGGAGCGACAAAACGAGCTGTGGCTGTACCGGGCCGATGGCGATGAGCGACAAGGTTTTCGCCGTATTTTGCTGGGTCCCGACCAGCCGGATTACGCTGCATTCTGTCCCGCGCCGGGCCACGGTTTGGGATTTAATGATTTAAAGGTAATAGAAATGCGTGATCTGGTAGCAGCAATAGTATTGGAGACACCGGCCTGGCCGGACTTCGCCGCGGCGGCGCGTATCGATGCGGTTACCGCCGCGATGGCGGAATCCTATCACCGCAGTGGCTGGGTAAATGTGAACCGTGCAGCGACTGAAGATTCCGAGGCACAATAGTTGGGAGTAATAATGGAACAGCGTCGCTTCGATGTGATCTGCATGGGCCGGGCTGCGGTGGATTTCTACGGGCAGCAGTTCGGCTCGCGCCTGGAAGATATGCGCAGCATGGCCAAATACCTGGGAGGCTCGTCGGCCAATATGGCGGCGGGAATGTCTCGGCAGGGTCTGCGTGTGGCAATGCTGACCAGGGTGGGTGACGAGCACATGGGCCGGTTTGTGCGCGAGGAGCTGGCGCGCAACGGAGTGGATGTCAGTCATGTGCGCACAGATCCGGAGCGCCTCACCAGCATCGTGGTCCTGGGTATCAAGGATCGCGACAGCTTTCCACTGATTTTCTATCGTGAAGACTGTGCTGACGCGGCGATCGACAGCGCCGATTTCGACCGGAGTTTCATCGCTTCCTCCCGGGCCCTGGCGATTACCGGCACCCACTTTTCCCTGCCGGGACCGGCGGCGGCCTGTCGGCAAGCCATTGAATATGCCCGTGACAGCGGTACCCGCACGGTGCTCGACATCGACTACCGACCGGTATTGTGGGGCGTGGCGGGCCACGGCCAGGGCGAGAGCCGCTTCGTCGGCAATGCGGCGGTAACAGGTCACCTGCAGTCTATCCTGCCACTGTTCGATCTTGTGGTGGGCACAGAGGAAGAGTTCCATATTGCCGGTGGCTCAACCGATACGCTGGAGGCACTGAAGGAAGTGCGGCGCCACACCGATGCGGTGCTGGTACTCAAACGCGGCGCCCTGGGCAGTGTGGTTTACGAGGAAGCCATTCCCGCTGATTTATCCCGGGGGGTGAGTGGTCCGGCGGTATCGGTGGAGGTGCTCAATGTGCTCG
>JAUIIQ010000187.1 GCA_030431585.1 Gammaproteobacteria bacterium | reverse complement strand
GGGTACCGGTCAGCAAATTAAAGCTATCGGCGTTAATCACCTGTACTGGCAAAAACTCCACGAGCTCGGCAACGGTACGCACCGGAGCCCCGGCTATCTTGATCTTTACGTCACCGGAGCGAGACCGCTGAACACCCAAAGTCGTGTTCCCGGGTGCCAACGCCCCAAACACGGTGCAATGATCATGATCGTGCGTGACCAGTGACTTGATACTGCCGCGGAAAGAGCGGGCCATGCCCAGCATGTGTATGCCTTCAAGCACACTTGTCTTGCCGCTCCCATTCTGCCCGTAGAACACATTGACCCGCTGCAGCCCGTCTAGCCTCACGCTGTGGAGATTACGAATATGGTTTATCTGCAAGCGAGACAGGCTGGTATCTGCAGACATCTGCACCGCTCAGAAAGAAACTGTCTGGCTTCCGCGCCTCATCAGAGGCGCATCGGCATCACCACATACAGTGAATCGCCCTCATCGGACTCCTCAAGCAGCGCACTGCTGTTAGGGTCAGATAGTGACAGTTTGATTTGCTCACCACTGAGCACTGCCAGAACATCCAGCAGGTAGCTGACATTGAAGCCAATTTCCAGGGAGTCTCCCTGATAGTTCACCGGCACGGCTTCTTCTGCTTCTTCCTGCTCGGGGTTGTTGGCTACGATATCCAGGCTGCCTTCTGTCAATTTCAAACGCACCCCACGGTACTTTTCGTTGGACAGAATGGCCGCCCTGGTAAAGGCCTGGCGCAGCTCCAGCCTTTCTGCGAGTACTATCTTGTTTGGAGCACGGGGCAGGACACGCTGGTAATCGGGGAATTTGCCGTCTACGAGCTTCGAGGTAAATGTAAAATCATTAGTAGTGGCGCGGATATGGTTGCTTCCTATCACCACGGCAATATCGTCTTCCTCGTCCATCAACAGACGTGCCAGCTCCAATACGCCCTTGCGAGGTAAAATCACCTGAGTGTCGCCATTCACCTCTACCTTTCCCGGTAAAGTACACAAGGCAAGCCGGTGACCATCTGTTGCAACCACACGCAGTTGCTTGTCTTTCAATTCCCAGAGCATGCCGTTCAGGTAGTACCGCACGTCCTGCTGAGCCATCGCAAAACCCGTTCGGTCTATGAGGCGCTTGAGCTGACCCTGTTTTATCGTGAACTGATGCGTGCCCATACTGTCTTCGACGTTCGGGAACTCCCGCGCCGGCAGGGTGGACAAGGTGAATCGGCTGCGCCCTGACTTTACCGTTACCTTCCCGTCCTGCGCGGCAAAGCTGATCTCACTTCCCTCTGGCAACGACTTGCAGATATCGACCAACTTGCGAGCCGGCACGGTCAACTCTCCGGGCTCCCCGTCGGCACTGCCCAGCTGAACACGGCCTACCAGCTCAACTTCAAGGTCGGTACCCGTCAGCGACAATCTGTCGCCCTCAACAACCATCAGCACATTGGCAAGAATCGGCAGCGTTTGACGGCGTTCAACAACACCGGCAACCAGGTTAAGAGGCTTGAGCAGTGCGTCCCGCGAAACAGTGAACTTCATATGCGTTGTTATTCCTAATACGAGCAAAGGCGCCACCAGTAGACACCTTATTTATAAAACAAAAACTCCTATCTCTCTCCTACCTCAGGTAGTGAGCGATCGCAGCAGATTCTTATAATCTTCGCGTATATCCGAATTGGTTTCACGAAGTTCCTTGATTTTACGACATGCGTGGAGAACTGTCGTGTGATCTCTTCCACCAAAGCTATCACCGATTTCCGGTAAGCTGTGATTGGTCAGCTCCTTGGCCAAAGCCATGGCTACCTGTCGCGGTCGCGCGACCGAGCGGCTGCGCCGCCTGGACATCAAATCCGCCACTTTTATCTTGTAGTATTCGGCTACCGTGCGCTGGATATTATCCAGGCTGACCTGCTTGTCCTGCAGTGCCAGTAAATCCTTAAGGCTATCCTTGATCAGCTCAACATCGATTTCCTTTCCCGTGAAGTGAGCGCTTGCTATCACCCTTTTCAGCGCGCCTTCAAGCTCTCGCACATTAGAGCGAATCCGCTGTGCAATGAAAAAAGCAGCGTCTGGTGGCAGAGTAATGCGTGCCTCCATTGCCTTGGTCATCAATATAGCTACCCGGGTCTCCAGCTCTGGCGGCTCGACCGCCACGGTGAGGCCCCAGCCGAAGCGGGATTTGAGCCGCTCTTCCAGTCCGTCTATTTCCTTGGGGTAGCGATCACAGGTCAGGATCATCTGCTGGCCACCCTCCAGAAGCGCATTGAAGGTATGAAAGAATTCTTCCTGGGAACGATCTTTCTTGGCAAAAAACTGGATATCGTCGATCAGCAGTGCGTCAACAGAACGGTAGTAGCGCTTGAAGTCGCTGATTGCATTCAACTGCAGCGCCTTGACCATGTCAGCAACAAATCGCTCGGAGTGCAGATACACGATTTTGGCATCGGGCTTGTGTTGTTTCAGTGCGTTACCCACAGCATGCATCAAATGTGTCTTACCCAGCCCCACGCCCCCGTAAAGGAAAAGCGGGTTGTAGGACGAGCCCGGATTCTCCGCTACCTGTCTTGCCGCGGCCAGCGCCAACTGGTTGGACTTACCCTCGACGAAATTGTCGAACGTGTAGGTCTCCACCAGATTTTGTTGATGCTGCAGCGAGCCCTCTATCTCGGCCTGTCTATAGGTATCCGCGGCAGATGGTCTATGAGGAGGGGGCTGCTTGACCTGCGGTATGGACACGGCTGCGCCAGAGACCACGGGCGGCATATCGTTAACAGGCAGCGGAGCCTCAACCGGCTGTGCTCGGACCACCCTGTCAGGCTCGCGAGCCACCCCATTGCCAATTTCAAGCACCACACTCAGCGGCGTTGCTGGATCCAGCTCCGCCACCAGCTCGGATATACGCGCGGCAAACTTGTCTGAAACAAAGTCCTTGATGAACCGGTTAGGGGCAAAAAGCGTCAATGACTGCCCGTTTGTTGCGGCCTGAAGTGGCCTTATCCAGGTATTGAACTGCTGCGACGGTAACTCATCCTGCAACCTGTCGATACACTGTTGCCATACTACGCCAGGCAAAACACTCCCCTCAAGGCGCACAGAACACGCCTTCTGTTTAATCTGAAAAGATTGAATTTATTGTTTCACCGGTCTGCACCGGAGCCAGAATAATACTCCCTGACAGGGGACTTATCCACATATTTTTAGGAAACAGGGTAATATATTATTTCCTTATTTATCAATATCTTATGGTGTTTTTGGTTAGTATTCACCCACTTACATAGAAAGTTTTTTGTATAAGTTAAACTGTGGATAACCTGTCTATATAAAGGGCAAAAAGTGTGGGTCAATGCCCTCAGGCCACAGCCTGTACGGGTTCGCTTCATAAATGGTCGTTCCGTCCCTGTGTTGAGCAGGGAAGAGGCAAAATTACCGATAGCGAAACAGGAAAAAAATGCGCAGCGCATTGAACTCACGCCCGCATTTCACTAGACTACCCCACCTTTTTTCAGGCCCTTACCGTTGCTAGATGAAGCGGCAAGGCCATTACATTTTATTTTATCTGGAACCCAGTCATGAAAAGAACCTTTCAGCCCAGCGTGCTCAAACGCAAACGCACCCACGGTTTCCGTTCACGTATGTCTACAAAAGGTGGCCGCGCAGTCATCAACCGCCGCCGTGCCAAAGGCCGCAAGGTCCTGTCCGCTTAAGGACCAGGCTCTGAGTGAGCACTGACGCAAGTTTTGGCAAAACAAAGCGCCTGCTCAATGCCAGAGATTACAGCCGCGTATTCGACGGTGCTGACGCCAAAGCTTCACACCGACACCTGCTGCTCCTGGCGAAACGAAACGACCAGCCCGGGCACCGCCTGGGGCTGGTAATAGCCAAAAAAAATGTCCGGCTGGCTGTACAGAGAAACCGGATTAAACGGATAGCCAGGGAAGTATTCCGCACAACGCCAGAGTCCGAGCCAACGCTGGACGTCGTGTTACTCGCCAGGCGAGGACTCGATCATTTGGATAATGCGGAACTATCCTCTATATTGCGGCAGCAGTGGCAGAGACTAATCCGCCATGTGTCCAAACCCAGCCAAGGCACGGAACTCTGATGCGTCGCTTCTTTATCTTCCTGATAACCTGCTACAAGGTGTTGCTCAGTCCCTTCCTCGGCAACCATTGTCGGTTTTATCCCAGCTGCTCAAGTTACGCTCAGGAAGCGATTGCCGAGCATGGCGTTTTCAGGGGAACCTGGCTCGCAATACGCCGGCTCTCCCGATGCCACCCCTGGCACGAGGGAGGCGAAGACCCCGTCCCCCCCTGCAGCCACTCACACTAAGCAACAGATATCATTATGGATTTGCAACGTTCACTGCTAATAGGCGCTATCGCGGTACTGTCTTTCATGCTGCTCACTGAGTGGGTTGCGTTCAAAGATGACAGAACAGCATCCGCGGAGCCACAAACACAGCGGCTGATCGGCGCCGACCATGTCTCAACATCAGATGTACCGATTGCTGCGCCGGCAGCTGAGGCAACAGCGGCTCCGGAAGAAGATCTGCCAACCGTGGCCAGCGATGAAGCCCCCGAGACTACTCCCGCGGACACCGCTTCCGTGAACACGGGTCGCATCGTCGAAGTCTTCACTGACAGCCTGCAGTTGGCTATCGACTTGCGCGGAGGCGATATTGTAGAGCTGGCTTTACCGCGACACCTGGCAGAAATCGACAACCCTGACATACCCTTCGTATTGCTGGAGCAGAACCAGAGCAGAATCTACATCGCACAATCGGGCCTGATCGGACCTGACGGCATAGACCGCGAAGGCCGCGCCGAATTCTCCAGCACCGCCAACCGCTATGAGATGGCAGAGGGCCAGGATCAACTGCAAGTAGACCTGACATGGGACAATGAGAGCGGCGTTAATGTCATCAAGCGCTTCACGTTTACCCGCGGCGACTATCTGATCAACATTACCTATGTTGTAGAAAACAACAGTAGCCAACGCTGGCAGGGAAATCTGTTTGGCCAGATAAAGCGCGATAGTAGCCCTGCTCCTGCGGGTGATTCCGGCATGGGCATACAACCCTTCCTGGGTGCAGCCATCACCCAACCCGATGAGCGTTTCACCAAATTCAGCTTTGAAGACATGCGCGAAGAGCCTTTTAAAGCGAAACTTCCCGGTGGCTGGATTGCCCTGCTGCAACACTACTTTCTCAGCGCATGGATTCCCGATCAGGACCAGTCTCATACTTACAGCACTCGCGTCACACGTTCTGGTTTCAACATCGCTGGATTTACCAGCCCTGCGCTAACCCTGGACCCCGGGCAATCGGGTACCACCGGCGCTGAGTTCTTTGCCGGACCCAAGGACCAGTACCGTCTCGCTGAAATTTCCGAATACCTCGACCTGGTCGTCGACTACGGCTGGCTATGGTGGATTGCCCAACCCTTGTTCTGGCTGCTGAATAAAATTTATGCGCTGGTGGGTAATTGGGGCGTCGCTATTATTTTGCTGACCGTAGTCGTGAAAGCTGCCTTCTTCAAATTGTCTGCCACCAGTTATCGTTCCATGGCGAGGATGCGCAAAGTCCAGCCTAAAATGATGGACATACGTGAGCAGTATGCGGACGACAAGCAGAAACAATCGCAAGCGATGATGGAGTTATACAGAAAAGAGAAAGTGAACCCCATGGGCGGGTGCCTACCCATACTGGTACAGATGCCCGTATTCATCGCTCTTTACTGGGTTTTGATGGAGAGTGTTGAACTGCGACACGCTCCATTTGCGCTCTGGATAGATGATCTCTCTGTAATGGATCCCTACTTTGTACTGCCTATTCTCATGGGGGCCAGCATGTGGTTCATGCAGAAGCTGAACCCACCGCCAACCGATCCTATGCAGGCCAAGATCATGCAATGGCTGCCCATCGTGTTCACGTTCTTCTTCCTCTGGTTCCCGTCCGGGCTGGTCCTGTACTGGGTAGTGAATAACCTGCTCTCTATGGCACAACAGTACGTAATCACCCGGCAAATAGAAAAAGCCGACCCGGCCTGATTCCCCTGCTCCGGCTGACTACCCGGCCGGAGCACAGTTTTCCAAAATGAATCATTCCACCGCACTAGATAGTGACACCATCGCTGCCATCACCACGGCACCCGGGCGCGGAGGCGTGGGCATCGTAAGATTGTCGGGGGGCAACGCGCGAGCCATTGGAGAAGCTCTATGCAGACGCACACTCGACCCGCGTCACGCGCACTTCTGTACATTCGTCGATAAGCAAGGAATGCAGCTTGACTCAGGTATTGCTCTGTTTTTCCCCGCACCTGCCTCATTTACTGGTGAAGACGTTGTAGAGCTGCAGGCCCATGGCGGCCCGGTCATACTCGATCTGCTGGTCAACGCCTGTACCTCCCACGGTGCCAGACAGGCCAGGCCTGGAGAGTTCTCAGAGCGAGCCTATCTCAATGACAAACTGGATTTGGCCCAGGCAGAAGCCATCGCCGACCTGATAAACAGCACGACAAAGCAGGCTGCTTTGAATGCCTCGCGCTCCCTGCACGGTGCTTTCTCGAGAAAAATCGATGAACTGGTCACTCTGGTGACACGCCTGCGCGTTTACGTAGAGGCCGCAATAGATTTTCCGGAAGAGGAGATAGACTTCATCGAAGACGGTCAGGTCAGATCCCAACTGACGAGTATTATTGAACAACTGTCAGCGGTCACGCTAGAAGCAGCACAAGGCGCGCTGATACAGGAGGGCATGAAACTGGTTATTGCCGGTAGGCCCAATGCGGGCAAATCCAGTCTGCTTAACGCC
>JAUIIQ010000186.1 GCA_030431585.1 Gammaproteobacteria bacterium | reverse complement strand
GTTTTGGCCTTGATGACCTGATAAAACTGGGCGCGATCACCGAGGAGTCGCGAGACTTTATGCAGTTCGCCATGGAGCGCGAGCAGAACGTCGTCATTGCCGGCGGTACCGGCACCGGCAAGACAACGTTCATCAACGCGCTGTCTGCACTGATTCCCAATTCAGACCGTATCATCACCATAGAGGATGCCGCCGAGCTGCAGCTGGACCAGGAACACGTGGTGTCGCTGGAGACGCGTGCGCCGGACCGCAAAGGCCAGGGCGCGGTTACCATTCGCGACTTGCTCCATTCCTCCCTGCGCATGCGTCCGGACCGCATCATCGTTGGCGAGTGCCGCGGTGGCGAAGCGCTGGACCTGTTGCAGGCAATGAACACCGGGCACGGTGGTTCCATGTCGACCGTGCATGCCAATTCCCCCATTGAAACGCTTCGCCGGCTGGAAACACTGGCGCTTTTTTCCGGGGAAGAGATTCCCCTGCGTTTTCTGCGGGCACAGGTGGCCTCCGCCATCAACCTGGTGGTGCAATTGCAACGCCTTGCCGGCAAACGCAGCGTGGTAAGCATTGCAGAGGTACTGCCGCTGACCGAGGACGGTGAGTACCAGGTGCGGGAAATCTTTGGCTACGACTATCACGCTGACTCTCTACAACGCCTGGCAAAGGCCTCCTTCGAAGACGCTGCTGTTTCGTCATGACACTGTGGCTACTGCTGGCAGCAGGCGCGGCGGCTCTGCTACTGGCGTTCTACCCTGGCGAGTTGAGCTGGTTTTCAGGGCGCGGCACGCGCTGGCTGTATGACCGCAGCGCCAACAACTACGAGCAGAAATGGTCGCGCCACAACTATCAGCCTTACGATGAGCTGGTGACCCGGTCAGCCCGCGAGGTCGCCGCAAACCAGCAACGGCCAAAGGTGCTGGACCTGGGTACTGGCACTGGCCGTGCACTGCTGCTGGCCGCACAGACACTGGGACCCAATGCACACTATACAGCGGTGGATTTCTCCCCGGCGATGCTGGCGGCCCTGCAACGTCAACTGGAAAAAGGGCCGCTGCAGGCTCTGGACGTGAAGCTGGTGGAGCAGGATATCGTCAGCTGGCTAGCAGAGCAGGACGGCACTTACGATCTATTACTGTGTATGGAGGTGGCGGAGTTCGTGGCGGATTTTCCTGCGGTGCTAAATGCACTGCAGCGCTGCTCGGCCCCGGGCAGCAGACTGGTCATGACGCGTCCTGCGGGCCTGTGGAGCCTGTTCTTCCCGGGTCGTTGCCAGAGCAGGCGCTGCCTGCGCGAACAGCTCAGCCGACGCGGGTTTACGCAAATAGAATTTACGCGCTGGCGCCAGCGCTATGAATTACTGAGTTGCGTTAGAGTCTAGCCGCGTCCAGCCCTCTGGCACAACAAACCTGTCGGCGGCCACATCGTCGCGACTCCAGTCACTGATTTCCGCGGTGATCCGGTAGAGCGTGACGTGATCGGGAACGGGTGCTGCGGCCCGCGCATTTGACTTCTTCGGCTTCTCTTTCTTGAACATGCCGGCGATACCGCCGACGAGTTCACCCGTTGCCGCACCCACAGCAGAACTGCCGATGGCTCCGCCAACGCTGTCACCCATCGCTTCGCGAGTGGCATCGCCCACCGCTTTGCCGGTCTCGTTACCAGATTGTTTAATCACTTCGTTGTAGGCGGAGGTGCCCACATCGGACCAGAGGTCATCCTCGGCTACCGCTACACCATCCGCATTGATACAGGCCTTGCCCCCGATCTTTAGCGACATAACCGTGCGCACCGGGTAACCCTTTATGTCCTCCATCTCGTCCAGCAGGGTTTCCCAGCGGTTGGGAAACAAACCCACCAGCATCTGGCTGGCACCAGGCATTTGCGGAACCAGGTAGTCCATCTGCAGGCGGTCAGCCAGATCCTGGTAAAACACCTGCACTTCCTCGTGATCAGGCACGCGACTGGCCACCCAGGGCTCCATGGTCCACTCCAGTTCACAGCTCATGCCCGTGTCCGGGTCCTCACAGACCTGCTCCATACTCAGTATGTGCCGCCTGGCGCGAATGCCGCCTATACGTTCGCGCTCCTTGGTTTTTGAGCTGCGAAACTTTGCCTCCGACCATTCACAGTTATCCACTGCAAAGGGTAGCGCCTGCCCGCCTGTGGCGGCATCGACACGCTGGCGGATGTTGGCGAGGTCACGCTGCAATTCATCGAGCCCCACTTCCCGGTAGGAGTTGGTGTCGGCATTCAGTTCAAAGGCGGCATCCTTACCCAGGTCAACCAGCGTCACTTTGGCAACGGACAGGTCAGCCGCCATCTCGTCTGCAGGAAGCACTTCCCGGCGGCTGCGGTCCGCCGATATCTGGTTCAGCACTTTTATTTCAGACGAATAGGCGGACATGGGGCCGCCTGCTTTGACCGTTACCGTTTGCACATAGCTGACGTCAGCCTGCAGTGCAAGAGGCTGGGACGCCAGCAAAGCTGCCAGGCACATACGCAAGGTGGTTGCTGCTCTCATTCTGCTCTCCAGGCGACGAAGGCCGTGCTTAGTTCAACTGGGGCCGGAAACTGAACAGATTCCACTGGCCGCCGCGATTGGAGCGGAAAATGATGCTACGTCCCCGGTTTTCAAACACCGGGACATCATCGTGGCTGAAGTTTTCTGTGAGTTGCACACGCTGCGTACCGTCGGTGCGCATGATCCAGATATTGAAATCAGCGAACTCATCACCCACCGGCTGTGCGTCGGATGCAAACACGATGTAACGTCCATTCGGGTGCCAGGAAGGGTCCCGGTCATTGGCATCCCCGGTGGTCAGCTGAGTGAGACCAGAGCCGTCAATCTGCATGCTCCATATCTGGTCCTTGCCGGTTTTCGAGTCGGGCCGCACAAACAGTATTCTGCGGCCATCGGGCGAAACCGCGGGGGTACGCCCTGGCGCCAGCTGGGTGAGCAGGCCGCCATTCATGCTGATGCTCCAGATAGAGGCATCGATATTATTCTTACGGTGCGACTGGAAGATAATGGTTTCCCCGTCTGACGCGACCGAGGGATGCCAGTCGAACGCGCTGGAACTGGTAATCTGGGTGATACCGCCCGCCCCGTCCGAGCGTTTGCGCCAGAGGCTCTGGCTTTCACCGGAGCGGTCGGAGCTGAATACCAGAAAACGACCATCAGGGGTGAAAGCGGGAGACAGGTTCATGCCCGTCTCCGCCGTGATCGGTGACTTGGCCGGGGACCCCAGGCTTTGTCGGTATACAACGCTCCTGCCTTCAGTGAACTCTGCGAAAACGATAGCATCCTGGTTAGGCGACGGCGCGGCGCGGCTGAAGTAGGTGTAGCGGTCTGCGCCGGCGGTAAGCTGCTTCAACCCTGTAACCTTGGGCCCGTCTGCAGGGTCCAGTGCGGCCGTCACCAGCTGCGTATTGAAGGTCGCAGTGGGCTCTCCATCCACCAGCGCTACACGTGTTTCCACCAGCTGAATACGAACGGAGTCACGTTGGGTAGTGGCACAACCCGCTATGACCAGGGCGAAGGCAACCACTAACAGCCTGCTCACACTGCAATTTTTCATCCAGAGATTCTCCTAGAATCGACACGACTTGTACTTTCCCTAAACACTACTGCTTAACGAACAGGAAGTCACCACCATCGCTGTCGATGAAGCGGATATTGCTGTATTGCGGGACCTGCTCAGAGGTCATCACCACCGGCTCACGAATAGCCTGGTACAAACTGGTGCCGTCGATAATACGATCCGAGGTGCGCAGCTTGCGGATAAGGTTGCGGGCGAACACAGAGTGCCCGTCACCGCCCTGGTCCATCACCGGCTCGATGCCACCGGAGGTCATTACCAGACGAGCGCTGCGGTTGGCCATCTGCTCGTAAAAACGCCCGGTGCGTTTGACGTCAACGCTGCGCAACAGGGTACCGGAGAAGCAGGAGTCGGCAACCAGCATTACGTGCTTTGCCTTCATACCCTTGATCGTGTCGGTAATGGCACTGTTGCGTATCCAGGCGTCCTTGTTCGCCAGGCTCGCATCCACCGGCAGCCAATAGCCCAGGTCAACATCCTCGTCGTAATAACCGTGCCCTGCGTAATACACCAGCAGGTTGTCGTTCGGCCCCAGCGACTGACTTTTCTGTTCCAGCGCGGAAAGAATCTCTTTGCGCGATGCGTTGAGCCTGAGATCAACGTCAAAGCTGTAGTCAGATTCCAGCAGACTCGCGATCGTTTTTGCGTCGTTGACGGCAGATTCCAGCTTGGGAATATCATCGGCGTTATAGTTATTGTTGCCGATCACCAGTGCGTGATAACGGCCAAAGTCGATGGAGGCCAGCAGTTCCTCGACGTCGTCGTCACCCGGGTGCAACTGACCTTGTTCAGTGCGCACCACGGTGACCGTCGTGCTGCCAATCACGCCACGGTCATCCACTGCGTCAATAGTAATTTCGGTCTGCCCCAGGGGAACACTCAACTGTTTGACAAAAGCACCATTGGGAAGAATTTCCGCCTGCTTGCCGTCAATGAACAGCTGCTGTACGGGCCGCGAATGCACCACATTGCCCAGCACTTCAACACTGCTTCGCTCGGTGATCAGTTGGCCGCCGCCCGGCACAAACAGGGTGGGCGCGTCATCCGCTGCGTATACGGGACGCATCTGCTGGCTGCGAGGTGTTCCCAACAGGGCCACGTAGGCGTCCCGCGGTGCATCGAAGTCCGGATGCAAAAAACCTACCGCGGCAAAGCTGCCGTCGGATCGCGCTGCGATAGCGGCCAGGCCATCTGCATACTCGCCGCCCAACACGCGCGCCTTGACCAGAGCTCCCTGGTCCGTCACGCGCAATACCCAGGAGTTCGGTACGGACTCATCGGCCCCGTTGGTCTGGCCCACCAGTATCAACGACTGATCATTGAGCAGAGTCGCTCCCCACAGGGTGTCGACACCGGTGCCACCAAAGGTTTTTTCCCAACCAGCGGCTTCGTCTGCAGTGACCTTTACCAGCCACCCCTGCTCCAACGCGTTTTCGGTATAGGTAGAGCCAACGGCGATAACCGACCCATTGGTCAACACAACCACGTCGTTGAATACGTCAGCGTATTCAGAACCGTAGGAACGGCTCCAGACAGGCTCACCTGCGGGGGACAGCCGCATCGCCCAGGCATCACTGTCAAACAGATTGGTGCGTTCACCCACCAGCAGGATTTCGCCATTGGGCATTTTTGCCAGCGCGCGCACGATATCCGGCCCTGAGTCGGCCAGCGTTCGTTCCCAGACAACGTTCCCGTCTGCATCCAGCTCGGCCACGTAACCCGCTACCTTGCCCTGAGTACCCGCCACCACGAGGCGACCGTCGGCAACTTCGATAACGTCCTTGAGTGAGACATCCTTGCCAGGCGCGAGTGCGCGCCGCCATACCAGCTCACCGTCGGGTGCCAGCCTGGCTACCAGCCCGGCGAGGCGGCCACTGTCCTCACTTGCTGTGTCACCCACAACCAGCAGGCTGCCATCTGCCAGGTCGAAGGCGGCATTGGCGCGATCATCCCTGGGGCCCCCTATGGATTGTTGCCACAGCAGGTCTCCCTCGCTGTCCAGCGCCACTACCCAGGCATCCGAACGACCGGAGCTCTGGGACAGGGTGTGTCCTACCGCTATGGTGGCAAGGTCAGAGCGCCTGCTGATGACACGGGTAAACGCATCTGTGCGCGAACCGCCAAAATTTTTCTCCCAACGCAACTTCAACTCTTCGAAGTCACCGCCGACCGGCACCATGCGCATGCCACCGGTCATTTTACTTTCACGCTCGAAGGCTTCCGGGCGAGAGCCCGGCAGATGTGACTCGACAGTGGTAACGGTTGCAGAGGAGGTTTGCGCAGCACTGTTATCGAGAGCGGGGCTGGCAACAGCCTCAACTGGCGGGCTGGCCGGTGTTTCTGCCGGCGTAAACTTCAGCCCGGCCACGCTGGCGCTGCTGCAACCCAACGCAGCAACTGCCAACGCCAACCGCATCACTTCGGGCAGCCTGTCTCGGCACGCTCGCCGGCTGCCATTAGCTGTCACTTTCACATGCCCTCTCCTGCGTTTTTGTTCTTCTTTTGCTTTTCTTCCAGTCCATACCGCCAGGCGTCTTTGCCCGCGCAGCACTGCCCGAAAACGTCTCACTAGCTACTGCTATACTTTTATTTACCATCACCCGATGAAGCATGGCTTAAGCATAGAACACAAACAGCTGTTTTACCGTCGAAATTACAGCTGCCAGCACGCCATTATTCCCTCTCCACACAGAAAATGGGATGACCCATTAAGGGGAAACAGCCGATAAGTACAGATTTTGTGACGCAGCGCGCAATAAGCGGGGAAATGACGGCAATAAATGCATGTTTTCTTTGAAAAAGCCCAGTCCACTTTTGCCAAGCGAAAAATCGTGGGCTAAGCTCAGCGATTAAGAAAAATGCGCAGCAACCGTCGATTTCCCGCAACCACGGGCCCGCCGGTAATGCCAGCAACCAGCCAGTAACAAAACAGAAAACAACAGGTGTAAGCCATGCAAAAAGTAGGGAATCATTTCACACGTTCGGGAAAGCGCGTCTGCTTGCAGACGACACTCACATTAGCCGCCGTCAGCGCTGCGCTCGCCAGTGCCGTCACACATGCAGTGACCAACCCTACCGTTGAACAGTTAAGGCAACTGTCCAGCTCCTGGGATGCCAATCTCTACGTTGCACTGGAAGGGGGCAAGAAGCGGGTGGAGCTGGGCGATACGCTGCGCTACCACCTCAACGCGAGTGAAAATGGCCTCTGTTACCTGGTACACGTGGACACACAGGGCGCGGCATCACTG
>JAUIIQ010000185.1 GCA_030431585.1 Gammaproteobacteria bacterium | reverse complement strand
ACGGAGATCTTAAGCCCGTTGACCGGTGAATCTGGGAAACCGAAAAAGTAGGGTCCTCTTGAAAGCCTTGCCACGCGCGGGTTTCAGGGCGAAGTGTTATTTGCGGCGGGGATGTCCCTAGTACCCCATTAAGGTGGTACAGGTTGCCGAAAAATTCATCGAAGCCGTGGTTGGTGGGCAGGTGTTCATCCCGGTCACCCAGGTGGTTCTTGCCGAACTGGCCGGTAGCGTAACCCAGGGGCTTGAGCAGGGTGGCGATAGTGGGGTCCTTGTCGGACATGCCTTCTTTCGCCCCCGGCAGGCCCACCTTGGTGAGGCCGGTGCGCAGGGGGTGTTGCCCTGTGATAAAGCCGGCGCGGCCCGCAGTGCAGCTCTGGTCACCGTAGGAGTCGGTGAAGATGATGCCATCGGCAGCGATCTTGTCGATATTGGGTGTTTGGTAACCCATGCGGCCCATATTGTAGGCGCTGATGTTGTAGGGGCCGATATCGTCGCCCCAGATAATCAGGATATTGGGTTTTTCCGCGGCCAGCGCGGCCGGGACAAAGGAGAAGATCAGGCAGAAGAATGCCACTGGAATACTGGTCAGGTTTTTCATTATTTCACCTCGCGTATCTAACCGAATGCGTAAGATAACGCATTCAAACAGAAGCGAAGCCCGTGTTGGCCAAAAGGGCAACATTTTTGTTTCTTCGGTTTGCTTGTAGCTCCATGCCCTATGTAGCATCCGCAATTCGTTGCGGAGCGGGCTCGGGAAGCGAGGCGCGCCGTAGGTGAGCCCCTACACGCTTACTCCACCCCTTTTTCCCGACGGTAGTCGCGGGGTGACTTGCCGGTCCAGCGGCGGAAAGCCCGGGTAAAACTGCTGGTATCGTTAAAGCCCAGCATAAAGCTCATCTCGGTGATGCTCACCCTGGATTGTTCCATATAGTCCAGTGCGAGGGACTTTCGCACCTGGTTCAGCAGGTCCTGGAAGCTGGATTCCCGCGCCGCCAGCTTTTGCTGCAGTGCACTTGGGCTCATGGCCAGTTCGCTGGCCACCTGTTGTTTGGTACAGTTTTCCGACGGTAGTTTCTGCAAGATGACGCGCTTGACCCGGTTGACGATGTCCTCCGCGTCCAGTGCGGAAATATAGCTTTGCAGGATCTTGTCGTGTTCACTGGCAATCTCGCGGTTACCGCCCCGTAGCGGAATGTCCATGACAGCCTGGTCCATGCAGATTTCACAAGTGGTGGTGTCGAATGTCACTGGAACGTGAAAGCTTGTCGTATACAGGTCTTCGTAGCCCTCTGGTCGGGGGCGTGCGAGCGAGACTGAAATAGGCGCAAAATCGGGTAGGTAGATCATCCGAAAAACGCGGATGAGGAATGCGTTCCAGGTGTCGATGGTTTCATAGGCGACACCGTCCGCGATCTCCTCCAGAACCAGGCAGTAACGATCTTCAGACTCATCAATGCGATAAACGCCCTGGTTACTGGCTATGCGGAAATAGTAGACCAGCCTTTCACAAGCATCCCGCAGGCTCGAACTGGCCAACAGGGCATAGCCCAGGGCATGCACGTTGGAGGGGTGCAGGAAGCGCGCTACGGTGAGACCAAATGCGGGGTTTCCGGTGGATTTGACAGACTCACGGAACAGGGTGGCCATCTGGGCCGTGGTATAGCGTTCAAGGGGATCCTGGCTCGGGGTGTCACTCAAGCCTGCCGCCCTGAATACTTCCGAAGCGTCGAAGCCATTTGCTTCCAGCGCCATATGAATCGCCATGGTATAGGACGCGATCGTAGTGGCCGAGGTGGTCTCGCTCATCCTCTTGGAAATTCCTCGTTATCAGTATCTCATCACCGCACACTGCAGGATAACAACTTGAAAAAAAAAGAAAAAGACCTTTTGTTCAGAGCCTGGTTCGGCACAGGGGGAGGTATAACAGGTGGCACGCTCTGACAGTTTTACCGGGTTATTTGTTTTTAGGGCCAAGTAGTGTGTCCGGCTTGGGTTTAGCCTACACAACGAATAACACACCAATCTCCAGAGAGAGGTCTACGTGAGCATCCCCACCCAGAACCACATCATTAACGGAGAGTTTGTTTCTCCTTCTTCCGGCCAGTATTTAGATCTCATTGATCCCGTTATGGGGCAGGTGATCGGCAAGGCCGCCGCCGGTAACAGTGCAGATGTCGATAGGGCTGTGGCAGCGGCAAGCGAGGCATTCAAGAGCTGGAAAAATACCGCTACCAGTGAAAGGGCCAATATCATTGCCCGTATGGCGCTGGTGCTGGGGGCCAATATGGAGGAATTGCTGGGCCTTGAAGCCAAGTGTACCGGGCTGTCGGTGACCCGTCTGCAGGGTTTTGATATCCCCGCAGTGATGCAGTTTGTGCAGATATTCTCGGAGAACCTGGAGAGCTATCCATTCGTCGAGTACCCCCCGGTGCGTGCTGTACCCGAAGCCCACGATGTGAAAATCGTCAAGCAGCCCCTTGGGGTTTGCGGCCTGATTACCGCCTGGAACGGCCCCCTGTTCCTGGCCTTCCTGAAAATGCTGCCGGCGATTGCCGCGGGCAATACTGTGATCATCAAGCCTGCCGAGACTGCGTCTCTGGCGGTAGTTCGGGCAATGGAGCTGATACAGGACCTGCTGCCCCCGGGTGTCGTCAACGTGGTGACTGGGCTTGGGCCGGACGTGGGAGCCGCCCTGTCTTCCCACCCGGGGATTGCCAAGATTTCTTTCACCGGCTCTGGTCGCACCGGTGCCATGATCCAGAAAGAAGCCGCCGATACCATGAAGCGGGTGACCCTGGAACTGGGCGGCAAGGGCCCCGGCGTCGTACTGCCTGATGCGCCGATTGAACTGACGGCCAGGGGGGCGACCTACGGCTTCCTGCTGGGCTCGGGGCAGATCTGCATATCCGGCACCCGTCTGTTTGTTCACGAGTCCATACACGATGAACTGGTGGCGCGCATGGCGGAACTGGCCGGTAAGATGAAGGCCGGCAGCCAGTTCGACCCGGCAACCACCCTGGGCCCCATGGCCTATCGAGCGCACTACGAGCGAGTGCTGGGTTATATCGAATCCGGTAAGGCCGAAGGCGCCCAAGTCGCCTGTGGTGGCGGGCCGCTGTCGGTAGAAGAGTTCCCCGACTCAATGTTCGTACAGCCCACCATCTTCACTGATGTTACCCCCGATATGAAAATCTACAACGAGGAGATCTTTGGCCCGGTGCTATCGGTTATCAAGTACAGCGATGTCGAAGACGCCATCGATATGGCCAACGACAGTTGTTATGGGCTGTCCGCAGGTGTCTGGACCGGTGACCCCATTGCCGCCCAGTCCGTCAGTCACCGCCTGGAAGCGGGCACCGTGTGGGTCAACGATTGGCATGCCATCAGCGGTGATATGTCCTTCGGCGGTATCAAGCAGAGTGGTTACGGACGGGAGATCAATATCGCGTCCATGGAAGGCTACCTGGAAACCAAAAACTATGTGACCAGTTTCGAGACTGACCCGAATGCCAAGGCCATGTATGGCCTGGTGCATCGCAGCGTCTGAGTAAACCGGTCGATCACCCTGAGAGGATAAAAACGATGTCCAGCACTGGCGCATTTCAATACTGGCAGCGGAGCATGATCCACGCGGGTCCCGGCACTGTCATTCGCCTGCCCGGCCTGTTCAGCGGCCTGGGTAGTAAAAACGTTCTCCTGGTCAGTGACCAGGGCCTGAAAGATGTGGGAATTGTCGACAAGGTCGCGGCCCTGTTTGACGAGCAACGCGGTCCTGGCGGAGTTCGCCTGGCGAGCGTGTTTACCGATACCGCACCGGATGCGGAATCCGGTTGTATCGACGAGTGTCTGAAGATGGCGCGGGCTACCGGCGCCGATGGCCTGCTGGCCGTGGGTGGCGGTAGCGTACTCGACTCGGTGAAGTTGGTAAAGCTCGCCATGTACTCCGGGGTAGACAGCGTGGCCCAGTTGTTGAAGTCGCCGGTGAAGATGATGCACTGGCCGGAAGTGCAGTATATGGGCGTACCGCATATCTCGGTGCCCACTACTGCCGGTACCGGCGCTGAAGTGACCAACGGTGCTGTGATTTACAACAAGGATCTGGGCATCAAGCACCTGATCGTAAGCCACTACCTGGAGTCGGATATCGCGGTACTGGATGCGCACATGACCACCGGCCTGCCGCCCATGCTGACCGCCGCCACCGGTATGGACGCCCTGACTCACGCTGTAGAGATTATGGGACATCCGAACACGGGGGATTTCACCCTGGCCCACGCTGAGACCAGCGCGAAGATCATCCTGGAGAACCTGCCCAAAGTGGTAGCCGATGGTTCGAACCTGCTGGCGCGCCAGGCCATGCTCAATGCCAGCGCCATGGCCTGCAGCGCGGTAGTGAACGATTTTGGGGCTGTGCCGGTGCACAATTTTGCTCACGCCTTTGGTGCGGCCTGTCATATCCACCACGGCGAGGCGAACGGTGTACTACTGCCCATCGTGATGGAGGAGTTCGCTGACTTCTACGTGCCGGTTGCCGATCGCCTGAAGGGCGTGTTCGGCGTTGAGGGCGAGGGTCGAGACGCTGTCCTGGCCTGCGCAGCTGCAATCAGCGGCTTGCTCGAAGCGACGGGGCATCCCCGCGACTTCGCCCGCCACGACATCCCTGAATCGAAGCTGCCTGAAATCGCCGCGGCGATCGCCGGCGATCCCATCGCGGCGTTCCTGCCGCTGCCCATGGACCTTATAGAAACGGTGTGCCGCCGGGTCTGCGGCTGGTCATAGGGAAAGGTTGCCATGAGAATGAATTTCAGCACTGTTAGTCAGCGTCTCGCGGATGCCTTCGCAGATCGTGAAGCCCTGGTAAATATCGAGCGCCAGCGGCGCTATACCTTCCGGGAGTATCATCTGCTGACCAATCGCATCGTTAACATGATGCGCCACAAATTGGACCTGCAGCGCGGCGACAACGCGGTGGTGATCCTGGATAACGACAATGCGTCCCTGATTCACTGGTTCACCGCGGTAAAAGCCGGCAAGGCCCTGTGTTATACCAATTACCGCGACAGCCTGGACGACCACACCTACCAGGTCGATACGGTCAACGCCAAGGTGGTGTTCATCGAAGCCGACCTGCTAAAAAGCCACTACGAGATGCTGCGCGAGCGCCAGGTCACCATTGTGGCGATGGATACGCCGGAAAAAGAGTACTCTGGCGTGCACCTGTTCTGGGAGTTGCTGGAGCAGGTGGACGACAGCAACCCCAACGTGGTGATCGACGACCGCGAGGACGTGGTGATCATGCGCTTCACTGGCGGCACCACCGGTCGCGGCAAGTGCGCCATGTACACAGCGGACACCTACCTGGCATGTCGCGACTCCTACTGGGCCCTGCCGGATCCGGCCTGGACCCCCGAGACCCGCTTTATCCACCTAGCGCCGATCACCCACGGCAGCGGCATGATGTTTGCGCCGACCCAGTTCAAGGGCGGTTGTACCGTGACCATGAATGTGCCCGATCTGGATGCCTGGTGTGACAATATCGCCGCCGAGCGGATCACTAACGGTTTCGCCGTGCCGACCCTGCTGTACCGCCTGCTGGATATGGACGAGAAGGGTCGGGCGCGGTTCAAGACAATTGAAAACATGTACTACGGTGCTGCCCCCATGAGCCCGTCCAAGCTGGCGGAACTGCAGGCGGCCTTTGGGAACAACTTCATTCAGGTCTATGGCTCCACCGAGCACTTTGGTGTGGCCCTGTCCATGAGCAAAGCCGACCACCTGGTGGAGGACGGCGATGATTCGCACCTGGCCTCCGCCGGCCGGCCTTCGCCTTTCACCGAGCTTGAGATCATGGACGACGACGGCAACCCGGTGCCGCGGGGAGAGACCGGCGAGATCTGGCTGCGTTCCCGCGCCATTGTGCCGGGCTACTTTGGCAATCCGGAGCAGACCGCTTCTGAGTTCCAGGATGGCTTCTGGAAGTCTGGCGACATTGGCAGGATCGACGAGCGTGGCTTCTTCCATATTGTCGATCGCAAGAAAGACATGATTATCAGTGGCGGCTTCAATATCTACGCCAACGAAGTGGAATCCGCGCTTAACAGCCACCCGGCGGTGCTGATGTCCGCGGTGGTCGGTGTGCCTCATGAGGAGTGGGGCGAATCGGTGCACGCCGAGGTCATGCTCAAGGAAGGCGCCGAGGTTGAAGAGGCGGAACTTATCCAGCACGTACGCAACGAGTTGGGCGGATACAAGACGCCCAAATCCGTTGAAATCGTAGAGGAGATACCCACCAGCGTGGTGGGCAAGGTGCTGCGCCGGCAGGTGCGCCAGAAATACTGGGAGGAGGCCGGCCGCAAGGTCGGGTGAGTCCAGCACATGAGCAAACTCAAGCAACTGTCGGGGCTCGATGCCTCCTTCATCTATCTGGACACGGACCGCGCCAGTACCGGCGGCACCATGATCTATGTATACGACCAGTCCACAATTCCCGGCGGTGGCCACCTGCGCTTCAAGGAAATCCTCAAACACATCGAATCGCGCACCGCCACCTCGCCGATCTTCCGCCAGAAGCTCAAGCAGGTGCCGATGTCCCTGGACTATCCCTACTGGGTGGAAGATGAGAATTTCCGCATCGAGAACCACGTGTTCCACGTTGCCCTGCCCAAGCCCGGCGACTGGCGGCAGTTCTGTATCATGGCCTCGCGCCTGACCACCCCCCATTTCGATTTCAATCGCCCTCTGTGGGAGATGTACGTGGTTGAGGGGCTGGACAATATCGACTGGCTGCCCAAGGGCAGCTTCGCCATCCTCACCCGCATGCATCACGCGGCCGTAGACGGCACCGCGGCGGC
>JAUIIQ010000184.1 GCA_030431585.1 Gammaproteobacteria bacterium | reverse complement strand
CAGATGAGCGAACAATTCAAAGAGCAGGGCGGTGCGTCTACCATGGACCCGGGCCCTTTCAAGCGTTGGCTGGTATCGCAGGTGATGACGCGATCCTTCAGCCCCGAGCGGGTCGCAAAACGGCGTGCTGCCGCAGAGCGCCAGCGCCAGCGTGAGCAGGCACCGCATCGTGTGGAGTACTTTCATCAGTTGGACGACGGGTACAGCCACCTTGCTGCCCAGGTCCTGCCGCAGTTGAGTGCCCGTTATGATATAGAGCTGGTGTGTCATCTGGTGGAGCCGCCGCGCGGCAACAACGTGCCCGAGCCGGAGATGTTGCAGCAGCTATCCCGCTTCGACGCGCAGCATATTGCCGCGGAATACGGGCTGCAGTTCCCCGGGGACGCGCAGGCTCCTGACCCAGCGCTGGTGCAACAGGCGGCGGCGGTGCTCGCGGCGCAGCCCGCAGCTGGGTTTGTGGCCTGTGCCGCTGACGTGGGCCAGGCCTTGTGGACAGGCGACAAGGCCGCCCTGGACGCATTGGCGGCGGAGCATGGCCGTGCCGACGAAGCGCAACTGGCTGCCTGCATTGCCGCGGGCACAGAGCGCCGCAAAGCACTGAAGCACTATTCGGGCGCCATGTTTTATTACGCCGGTGAGTGGTACTGGGGCGTTGACCGGCTCTACCACCTCGAACAGCGCCTGGCCGCCCTCGGAGCCGACCGCCAATCAGGACACCCACCCCAAGACCAACCAGGACACCCATCGCAGCAATCAGAGCAATCAGGACACACACTGATCGCACCACGCCCTGCGCTGGACGCCAAACAATGCCGCGACGACGGTTCACTCACCCTTGAGGTATTCGCCTCCCTGCGCAGCCCCTATACAGCCATCGTATTTGATCGCGCTGTCGCCCTGGCGCGCGATACAGGCGTGACGCTCGCGGTGCGACCGGTGCTGCCCATGGTGATGCGCGGCGCGCCGGTGACGCGTGAGAAGGGCATGTATATTTTTATGGATACGGCCCGGGAAGCCCTGGCGGCGGGTGTGCCCTACGGCAACTTTTACGACCCTATTGGTGAGCCCGTGCGGCGCTGTTACAGCCTCTATCCCTGGGCTGTGGAGCAGGGGCGTGGTGTGGAACTGCTGTCCAGTTTCCTGCGCCACGCGTTCGCCGAGGGGGTTAACACCAATACTACAAAAGGTCTGCGTAAAGTGGTGGAGGCTGCGGGCCTTGACTGGGCCGAGGCGCAGCAGCACCTGGGCGACCCGGCCTGGGAGCCCATGCTGGAGGCCAACCGTCTCGCAATGTATGGTGCCGGCCTCTGGGGGGTGCCCAGCTTTCGCCTGCTCGATGAGACCGGCGAGCCGGTGCTGGCCCTGTGGGGTCAGGACAGGCTATGGCGCATAGCGCGGGAAATACAGCGCTTGCGTCCAGCCTGAGCTGCGGCCGGCAACAACCTTGCGCTGCGAACTACAGCCTGCGCGCCCGGTTACAGCCCCTTGCTGGTTTGAATAATCTCCCGCGATCCCGCAGGGAGTGAAAAGGCGACGCCGTCTTCGCCTATGGTATAACGCTCGAAAATGTTCTCTGCGCCATTGAGAAACAGCGTTTTCTGCCCCGGTATCACCAGCGGTGGCACGATGTGGTAGTAGAGCAGATGTCCCGCGCCTGCATCCCGCGCGGTTTCTGCCGCGTCCACCGGGCTGGCGTGGTAGTCGGGAATGTCGTGGGTGATCTTCGCCAGAATCCCGTTGCCGCTGTCCTCAGCCGCTTGTTGCATCATAGCCACCAGGTTGGGCGCCAGGGCTTCGTGCACCAGCAGGTCCACGCCGCGTGCGAACTGCTCGATATTGGCCAGTTTTACCGTGTCGCCGGTAATCAGCAGGGAGCGACCCTTGTAGCTGAAACGGTAGCCCACGGCGGGCTCCACCGGCGAGTGGTCTACGGCCAGTGCTTCCACCTTCAGCCCATCCTCGTTATAGACCAGTGCCAGCTCGCCCATGGCCGGTTTGCTGAACGGTACAGCCTGCAGGCCGGCTCCGCTCAGGGGCGCAACACTGTCGCCATGGTGTGCCTGCCGGTAGATCGCATCGTGCGCGTAAGCCATGTTGAATCCGGCAACAACCTGCTCCACGCCGCCAGGGCCATAGACAGGCAGGGGCTCGAGGTTGTCGCCTCCCGCCCAGCGCAGAGTGCCCATTTCGCCCAGTCCGTCGATATGGTCAGAGTGAAAGTGAGTAAGAAAAACGCTGTGAATATTGCCCGTCTGATAGCCCATGCGGTTGAGGTTGCGCACGCCGTCGGTACCCGCGTCCACCACGAACAGGCGCTTCCCTGCCACCACGGCCACACAGGGCCCCGATGCGTTGGGTGCGGGCAGCGGGCCGCCAGCTCCGCACAGGGCGAGGTGCAGGCCGTCCTCCAGCTCCGCCACCCGGTCGGCTCCCATACGCGAGGCCAGGCCTCTCTCCAGCAGTTGTTCGACAATGGTTGCGCGCTGGCTATAGACCGCCAGGGCGGTGATGAGTATCGCGCCTGACAGGATGACGGTTTTTCTCATGGACGGCTCCTTTGCTACGTTGTTACAGCCAGGGTGAGCATAGGGTTACATGCTGCTGATGGCTATGACAACATGCGCACTGGCAAACCACCAGGAGTGAGAACTTGCGAGCTAAAGCTGTAGAGAACCGGGTTACCGCCATGACCGGCACCGCCTATCCCATCATTCAGGCGCCCATGGGCTGGATTGCCAGAGCCCGCCTGGCCGCAGCGGTGAGTAACGCCGGTGGCCTGGGCGTCATCGAAACGTCCTCCGGCGAGTTTGACAATATTCGCGGCGAAGTGCGCAGCATGCGTGAGCTCACCGAGCAGCCCTTTGGCATGAACGTGGCGCTGTCGTATGTGAAAGGCAGTAATTTCATCGACTTTGTTATCGAACAGGGCATCCGTTTTGTCACCACGTCGTCAGGCAGCCCCGCTGTGTGCACCGCTGCCTTTCAGGAGGCGGGAATACGGGTCTTTCACGTGGTACCCACGCTGGACATGGCGCTGAAGGCAGTAGATTGTGGTGTAGACGGCCTGGTGGTGGAAGGCGGTGAAGGCGGCGGGTTTAAAAACCCCAGCCCGGTGTCGACCATGGTCCTGCTGCCGCTTATTCGTTCCCGGGTGGATGTGCCGATCATTGCGGCCGGCGGTATTTGCGACGGCCCGTCGATGGCGGCGGCGTTCGCCATGGGGGCAGAGGGTGTGCAGATGGGCACGCGCATGCTCAGCAGCTCGGACTCCCCGGTGCACGATAACTGGAAGCAGGCCATGTTGGCGGCGAAAGAGACCGATACCGTATTTCTCAACCAGGCCTCGCGGCCGGCGCTGCGTGCCCTGCGCACCCAGCGCACAGAAGCACTTCTCCCACTTGGCGCCTTCAACGCCATGGAGCACTTTGCCGGCGTGCAGGATCTCTATTTTGGTGGTGACATGGAAGCCGCCATACCCCTGTCCGGACAGGTCGTGGGGCGCATTGATCAGGTGAAGAGTGCTGATGATATTGTGCAGGAAACCATGCACGGCTTTTATGACGTCATGAACAACCTTGCCGCTGCCTATGCCAGCTGAGAGCCGCTCACCGCTCACCGCGCGCCGTATGAGGCCGGTATGGCGTGAACGGGCCGTGACCAGTATGCCGCACGGGGGAACAGACCATGACTGATATTCAAGCCCTGCAGCCTGTCGCGTTGCACGGGTCGAACATCTCCTACTTCACCGGGAAGCTGGAGAACTATTTCAAAGTGCGCGGCATCCCCTATACCTTGCACAGCATGCAACTGCCGGCGGATGTGAAAAAGCTGGAGAAAGAGATCGGCGTGTTCCAGATGCCCGCCGTGCAATTGGGTGATGGGCGCTGGATGACCGACAGCAGCAAAATTATCCAGTGGTTTGAGGCGCAGTATCCGCACAATGGCGTGACCCCCACAGACCCCATGCAAGCCTTTTTCTGTCTGCTGCTGGAAGACTGGGCGGATGAGTGGTGGTGGCGGCCCGCCATGCATTATCGCTGGTACTATCCCGAAGGCGCACATCTGCAATCACGCCACCTGGCCGATGAGCTGATGTCCAGCATGTCCCTGCCTCGTTTTGTCAGGCGCAGTATGCTGCGGCGCAGGCAGCGCAACGGTTATACCATCGGCGATGGCATGACCGCCGCCAATGTGCCGGGCGTTGAAGCCATGTTCGCGCGCCTGTTGGCGCAGCTGCAAACCATATTCAGCGACAGACCGTTCCTGTTTGGCGAGCGGCCTTCATTGGCCGACATAGGCCTTTCCGGCCCGTTTTTTCGTCATTTTGCGCTGGACCCGGTGCCGCTTGAGATTATCCGCCAGAGTGCGCCTGCCGTCCTGGAGTGGGTGGCGCGCCTGTGGAACACCCGGCTCGAGCACTGTCAGGGCAGTTGGGTGCAGGGGATCCCTGATGACCTGGGCCCCTTGCTGGATGATATCGGCAGCACCTATCTGCCCTACCTGTGCGCCAACGCAGATGCCGTTGCCGCGGGTAAAAAGCGCTTCGATACAGAAGTGGGCGGTGTGCTCTACCGGGGTGCCCGCTATTCACGCTACCGGGTGTGGTGCTTGCAGGAGTTGCGCTCGCATTTTCTGGCTTTGCCTGAGGAACCGCAGGCGGTGACAAGGGCGGTGCTGGAAACGCACGGCTGCTGGGAGCCTTTGTGGCGGCAGCAGACCTTGCCGATACTGCCAGGGCAGGAACAGGGCTTGCCGTTTCGCGCGGATTGTAAGATGGTGGGGGTAAATGAATAACACGCCGCATGCAGCGCGCTATGCCCACAGACATGCCCAGTGCCGATGAGGCCAGTGGCAGCACCTGCTCATTAAACGGAGAACAACATGGCAGACTTTTCCAAAATTCCCTGGATAGCCGAACATATCGCACTCTACAAAACCGACCCGGAAGCCGCCCACTTTTGGGACTCCAGCGCCCTGGGCGGGCCGGGCATTCTGCCCACACTGCTGCTCACCACACAGGGGCGTAAATCAGGCGAACCTCGTTCCCTGCCGCTGATCTACGCCAACCACGGAGACAGCTACACCATTATTGCCTCCAAGGGAGGCGACAGCGCACACCCCTTCTGGTACCTCAACCTGGAAGCCAACCCGCAGTGTGAGCTGATGGTGGGTGCCAAAGCCGTAACGGCGAAAGCCCGCGTCGCCGAGGGTGCAGAGCGCGAGGAAATATGGGCCAGAATGGTGGAGATCTACCCGCCTTACGCGGATTACCAGAAAGCAACGGAGCGGGTGATTCCTGTTGTCGTGCTGGACCCGGTTTGACCGCTTGACGGAATCGGCGGTAAGTGGAAAAGCGCTGAGCGCCTAGCGCTGAAGGCCCCGGGCTCGTTATTTGTGCGTTGAGACGCAGCGACCGGGAAGAGCGACCACTGCATGGCCAGATGTATTTACAGAGAACGCGTTCCGGCTCCAGACAAGCTTCTGCTGGGCGTTGCCGGTAGCGTTGGTCTGGCCATGTGTGTATGGCTGCAGTCGGCCATCACCCTTGCCCTGGCTCCACTGTCCCCGCAAAGAGTCCCGCCTTTATCTCCCCACCAGGAATCCACAGGGGCTCGAATCGATCCTCTTGCACAAGCAAGCCTGAGTTGTCCGCCTCGCTGCTTCTAACAACAGGCCCTTTAACTGGCCGTGGCGATGACCTTGTTCAGCTCGGGATCATTGGGTGGGTTGAGCACGCAGCGGGTGCCGTCCGGGTGGTAAATATAGGCAACACAGGCATTACAGTTGGTGCAGCCCGAGGCACTCAGCTCGCCGCTGCGTAGTTTATTGACCAGGGCGGGGTCATGCAGCAGGGCGCGTGCCATCACTACTGCATTAAAGCCTTCGTCCATCGCCGTCTGCGCATTGTCGATCGAGTTCACGCCGCCGAGAAACGCCAGCGGCATATCCACGGCCGCGCGAATCTTGCGCGAGTGTTCAAGGAAGTACATGGGCTTGAAGGTGATCTCTGGTTCGGTAGAGGCGGCACCTTTCATCATCAACGCGGTGAGCCATTCGCCCTGAGCTTTCAACACCTTGCTGATCTCTTCCCGGTTCATGCGGCTACCGAACATGAACCAGGTGGACTCCACGTTGCGACCTCCGCTGAGCACCAGCATGTCGGCGCCGGCAGTTTGCAGCGCCCTGGCGGTGACGATGCCGTCCTCTGCCGTAGCGCCGCGTCGCGTGCCATCGGCCACGTTGATCTTGGCCAGCACGGCTGTAGTGTCGCCTACAGCCTCCTTGACGGCGGCCAGTACCTCGGCCGGGAAGCGCACTCTGTTCTCGGCGCTGCCTCCGTACTCGTCTTTACGACGGTTGCTCAAGGGTGAAATGAACTGGTTCAACAGGTAGCCGTGCCCCATATGCAGTTCCACCGCGTCAAAGCCGGCATCGCGCGCCAGTTGGGCGGCGGTCACGAACTCACCAATCACGCGGTCCATGTCGGCGCGGTTCATCGCCCGCATCAGCAAGTTGCCCTTGAGCATGCCCGCAGGATTGAAGCCCGAGGAGGAACTGATGAGCCTGCCTTTGACTTTCATGCCGGTTACAAAAGACCCCCCGTGGGTGATCTGCGCAGAGATCGCTGCGCCCTCCTGGTGAACGGCATCCGTCAACACGCGCAGCGGGGCCAGCGCCTCGGGCCGCAGCCAGATCTGGTTGGGCAGCGTACGCCCCACGGCGGCAACCGCCATGTAGGCCACGGTGGTCATGCCCACGCCGCCGCGTGCAAGGTCGCTATGGTGTTTTACCAGCGCCTGTGTGGGCAGCCCATCAAGGCACATGGCCTCATTGGCACCAGACTTGATAAAGCGATTGCGCAGCGTCA
>JAUIIQ010000183.1 GCA_030431585.1 Gammaproteobacteria bacterium | reverse complement strand
TCCACTGACTCCGCCAGCCCCTGTGCGCCCTGCAGCAGGTCGCCGAGCTTTTCCTTGAGCACCTGTGTATAGAGCAACTGCTTGCCATACTTCCATTCGTACAGCGCCTTGGCTTCGTCCAGCCCCTCATAGCACTGCAGCCGGATCAGCGGTGTTTCCAGTAGCATAGCGGTGGTTTTGGCCAGTTCCGTTTTACCCACTCCGGGCGGGCCTTCCACCAGAACCGGTTTGCGTAACTGGAATGCCAGAAACACGGCTGTTGCAATCTTGTCAGAGCAGATGTAGCCGAAGGACTCGAAACCGTCCTTGATGACCTCCACGGAGGTGAGTTGGGGGAAATCCTGAGTGTGCACGAGTGTCGGTTCCTTTTTGAAGCCGACCATTGTACGTCAGCGCGCGGGATGGGGGTACTAGCCCCCGGTGGCGTTCATAAACCGCAGGACCTGCGGCTGCTCGTCGTTATTGAAGTGATGCCTCTCGGGCTTGATTGCCATCGCGTCAACAATGGCCCACTTCAATTTGTCCAGCGTGTAATCCGGTGAGCGCAGCACAGCGCGCAGGTCCACAGAGTGTTCGTTACCCAGGCACAAGAGCAGGCGTCCCTCCACGGTCACGCGCACCCGGTTGCACAGGTGACAAAAATTGTTGCTGTGAGGCGATATGAATCCGACGCGGGTGTTCCGTCCTGTCACGGTGTAATAACGCGCCGGGCCGCTGTTACCGGAGGGTTCGCCAGCGGGCTGAAGCTGGAAATGCGGTGCCAGGGCAAGCCTGATTTCCTCGCTGCTGCAGAAGGTGAGGGCGCGGTCGTGGTCGTCGATCAGCCCCAGCGGCATTTCTTCAATAAAAGCGATGTCCACTTCGCGTTCTATCGCGAAGTTGACAAGGTCAACCACTTCTCCCTCGTTGCGCCCCTTCAGGATGACCGCGTTGATTTTGACGCCCTGGAAGCCTGCTGCGGCGGCGGCATCGATGCCTGCTATCACCTGGTCGAGATTGCCATGACGGGTGAGCTGGCGGAACTTGCGTGGGCGCAGGCTGTCCAGGCTGATGTTGATCCGCTTGACCCCCGCGTCCTTCAGGGCGGGTGCAAGTCGCTGCAACTGCGAGCCGTTAGTGGTGATGGCCAGCTGACCCAGCCCGGGCAATCGCCCCAGGCGCTCCACCAGTGACATGACATTGCTGCGAATGAGCGGCTCACCCCCTGTGAGGCGGATCTTGCTCACGCCCAGCTCGGTAAACGCCTGCGCCACCTGAAAAAGTTCCTCCAGGCTCAGGATCTCGGCTTTGGGCGCGAAGATCATATCTTCGGCCATACAATAGACACAGCGGAAATCGCAGCGGTCGGTGACCGATAAGCGAAGATAGCTCACACGCCGCTGGAAGGAATCAACCAGGGCCTCGGGCAGTTGTTGTGTCGAGCAACTTGTCATGCGAGCAGTGTAGGGCGTGTGAGGGCTCCAGACCAGTAAAAGGGGTTTACAGGCGACGGGCCATGGGACAGGATGCGCTGCGGGTTGCTGCAATCAAAAAGGGTCGGAAGGGCCCGGAAGGGGCGCAGGGAAGCAGGCCTGATTGGTGGCACATACCAGGCGTGTTTTCCTGCCCGACGTCGATTTATGGGGGTGCGCTGCATCATGCGTGACTGGTCTATCTGGTTGGGTTTTGGCCTCGCCGGGCTAACCGCCGCCGGTCTGCTGGCATCAGGGAATAGCCGTGATATAGCCGTGGTTGGCGCGGTTGCTGTGCTCTGCGTGGTCTGGTGGGTTCTGGAGCCTATTCCTATTCCCGTGACCTCTCTACTGCCGCTGGCAGTATTGCCTTTGCTCGGTGTGTTGACGCCTGCTGAAGTGGGTGAAGCCTATGGCTCGCCGATAATCCTGCTGTTGCTCGGCGGATTCCTGCTGTCGCAGGCGATGGAACACTCCGGCGCGCACCGGCGTATAGCCCTCGGGATGGTCAATTTTTTCGGCGCGCACAGCCGAGAGCGCCTGGTGTTTGGTTTTATGGCCGCTGCAGCCCTGCTGAGCATGTGGATTTCCAACACGGCAACCACCCTGATGCTCCTGCCGGTGGTGTTGGCAGTGCTTGACGCGACTCCCGACAGGGATCGTCTGGCCACGCCGCTTCTGCTGGGCGTGGCCTATGCCGCCAGCGTGGGTGGCGTGGGCACGCCCATCGGTACGCCGCCCAACCTGATTTTCATGCAAGTTTTCGAGGAGACGACGGGCAGGAGCATCAGTTTCACAACCTGGATGACCTGGGCTGTGCCCGTAGTGGTGTTAATGGTGCCGGCGATGGCCTTCATTCTTACCCGTAACATTCGGGGACCGATCTCTGTGACCCTGCCCAGCGTCGGGGTCTGGCGCACAGAGGAAAAGCGTGTGCTACTGGTATTTGCTCTCACTGCCCTGGCCTGGATTACCCGCAGCGAACCATTCGGTGGCTGGAAGACCTGGCTGGACCTGCCCCAGGCCAACGATGCCTCTGTCGCCTTACTTGCTGTGGTACTGATGTTCCTGTTGCCAAATGGCAAAGGCGAACGCCTGATTACCTGGGAGCGCGCGGTGACTATCCCCTGGGGTGCCTTGTTATTGTTTGGCGGAGGTATTTGCCTGGCCAAGGGGTTTATGAGTTCCGGGCTCAGTGAATTGATGGGTGGGATGTTTATCGGGCTCGCCTCCCTGCCCCTGTACCTGCTCATACTGATGATAGCGCTGATGGTCACCTTCATGACGGAGACGACATCCAACACCGCCAGCACCACGCTGTTGATGCCCATACTGGCCGCTGCCGCGATCGGTGCCGGAATTGCGCCGGAGATCCTGATGGTGCCGGCAGCGATGAGCGCCAGTTGTGCTTTTATGCTGCCGGTGGCCACAGCACCGAATACGGTGGTCTACAGCAGCGGTGAGTTCAGCATCCGGCAAATGGCGAAGGAAGGGGTGCTGCTCAATTTGCTGGGTGCGGCTGTTATTACCACGGTCTGTTTTGTGCAGCTGACCTGAGCAGCGCATAAGGTATTATGCGCGCTGTTGGTTAAAGGAGTTACTCATGTCCCCTGCGCGTCGCCTGTTGGCCGTTTCGCTGATTGCGGTCTCCCTCGCTTTGCTTTACCCCGGCATCACCCAGCCGGTGCTCACCCTCAGTGGCACCCTGGAAAAATCTATGATTGCGGAGCTGGGTATCGATATGATTGCCGGCGACGAGGCCGATTCACAAACGCGACAGATGCTCGCGATGTTCTCCAGTTTTCTCGGTTTCGACCAGATAGAAGGCCAGATTGAAGCCTATCGAAGCACACGGTCCATCTGGGATACGGTGAATGAGCTGGCAACAACAGGTAACCTGCCGGTGGCGTTTCTTATCGTGTTCTTCAGTCTGCTTATCCCGGTGTTCAAGCTATGCCTGCAGGCGACGGCAGTCGTCTTGCCCCAGGCCAACTGGCGAGCGCCGCTGCTGGCCCTGAATGCAGCGTTGAGCAAATGGTCCATGGCCGATGTTTTCGTTATGGGTTTGCTGGTGGCCTATATGGCCGGCAGTGCATCCGGACAAATGGGGGACATGTTGACCATGGACGCGCAACTGGAACGCGGTTTCTGGTATTTCCTTGGCTATTGTGTGTTTTCGATCGCCGCCGGCGGCCTGCTCAGGGAGGGCACTCATGCGCACCAGTGACGCAATGCAGGAAGAATCCGTATCGGTAAACGTGGACCTGCCGGTTGCCGAAGCATGGGACCGCCTGCAGGATTTTTCCCTGGCGCACTGCTACGTACCCAGGCTGACGGACACGGAAATCGTCTCGGCGCAGCGCACCGGTGAGGGAGCTCATCGGCGCGTGTACAGTGGTAAACGATTCCTTGAGGAAACAGTCATCCGTTGGCACGAAGGCTCCGGGTTTACTATTGCCTTGCACAAGGGCGACAAGCCGATGCCGCCCTTTCGCGAAGCCGAGTTTGAGTATGCGATCTCGGCGGCAGGACCACAGCAAACCAGGGTACAGCTGAGCATGCGTATTATCATGCCCGGAGGCGCTGCAGCGCGGTTCATTGCCCGCAAGATGCTGCTGCCGGTTATCCGCAGGAACCTGGTTCAGGTGGCTGCGGGTCTTAAGCATTTTTACGAGACCGGCGAACCCGCCGATGACAGTGACCGGAAACGTCTGTCCGGGGTGGTTGCGATCACCCCGGGCGACGGTTGAAGGTGCGTTACAGCAGTGCCATCATTGTTTCAGCGGAACTGACGTCCACTCCAGGTCCGGGCTCTACGTTGAGATGAGTGACTACGCCATTTTCCGCTATCAGGGCAAAGCGCTGGCTGCGCGTGCCGAGGCCGAAAGCGCTGCCGTCCAGTTCCAGGCCCAGAGCCGCAGTGAACTCCCCCATGCCGTCCGCAAGCATGAGGATTTCCTCGGCGTTCTGGGCTTTGCCCCAGGCGTCCATCACAAATACATCGTTGACGGCCATGCAGGCGATGGTGTCAACACCAGCGGCCTTGATTTTATCCGCGTTGACCACGTACCCGGGCATGTGGGTGATGGAGCAGCCAGGCGTGAAAGCACCCGGTACGGCAAACATCAGTACTTTCTTGCCAGCGAAAATATCATCAGTGCCAAGGTCTTGTGGTCCTTCGCTGCCCATGGTTTTGAGTGTGCCCTGGGGAATGGAGTCGCCTACGCTTATGGTCATTGAATTAGCCTGTATGTCAGTTGGATCGAAAGTGGACTATAGCAGATGAAAGGGCAGATGCACTGCCCGCTTTGCGCCGAATCAGGAGCGCGGCCGTTTCATCGCGACAGGCGCAGGGAGTATCTTCGCTGCCGTGAGTGTGCACTGGTATTCGTCCCCCGCGCTTACTACCTCGCTCGCGAGGAGGAGCGGGCCGAGTATGACCTGCACCGGAATGAGCTGGATGACCCTGGCTACAGGGCCTTTTTGTCGCGCCTTGCGCGGCCTTTGCAGGCCCGCCTGCCTGTGGGTGCACATGGCCTGGATTTTGGCTGTGGCCCGGGGCCCGCGCTGGCAGCCATGCTCCGGGAATCGGGCCTTGAAGTGAAGCTGTTTGATCCTTATTACTACCCCGACAGGGCGGCGTTGCAGGGGCAATATCAGTTTATTACCGCCACCGAGGTTGTGGAGCACCTGCATCACCCCGGCAGGGAGTTGGCGCGGCTCTGGGAACTGTTGCTGCCTGGCGGCTATCTGGGGGTGATGACCAAGCTGGTTATTGATGCCCAGGCGTTCGCCAACTGGCATTACAAGAACGACCCAACACACGTGTGCTTTTTCAGTGTTGCCACCTGGGTATGGTGGGCAGACAGTGTCGGGGCAGCGCTTGAGCGGGTTGCGGCCGATGCGGTATTACTGCGTAAACTCTAGGGCACCGCTGATCAATTCGGTAATGCCTCAGCGGAGCTCTGGCGTTCCTTGGCAAGGCGCGCCAGAGGCCCGCCCTGCGGGGCCTTGCGTCTTCTCAGCCCGCTGCGTTGCAGCCGTTTGAAAGGCAACCAGCCTTCCTGCACGACTGCGCCTTTCGGACTGAGAAGGCGCAAAGCCTGAGGTATCACCGAATTGATCAGAGGTGCCCTAGTCGGCCTGCTCCAGCATATCTGCATAGATCAATTCGCAATCGCGATAAAAATTGAGCTGTTCATCGCCAAGGTAGGGCGCCACCATGGTAAGCAGTTGCAGTACACCCTGGTGAATCGTGACGGCCGGGTCGCGCTGGTCGTGCAGCAATTGGTCGTAGCTCAGCCAGAACGTCAGGTTGAGCGTCATGTTGTCCACGAGGCCCAGTAACTGCTGCTTGCCGGTATCGATAACAGATTGCTGCATCAATGCCTGGCAGATGGCATATAACGCTGCCCGTTTCAATTGAATGAGGCGTTTGAAGTGCCGATGTATCGTGGGGTAGCGCTGTAGTATGTTGTCCAGATTGTGATACAGGAATCGGTACTGGTACATCTCCTCCAGTACCACGTACAGGTAGTACCAGTTGTCCTCTACCCGGCCTGCTTCACTCAGGGGACGCTCAATCGGTGCCGTCAGCGTTCCCGACAGGGCGGTTTCGTACTGGTGAAACAACTCTCCAATAATGTCGTCCTTGCCCTTGAAATGGTAGTAGAGGTTGCCGGGACTGATATCCATCTCATTGGCGATATCGATGGTGGTGGTTTGCTCCTCGCCCTCAATGTTGAACAGTTGCAGGCTGGTGTGGAGTATGCGGTCGCGGGTTTTCATTCAGGGTTGTTCAGGCCTTTTTCCTGCGCGCTGCTGATTTCGCGGCGGCCTTCTTTCTGGAGTTACCCCTGGCGGTGCTGGCTTTGGCCGCAGCAGCCTTCTTCTTGGCAGCAGGCCTGGTGCTTGTCTGCTGCGCTTTGACCAGTCTGGTCAGCGCGTCCACTTTGCGCGTCAGTTTGTCCACCTTGTCGTGCAGGCTGGCCAGGTCTTCCATGCGAGCAGGCCGTTGCAAGTGAAAGTTCTCGCGTACCTGTGCAATCCTTTCCTCCACTGAGCTGATCGCCGCGGCACGGGCTTCACTGGCTTCTTCTTCCAGTGCAGTGCCCGCCTTGACCAGTTCGCGGAATAGTTTCGGTGGTTGCGGTGTCGCTTTCTTCAGGCTGCTCTGCGCCTCGTCGACTGCGCGGCCGTAGGCACCTACGCCGGCGAGCCAGATATTCTTGGCAATCTCGCCCGCTTTGTCGGTGACTTTGCTTTTATCGTCGCTCATTGTTCCGACCCTTGACCGTGTTGGGGGAGGGAAATTAAAGCAGAAACGCGTGCGAAAAGATAATTGGCGATGGAGTAAGGTGCTGGGCGCCCTGCCGGTGCGTGGCGTAAATGTTCGGGATAAAAAAGGTTCATCGCAGATTAGCGGAGTTGCTTGGTGGATAGACACTTGCCAGC
>JAUIIQ010000182.1 GCA_030431585.1 Gammaproteobacteria bacterium | reverse complement strand
GCTTATCGACCACGGCCAGTGAAGCCGGATCAGCTCGCCTTCAGCGTTATCCATGTGGATCGTGCTTTGGCAAGCAGGGTTCCGTCTGCTGTGGCGATAGCAGTGCCGGAGTATAGCTTGCGCCCCTCTTCGCCAAGTGGCCAGGAAAACACCACCAGAGGCTCCGCCACCCTGGCCGTCCGCAGGATCTCTCCGTCCAGTTCGCCCAGCACTGCGTGCAGGCGGCGCTCGCCAGCGGCGGCAAAATAGCCGGGGCAATCGAGGGCACTCCAGATGATTTCGGTACGGACCTGGCCCTCTGCGTCAGCCAGGTCAGCCGCCGGTACCCAGGGACAAGCGAGCAGACCCCAGTCCTTGACGGGGCCGGGGAACAACTCCAGACCATCGTGGGCTGGCCGCCCGGGGCCACACACGAAACAGGTGTCGAAAATGTGCTCGTGATAACAGGGGAAGCGCGTGGTAGCAGCCTGAGCTTCCTCCAGCGACGGTGCAGCGGGCGTGTCCAGTTCAAGCGGACAGGAGACAGCACGCCCGACCAGGATTTCGCCGTCGTACAGTTCGACGCGGCCAGGCTCTTCCTGTTTGATCGTCAACTCTCGGTCCAGGGGCGGCGGCGTGAACAAGCGCACTCGCGCCGGCCCGTCTATGCAGGCTGCCAGGCGGCCACAGCTATAGCCCCCATTACCGGAGTCAGGTGGCCCGTTGTAACGCCCGGGTATGGTGATCGATGCCAGTTGCATAGGTATTTTCCTGAAAAATGCTGAAGCCCGGATCTGCTATCGCGGCCCGATGATCAGGCCAGGCAGGGCGGCTTCCTGTGAGGACGTGGTGACCGTTGGCGCCAAGTCTAGCCGATTTTCCAGCCTGCAGGGAGCCGCACCCTGTTCAGCAGGCGGCCCGGTCTGGTTTAATGGCGGCACCTGAATTATCCGAGATCATTCATGCAATTGTCCCGCTTTCGCCATATCGCCGCTCTGTGCACAGTGACACTGTTGAGCATCTCAGGCTGTTCGACAGCCATCAATGCTCCACACAGCCTGGCAACGACGGAGAAACCAGCCTGGCGGGCCGGCGCCATGGCTACCGCAGCCAACCCTCACGCCGTTGAGGCGGCAATGGTCATGCTGCGCGCCGGCGGTCATGCCGTAGATGCTGCCATAGCCGCCCACGCCGTACTGGGCCTGGTAGAGCCACAGAGCTCAGGCCTGGGTGGCGGAGCGTTCATGGTGGTGTATGAACGCGATTCGGGTGGCCTGGTTTTCCATGACGGCAGAGAGGTTGCCCCGGCAGGTGCCAGCAGGGACATGTTTATGCGCGATGGCGAGGTGATGGGTTTTCTGGACGCCTGGCAGAGCGGTACGGCGATTGGCGTACCTGGTGTGGTGGCATTGTATGAGGACACCCACCGTCGCTACGGGGCATTGCCATGGGCGTCTTTGTTCGAGCCTGCGATAAAGCTGGCCAGTGAAGGGTTTGTAGTGTCTCCCAGAATGGCTGCTTTTCTGCCGCGCGTGGCGCAACTTGGACGGCTGGACGAGAATCCGGGTGCAGCAGAGTATTTTTACCCGGATGGCAAGCCCCTGCAGCCCGGGCAACTGCTCAAGAACCCTGAGTACGCGGCTACGCTTGAACGTATCGCCCGCGAGGGCAGGGAGGCATTCTATCAAGGCGATATAGCGCAGGAGATGGTCAGGCAAGCGGGTGCGGAACCGAATCCCGGAACGCTGTCGCTGGAGGATATCGCGGCCTACACCACGCGCGAGCGAGTCGTGCATTGCGCACCGTTTCGCGCGCTGCGGGTTTGTGCCCCGGATGTACCCTCGTCAGCAACCGCCCAGATCATGATGCTGTCTTTCTACGATCAGTTCACGCGCGAAGATTCCAGCGAAAGCGAGCGGCTAAGGGCGTTTGTAGACGCGCAACGCCTCGCCTATGCTGATCGCGACCATTATTTTGGCGATCCGGATTTTGTCACAGTGCCATTGCAGCAACTGCTTGATCCGTCCTATCTGCAGCGCCGGGCTGGCCAGCGTTTCCCACCGGCGGCCGCACCCCATCATGGCGAGCCTGAAACATTGAAGGCGTCCCTCCGTGGCAGGGATACCACCGAAGAGGTGGCCGGCACCTCACACCTGTCTATTGTCGACAGTGAGGGCAATGCGGTGTCCATGACAGCCACGGTGGAGGCGCCTTTCGGCTCAGGGCGCTGGGCCGCAGGCTTTCTCCTGAACAACGAAATGACCGACTTTGCGCGCGAATATCACCCTGGCAAACCGCCGCAGGCCAATGCAGTGGCGCCGGGGAAACGGCCGCGTTCCTCTATGTCGCCACTGATGGTTTTTGACGCCAGTGATGAATTGTTAATGGTAACCGGTTCCCCGGGCGGCAACTCGATTCCGGCCTATGTCTTCAAGTCGCTTCTGGGCGTGCTCGACTGGGGGCTGACACCGCAGGAGGCGGTGGATTACCCGAACGTGGTTGCCCGCGGGGAGTCGGTGCGGGTGGAAGTGAACACCGCGGCAGGGCAGGCCATTGCGGCCACGCTGGGTGCAGCCGGCTACAAGGTTGAGGAACGCCAGGGCGAGAACTCCGGGCTGCATGTGATCGTGGTGGAAGACGGTGCCCTGGTCGGCGCCGCGGATTCACGGCGCGAAGGGACGGTGGGGGCGCTACCGGCTGTTCCCCCTAGCTCAGGCGCGCCTTGATATAGGCCTCGCGGGCGGCCGCGCATTCAGCGTCCAGCAGGCCGCCGATCAGGCCATCTGCGTCAGACCAGGACCGGTCTATGCCGACCATACCGGCCGTCACGGCATTGGTGTGGCGCTTGGTGGCCAACACCGGTATTGCCGGTTTGCTGGCGATGCTCTGGGCGAGTGACAGCGCACTGTCCTCCAGTTCATCCTCAGCCAGTACGCGGTTGAGGAAGCCGGCAGAGAGCGCTTCCCCAGGACCGAATTCCCTGCAGGTAATGACCAGTTCCTTGGTCAGGGCCGGCCCGATCTCCCGCACAAGGCGCGGAATCCCGCCCCAGGCCAGGGGAATGCCCAGATCCACCTCAGGAATGGAGAAGCGCGCTGTGTCTGCGGCGAGTCGCAGGTCGCAGGCGGCTGCCACTACCAGACCGCCACCAACGCACCAGCCGTGAATCGCCGCTATGGCGACCGCGCGCATAGTCTCCAGCGCATCCGCCATCCTGCGTCCCGCATCTGCAGCGGCGCGCAGGCCGGCCTCTTCCAGGGTGGGGAAACCCTGCAGGTCTGCCCCGGCGGAGAAGGCTCTTCCCCGGCCCGCCACAATAACCACTCGTACCCCGGGCTGTGCATCAAACCAGCGCGCGGCGTCCGCCAGTTCTTCCAGCACGGTGGTAGACAGCGCGTTCAGGCGATCAGGGCGATTCAGCCAAATCCTGCCAATCGCGCCATCGGCCGTTACCTCTAGCGTCTCGTACATGGTGTTCTCCTCTGCTTGCATAATGGGTTCGCTTAAGCCTATCTTAGCGCTGCGCCAGAGTAATGAGAAACAGGGTTGTCTACTGTGCTCCTGGAAATCATCGCTGGCACAATCAAGCCAGGTGTTGCTCCGACGGACCAGCACACGCGCGACGTTTTTACACCAACCTTCAGGAGATCAACATGAAACTTTCACCTCTCTTTCTGGCGCTTGCCGTCACCGCTCTGGCACCTCTTGCCACGGCTCAGGACCTCGGCAAGCTGGCAGAGGCTGTGGACACCGACAAGGCGATGGAGTCTGTAGACAAGGAAAAAATGGGCGAAGCCGTCTCCACAGACGGAGTAGATATGCAGAAAGCCTATGATGCCGTAGACAAGGAAAAAGCTGCGGAAGCGGTAGACCTTGAAAAAGCCAAGGAAGCCATGGGCACTATGTAAGCCCGCCGCAGTGGCGCTGAGCCACCGGGCCCTGGCGCCTCCGGTGGCTCAGCCTTTCAACTCTACCGTATTGCCTTCCGGGTCACGAAGGTAAATGGAGGGTCCCATGCCACTGGCGCCATAGCGCGTTGCCACGGGATCATGTGCAATTGCATGTGCCTGAAGGTGGGCTTCAATGGCGGCAGCATCCCACGGGGTGACATACAGGCACACGTGGTCCATGTTGGGTGCCTTGTGGTCGGGCGCGTCTCCACCCTCGCGCCCCAACGGCCCCTCCGCGTCAACAATATCAATTAGTGACTGCCCGGCCCTGAGCTGCGCCAGGCCGATATCACCCGGGCCACGCTCCAGCTTGCAGCCGAGCACATCACGGTAGAATGCCACCAGCTTCATCATGTCACGGGCCCGTATTACCACGTGGTCTATGCCGGCAATATTGATGGGGTTTGCAGTAGTCATACGTCTCGCATCGCAGGGTTTTAAGCGCCAAGTTTAGTGGCAAAGCACTGCAGGCACAAAATATCAGGCCCACACGGCTTGCTCGCAAGCATGCCAACTGCGCTGGCATCCGCCTTGTCTGGAGAGACAGGGCTGGCTAAAACACCCATGAGGCGCATAAACAGGACAAAGCGACGCTTATCCGCGACGAAGCGCGTTGTTCCCGTGACCGGCCCTGCCCAATAATCTGGATTCATTTTACAGGTGCGGATCACATCGCGATCCGGCGGGGCGGGAGTACAGGGTGATCACAAAGAGCATATGCAGGCTCAGTGCATTGTTGACAGCGATGGGCTCGGTGCTGCTTGCCAACCCGATGTTTGCGCAGCAACTGGTGCTCGAGGAGGTAGTGGTGACGGCATCCCGCCGTGTGCAATCCGTTCAGGATTCGCCGCTGAGTATCACGGCACTGCTTGCACGTGATTTGGAGCGGGATCGCGTCAACGGTCTCGTTGACATTGCCAGGGTCGTGCCCGGAATGACGGTAGTAGAGCAGGGCAGCAGGGCGGGGAATCGTATGACGGTTCGCGGCTTAAATGCAGATTCGCTGGCTGCCGCAGAGTCGCTGGGTAACTCCAGCGGTGATACCGTGGGTACGTACATCGGTGAGATCCCCTTGTATCTCGACCTGCGCACTACCGATCTGGCGAGGGTGGAAGTGCTGCCTGGCCCACAGGGAACGCTCTATGGAGCAGGTACTCTGGGTGGCGCTGTGCGCTATATTCCAAAGCAACCCCAGGCCGATGCCGCCAGTTATGAGCTGCGCGGCAGCATCTACGATCTCAGTGAATCCTATGACCTGGGCTACGAAGCCGGTGCGACCTTGAATATCCCGGTTGTGCGCGACAAGCTCGCGCTGCGTGCGTCGATAGACTATTTCGACGACCCGGGCTTCATCGACTACAACTTTATTGTGCGTGAACCCGGTGTGTCCAACCCACAGCCGGATTTGTCAGACCCCGATGAACGCTTCCTCAACCTGAGTCGGGAAGAGGATGCCAACACGGATGAAACAATGGCAGCCAGGGTGGCTGTACGCTATGTGGATGAGACGCTGGATGCCACGCTGACGTACTACTATCAGGACCAGGATGTGGGTGGCCGTCAGATCAACCACGCAGACGCGTTCAATACGGACAGCTACGAATCCGCACACCGTTTTGTCGAGCCCAACGAGCGAGAGAACCAGTTGCTTGCCCTGGAGGTCTTCGCAGACCTCGGCTTTGCCGAACTTGTCTCCGCAACCGGTCTGTCGAAGTACGAAGAACAGGGCCAGCGAGACCAGACAGACCTGTTACTGGGTTTTGAGGTCGGTTTTGAGGAATTCCCGGGCTTTGTGGCATTCACCCGGGACGCAGCGGATGAAGAGCGCCTGAACCAGGAGCTCCGGCTGGTATCGACGTCGTCCAGCCAGCTTGGCTGGATAGTAGGTGCCTTCTATAACAGGTTTGAAGCAGACACCCTGTCGCAGGAGTTCACCCCGGGCTTTGATCAATTCGCAGTGGATAACCTTGGTGGGCTGCAGTTACGTCCCGACGCATTGGAGTACTACGAAGCAAGAAAAATTGATACCCGTGAGAGGGCTGTCTTCGGCGAGCTGGGCTACCGCTTCAATGACCAGTGGCAGCTCACGGTTGGCGGGCGCTTTTTTGATTACAAGGATGAACGCGTGTTTGCGGTTGACCTGCCGCTGGAGAACACGCTGTTCCTTGGCGCAGCGCCAGATCTGATTCAGCCCGTCGTCCAGCGCAACAAGGCTGAAGACGACGGTGCGCTTTTCAAACTGAACGCAGCCTACAATTTTAGCGAGCAAGTGATGGCGTTTGGCACCATCAGCGAGGGCTACAGGCTCGGTGGTTTGAATTCTGTGACGCCCTGTGACGAAACGCCTGATCCGGGTGAGGGCGGGCAGAAAGTCTGTGCGCTGCCGGATGAGGTTCTGATCAAACCCGATACCACAACCAATTATGAATTAGGCGTGCACAGCGATTTCACTCGTGGCCGGCTCAATGCCTCGGTTTACTATATCGACTGGAAGGATATCCAGATTGCGGACGTAACAGAGAATGGTTCTGTGCCCATTATCGGCAATGGTGGCGAAGCGGCCAGCTATGGGCTTGAGTTGGCAGGCCAGTGGTCGCTTACCGATTCGCTTACACTGTGGGGTAGTTATGCGTATAACCATGCGCAACTCACCGAGGATGCCCCTGGCCTGGTCAATGGGATAGATGGCGAGGAGGGTGATCGCCTCGCCGGTTCACCGGAGCATCAGGGCAGGCTCGCTCTTAACTACGTTATAGGCCTGTCTGATGGCAGTAACGTTCACCTGGACTGGTCAATGACGGCACGCAGTGACGTGCTCACGCATACAGGCAAGCGCGACAATGGAGAAGCACTACCGGGTTTTGCCCTGCACAATGTGTCGGCAAGCTGGTTCAGGGATGACTGGGTGCTGACGCTCTATGCAGACAATGTACTCGACAGGTTTGCGGAAACGTCGGTGCGTGCCGATAGCAGCTTCGTGCGAGCCGTTGGTGGCTTCGACCTGCGCCGGTACTACAAG
>JAUIIQ010000181.1 GCA_030431585.1 Gammaproteobacteria bacterium | reverse complement strand
CATCGAAGCCTATATCGGCGTATGGCAACGCGGCACCAGGCTGGAGGATGGGCGTATTGCGGTGCGGCTGGTATTCCAGCACCTGGTGACAGCGTATCAGGAGGGCGGCAACCTCGCCGCTCGTGAGGGTATGGCACTTGCTGCCTACTACGCCGGTATGGCCATCAACCAGGTCTCCGTTGGCAGTGTTCACGCCATTGCCCACCAGCTCGGTGGTACCTATGGCATTCCCCACGGACTGGCCAACGCGCTGGTGCTGCCGCATGTGCTGGAGTTTTGCAGGGAGGAGGCGGAGTCGAGCCTGGCGGAGTTGGCGCTGGTAATCGGTGCGGGCGAGCAGGGTGAACCGCCTTCGCAGCTGGCGCACAAGTTTATCGCGGCCGTGCGTGAGTTGCGTACCCAGGTCGGTATTCCGGATCGCTCGGATTTAATCCAGCGTGCGGATCACCAGGACCTTGCCGTTGCCGCAGCTGCCGAGTGCATGGGTTACCCGGTGCCCAGGTTGCTGGATGAGGCCACGGTGGTGGCCATACTGAACCAGATAACCGGCTAGAATACGCTGGCGCCGGACTCGGCTTCGCTGACCGCACGCCGCATAAAAGCGAACAACTCACGGCCGGTACCCTGTTCTGCCGCGTTGGATTGGCGCTCGGCCGGGCTGCGCTGTGACCACTCCTGCTCCGGCACCAGGCAGTGCAGTTCGCCGGCCTCCGCGTCCAGGCGCAGCAGGTCGCCATCGCGCACTTTGGCTATGGCGCCGCCGTGCAGCGCTTCCGGGGTCAAATGGATAGCCGCCGGTACTTTGCCGGATGCGCCGGACATGCGGCCGTCGGTTACCAGCGCAACGCGATAGCCCCGGTCCTGCAGAACGCCCAGGTAGGGGGTCAGCTTGTGCAGCTCCGGCATACCGTTGGCAGCCGGCCCCTGGAAGCGCACTACCGCGATCATGTCCTGCTCCAGCTCCCCTGCATCAAAGGCCTCTTTCAGGGCGCTCTGGCTGTCGAACACCCGCGCCGGTGCCTCTACGCAGCGATGCGTTGGCGCCACGGCGGACACCTTGATCACGCAGCGACCCAGGTTGCCCTCCAGTAAACGCAAACCGCCCTCGGGCGAGAACGGGTCCCCGGCCGGGCGCAGCACCTCGGTATCCGCGCTTTGGCTGGCGCCCTGCACGTAGTGCAGGCGACCCTCGGCAAGTTGCGGCTCCAGCGTGTAGTGTGTCAGCCCGTCACCCCAGTTGGTGCGCACGTCCTCGTGCAGCAGCCCGCTTTCCAGCAGCGTGCGAATCACATACCCGGTGCCGCCTGCGGCGTGGAAGTGGTTTACGTCCGCGCTGCCGTTGGGGTAGACCCTGGCAACCAGAGGGATGATGGCAGACAGTTCGCTGAAGTCCTGCCAGTTGATAAGCACGCCAGCGGCACGCGCGATGGCAACCCAGTGAATACTGTGATTGGTAGACCCCCCCGTGGCCAGCAGTGCGATGATCGCATTGACGATGCTCTTCTCATCCACCACCTCAGCCAGCGGCGTATAGTTGCTGCCCAAGGCGGTGATCTGGCACAGTCGCTCGGCCGCGCCGCGCGTGAGTGCATCGCGAAGGGCCGTGCCGGGCGGCTCAAACGCGGCGCCGGGAATGTGAATGCCCATCACCTCCATCAGCATCTGGTTACTGTTGGCGGTGCCATAGAAAGTGCAGGTTCCCTGGCCGTGATAGGCCGCAGATTCCGCTTCCAGCAGCTCCTCGCGGCCGACCTTGCCCTCCGCGAACTGCTGGCGTACGGCGGCTTTTTCCTTGTTGGAAAGCCCCGAGGTCATGGGGCCTGCCGGTGCAAAAATCACCGGGAGATGGCCGAAGGACAGTGCGCCTATCAGCAGCCCGGGCACAATCTTGTCGCATACGCCCAGGCAGAGAGCGCCGTCGAACATATTGTGCGACAGCGCAATGGCGGTGGCGCCGGCGATCACGTCCCGGCTGAACAGGCTAAGTTCCATCCCCGCCGTGCCCTGGGTGACACCGTCGCACATGGCCGGTACGCCACCGGCTACCTGTGCGGTACAGCCCATACCGTGGGCCGCCTCCTTGATCAACCGTGGATAGGATTCCAGGGGCTGGTGCGCCGAAAGCATGTCGTTGTAGGCATTGACGATGCCAATATTGGCCGCCTCGGTCAGCTTCAGGCTCTGTTTATCGCTGTCGTTGCAGGCGGCAAACCCATGCGCGAGATTGGAACAGGACAGGGTGCCGCGCCGGGGGCCCTGGGTGCGCTGCTTGTCCATACGCGCCAGGTAGTCTGCCCGCGTGTCGCGGCTGCGTTCGATAATGCGCTCGGTGATAGCGCTGAGTCGGGGATCAGTCATCAGGGTGCCCACCAGATAGTTGCAGGGTTTTTCTGCTGCCCGGTTATCGCAGCAACGGGATAGTGTTTGGCGCCGGCCTCGGCCAGTACGGCCAGCTTTTCCTCGCCGGTGATATGCAGGATGATCTCGCTGGCGGCCAGCACAGCGGGCAGGGTCAGCGTAATCCGTTGATGCGGCGCGGTGACCGGCTCGCAGGCGGCGAGAAGTTCATTGCTGTTGGCATCCAGCATCTGCGGCAGATTACGCGCCTGGGGAAACCACGATGCGGTGTGCCCGTCAGTGCCCATACCCAGTACGACGCAGGTGAAGGGCAGGGGAAGGTCTGCAACACGCGCGCTCGCCAGGGCAAGGCCGTCCTCGGCGCTTGCGTGATGCGTTTTCAGGCCGGTGAAGTGGGCACTGGCCGCGTTCCCCTGCAGCAGCTGTTCACGCACCAGTTGCTCGTTGGACTGCGGGTCGTCTACGCTTACCCAACGCTCGTCCACCAGGGTGATGTGAACCTGCTCCCATGCCACTGCCTCCAGCGCGAGCCGGGCAAACAGGCCACGGGGCGTGCTGCCGCCGGAGACGGCAAGACTGGCAGCACCGCAGCGTGCCACCTGCTTGTTCAATGCATCGGCAATGTGGCCGGCCAGGGCGATATCAAGCGCGTCGCGGCTGTCGAAGCGGTGAAGTTCATTCATGCCAGCTGAAACCGTCTACCGCGACCAGCGCGGTGGCCGCATTTGGCCCCATGGTGCCGGCGTTGTAGGACTTCACCGGTATGGCGTTTTCTTCCCACGCTTCGATGATGGAGTCTATCCAGCGCCACGCGGTTTCCACCTCGTCGCGGCGCATGAACAGGGTCTGGTCGCCATGCAGGGCGTCCAGCAACAACCGCTCGTAGGCGTCGTAGCTACTGTGCTTTTCCTGGGACTCGTCGGTGAGATGCAGCTCCACCGGTTTCAGCCGCAGTTTGCTCGCCAGCCCCGGTTTCTTGTTAACCGTATGCAGGCTGATGCTCTCCTCGGGCTGCAGGTGGATCACCAGTTTATTGGTCAGCTCCTGCGGGTCATTGGCGAACAGGGAGAAAGGCTGCCGCCGGTATTCAATGACAATCTCTGAATAACGCCGGGTGAGGCGCTTGCCCGTGCGCAGGTAAAAGGGCACTCCCGCCCAGCGCCAGTTGTTGATACTGGCCTCAAGCGCAACAAAGGTTTCGGTGTTGTCGGCGTCGTGGAAGGCCTCTTCCTCGAGGAAGCCCTTCACCGCCTTGCCCCTCACTGCGCCTGCGGCGTAGCGCCCGCGCACCGTGCGTGCTTTCACGTTGGCAGGGGTGATGGGTTCCAGGCAGCGCAGAACCTTCATTTTTTCGTCGCGGATATCCGCTGCCCGCAGGCTGGCGGGCGGCTCCATGGCGACCAGCGACAATACCTGCAGCAGGTGGTTCTGCACCATGTCGCGCAGCGCGCCGGTGTCTGCGTAGTAGCTACCGCGGCCGGCCACACCAATGTCTTCGGCAACGGTGATCTGCACGTTGCTGATGAAGGTGTTGTTCCACATGGGGTGGAACAGCGCGTTGCCGAAGCGAAGCGCCAGCAGGTTCTGCACGGTTTCCTTGCCCAGGTAGTGGTCGATGCGAAACGTGGCTTCTTCATCGAATACCTGGGCGACCTGCTCGTTTATCTGCTGGCAGGATGTCAGGTCATGCCCCAGGGGTTTCTCCAATACCACGCGGCTTTCCCGGTTCACCGCGCCGGCAGCCTGCAGTTGCTGACAGATTTCCCCGTACAGGGAAGGCAGCGTGGCCAGGTAGAAAAGCCTGCCGGGAGCACCGCTTGAATCCAGCAGGTTGGTGAGCGTCTGATAGTCTTTACTTTGGCCTGCTTCCAACTGTACGTAGCAGAGCCGCTCGCGGAAGGTGGCCCACACCGCCTCATCCCAGTCTGCGGCGGGCAGGAAGCGTTGCAGGTTTTTCTGCGCTTCAAGATGGAATGTTTCGCCATCGATTTTGCTGCGGCCAGTGGCGATGATCCGGTGCAACCGGTCGGCGAGCTTGTCGCGGTGCAACTGGTAGAGCGCGGGGAGTAACTTGCGCGTGGACAGGTCTCCGGTGCCACCAAAGATAATCAGGTCAACCATCTGACTCATACACGTCCCTCCTTGAAGGGGTTGATGTGTTGTTGTGTCGATACCCGTGGCAGACGCTGCTCAGGTTGGCGTCAGCTGCCCTGTCGGTATTCGCGGGGCGAGCATCCATGCCAGCGCTTGAAGGCATTGCTGAAGTTGCCGGGCGCGCTGTAGCCAAGCAGAATGGATATCTCTTCCAGCGGCAGGGTAGAGGTGGCGAGATATTCCCGCGCCAGCTCGTAGCGTACTTCGGCGAGAATGTCCTGGTAGCTGCTGTCTTCCCGGCACAGTTTACGCCGCAGTGTACGGCTGGTCATGTTGAGTTTCTCGGCGACGTAATCGATGTCCGGGAAATAGCCGGGCCGGGCCACAATCAACTGGCGCACCTTGTCTACATAAGTACTGCCTGAGCGCATCCTGGCCAGCAGCAATCGACATTGTTGCTGGCACATGGAGCTGGTTTCACTGTCGCCCATCGGCAGCGTGCTGTCCAGCAGCGCGGCGTCTATCTGCAATTCCGAGGCCGGTGCCGAGAACGATACAGGGCAACTGAAGTGGCGCTGGTAGATATCGCGCCGCTGCTCACCGTTATGCATGAGTTTTACCTGCACCGGTTGCAGGGGTTGGCGCACCGCGTTGTGGCTGCCGCTTACCGCCGCAGTCAGGTCACGATCAACGTAATAGGTGACCAGGTCTTCCGGGATGGGAATGTCCGGTGAGAACCGCAACAGGCCGCGCCCGTTTTCCACCAGGAAGTTTACGTCGAACAGGGTAAAGGTGAGCGGGCCATAGTTACGCACCACAATCATCGCCTGGCGCAGGGTAGGTGCGCTCATGAAGGCGTAGCCCAGCAGCCCGTAGGACTCCAGCTGGTACTCTTTGCCCAGTAACAGTCCGAGCATGGGGTTGTCGGTCAATTCCAGCAGGTTGCGGTGGAAGCGGAACTCCTGCTCAAGAGTGAATGGCAGGTCGCTGCTGCGGGCCAGTTGCTCTTCGGTCAGGTCGGTGCCGGCGAGACAGTCGGCGCTGTTGAATCCCATGGCCCGCATTGCTTTCAGGGCCGTCGGCAAGGCCTTGATGTGATGGCTGGTGTTGCTCTTGCTACCCATTCTCTGCGTCTCTGCCAGCATAACGACGAGACTATGTTATAGCCGGGCCAAGAGCAAGAGAGTATGTCCTATTTTAATAAGTTTTTGTCCCTGGCGGATATTCGTCTTCGCTGCCGGGGGCTCTATAGTTTGGCGCTATAAGCAATAACCTACAAAGGAGGCCGGCAATGCAAGGCGGCAAGGCAAGACAAAACCCCTCGGTTGCGGTGATTGGTGCGGGGATGACGGGCATTCTCATGGCCATCAAACTGCGCGAGGCGGGCATCACGGATATCACCATACTGGAAAAGGCCGACAAGCTCGGTGGCACCTGGCGAGAAAACACCTACCCGGGGGTGGCCTGCGATGTGCCGGCACATATGTATACCTACAGTTTCAGGGGCAACGCGGAGTGGAGCCACCGCTTCGCCCGAGGTGCCGAAATACAGCAGTACTTCCAGCAGGTGGCCGACGAGCAGGGCGTGTCCGGGCAGATTCGCTACAATGAGGCACTGGAGCAGTGCCATTACGTAGACGGCAAGTGGCAACTGGGTACCAGCAAGGGCAACCACCTGGAGGTGGATTTTGTGGTGTCTGCCACCGGCATCCTGCACCACCCGGCCTACCCGGACATCCAGGGCCTGGACAGCTTCAAGGGTGACATGTGGCATACCGCTCGCTGGAATCATGATGTGGACCTGGCTGGCAAGCGCGTTGGCATTATCGGCACCGGCTCCACCGCCTGCCAGGTGATTGGCGAGATCGGTAAAACAGCGGGCCAGCTGACGGTGTTTCAGCGCACTCCCCAGTGGATCATCCGCGTGCCGGACAAAACCTACACCGACGCTGACAAATCCCGTTTGCGGGGCAAGCAGGAAAGACTGGCGGCCCTCAGCAGGCGCTATGCCTTTGTGCTGCGCAATACCTTCAGCAAGGCGGTAACCGGGAGCAAACTGCAACACGCGTATTTGTCGTGGATGGCCAAGCGCAACCTGCGCAGGAGCGTGCGCGACCCGGAGCTGCGTAAGAAACTGACGCCGGATTACCCCGTGGGCTGCAAACGGCTCATTATCAACAGCACGTTCTATGACGCCGTGCAGCGCGACACTGTAACGCTGGAGACAACCGCGATAGAGCGCATCTGCGAATCAGGCGTGGTCACCACCGACGGGGTGACCCACGAGCTGGACGTGCTGGTACTGGCCACCGGTTTTCATCCTTTCAACTTCATGCGGCCCATGGACCTGCGCGGCCGCGATGGCCTGACCATCGACGAGGCCTGGTCGAAGAAAGTGCAGGCCTATCGTTCCCTGTGCCTGCCCGGCTTCCCCAATTTTTTCCTGATGCTTGGCCCCAATACGCCAATTGGTAACTATTCGGTGATTGCCATGAGCGAGGTGCAGGCG
>JAUIIQ010000180.1 GCA_030431585.1 Gammaproteobacteria bacterium | reverse complement strand
TTCACCTTGGGGACCGTGACTGCTCACTGCAGCGCCGGCACCAGAAGGTGCTGGAAGAGGCTCCGGCACCCGGCATCCCCGATGACTTGCGCAACCAGGTCACTGAGGCTTGCGTGAACGCCTGCATTGAAATCGGCTATCGCGGTGCCGGCACCTTCGAGTTCCTTTACGAAGACGGCGGATTCTACTTCATCGAAATGAACACGCGCGTGCAGGTGGAACACCCCGTCACCGAAATGATTACCAGCTTTGACATCGTCAAGGAACAGTTGCGCATTGCCGCCGGCCTGCCGTTGTCGAAAACACAGGATGAGATTCGCTTCCACGGCCATTCATTTGAATGCCGGATCAACGCAGAGGACCCGCACAATTTCCTGCCTTCCCCTGGCAAGGTCACCACCTTTCACGCGCCGGGCGGCCTGGGCGTGCGCTGCGACTCGCACCTCTACGACGGCTACACGGTTCCACCGTTCTACGACTCGTTGATTGCCAAGATCATCACCTTTGGTGAAAGCCGAGACGTAGCCCTGGCACGCATGCGCCAGGCACTGGACGAACTGGTTATCGAGGGAATCAGAACCAATACACCGTTGCACCGCGACCTGACCCGCGACCGCGCATTCCAGGCTGGCGGGGTAAGTATTCACTACCTGGAAAGTAAGCTTGAAGACAAGCTATAGAGAGCCTGGGCGCTCGCTACTGTGGATGACCCGGAGCGCCATCATCGCAACATTTCCTCGCTTCTCAGCAGCGCGCCATAGTCTATGAGCTGGATCCAGTTACGCCTGGACAGCAATCCGGAGCAAGCCGGGGAACTGGAAGACCTGCTGCTTGCCAGCGGGTCCGTCGCGGTAACCATGGAAGACAACGCAGACCAGCCAGTCCTGGAGCCCGCCGTGGGCGAAACGCCGCTGTGGGGGCAGACCCGCCTGACCGGCCTGTACCCTGCGGACACCGACATGCAGGCCGTGCTCGCGCATTTCCCCGCCGACATGCTCGGCACCTGCAACCAGCGCATCGAGATCCTTGAAGACAAGGACTGGGAACGCGAGTGGATGCAGCACTATCAACCGATGCAGTTCGGTCGCCGCCTCTGGGTCTGCCCAAGTTGGCTGGAACCCCCTGAGCCTGACGCCGTCAACCTCCTGCTTGACCCCGGCCTGGCATTTGGTACCGGCACCCACCCGACAACTGCGTTGTGCCTGGCACAACTGGATGGCATGACGCTCGCCGGCACGAGTGTTGTGGACTACGGCTGTGGCTCGGGCATTCTTGCGGTTGCAGCGCTCAAGCTGGGCGCGGAAAAGGCCCTGGGCGTGGACAACGACCCGCAGGCTCTGGTAGCGAGCCGCGATAATGCCGGACGCAATGGCGTGGAAGCCCAGCGGTTCGCGGTGGCCCTTCCCGGCCAATATGACGCGGGCCAATGGCAGGGCAAAGCCGAGGTAGTTATTGCCAATATTCTGGCCGGCCCACTGATGGAGCTGTCCTCCACGCTGCTGCACTGCCTGAAACCGGGGGGGACGCTGATGCTCTCCGGCCTGCTCAACACTCAGGCGAGCGGGATGATCGCGCATTATGCGCCGTGGATTGAACTGGCGGTGGCGGGTGAGCATGAGGGTTGGGTTTGTTTGCGGGGTAATCTCGCCAAGGCTGACTGAGGCGTTGTTTTTTATCCAGCTCGGCTCAATCCAGCCCGGCTCAGCGGTTGTATACCCCGTCTGAAAAACGCAACAGAGGCGTCCTGCCAGCTTGGCCTCGCACATCCCTGTGCTCGGACATTTTCAGACGGGGTATACAACCACTGAGCCTCGTTACGGCATACACAATTGGCCCCTCGCTTTGGGGTACTACGAGATCTACATTGCTAACAGCAGAAGGCCCGGCCCCGGTTGGCTCTCTGCGGAACCATCAGGCCACCGCTTTTTGCGCAGCCGGCTTGCCGGGGGCTTTCCGGCGTGGATGTCTGAGGCCGTTTAGCGGTTGCGCACAGCAACCGCTGGCCGAGTTACACCCCGGCCCGGCACGCCGGCGAAGCTTGGGGCCGTTCCGCAGGGAGCCAACCGGGGTCGGGCCGCATAGCTCAAACAGCTGCACCACCTGCCACTCGATTCACCGAAAGCACAAACCGGCCATTACTCCTGCCCATTTTTTGTGCAGAAATTCTTTCGCCGCCCACCCCATACGAGTAGAATACCGCCTCTTTTTCGCGCCACCCGTAGCACAAAAAAAGCACAACATACTCAATGCCACAGATTGGACCCTACAAGCTGGCCAACCCGGTCGCGCTAGCCCCCATGGCAGGCGTGACGGACCTGCCTTTTCGGCGACTGTGCGCAGAAATGGGCGCCGGACTGGTGGTGTCCGAGATGATCAGCAGCAATCCTCAATTGCGCGACTCGCGCAAAACGGCCTGGCGCAGCGTCCACGACGCGGAAGTAGAGCCGCGCTCAGTACAAATCGCCGGTAGCAATCCCGAGGAGTTGGCAGAAGCCGCCCGCTATAACGTCTCTAAGGGGGCGCAGATCATTGATATCAACATGGGCTGCCCGGCGAAAAAAGTCTGCCGTAAGGCCGCAGGGTCAGCTCTGCTGGCCGACGAAAAGCTGGTTCAGGATATTCTGCAAGCCGTGGTAGCCGCTGTGGATGTACCGGTAACGCTGAAAATTCGTACCGGCGCCAGCCCTGACCAACGCAACGGCGTCACTATCGCGCGCATCGCGGAAGAAGCCGGCATTGCAGCACTGGCCGTGCACGGCCGCACGCGAGCAGACAAGTTCAACGGGAAGGCAGAGTACGACACGATAGCCCGCATCGTCGAGGCAACGCGGTTTCCGGTATTTGCCAACGGCGACATCGATTCCTGCCGTAAAGCGGAAGAAGTGATGAAGGCCACCGGTGCAGCCGGCGTGATGATCGGCCGCGCAGCTCAGGGGCGACCTTGGCTTTGCGGGCAGATTGCGGCACATCTGGCGGGGCAGCCTTTCACCGAACCCGGCAAGCAGGAACAGCGCGAGATCCTGCGCCGTCATCTGCTAGCCCTGCACGCGTTCTACGGCGAATTTATGGGCGTACGCATCGCACGCAAGCACGTGGGGTGGTACCTTCAGGGGTCCCTGCACTGCAGCGCGGAGCGAGCCCGTTTCAACAGCCTGCAGTCAGCGACTGACCAGTTACAGCAGATAGAATCATTTTTTTCACCAAAGACAACAGAGGAACTTGCAGCATGAGCAGGGCGGAACCCCTACCCCCGGCAGTGGACGGCGACACCGCTGCTAACGACGAACAACTTCAGACTGGTGATACATCGAGACTTCGCGAAGCCGTAACCGCAAGCGTCCGCCAGTATCTTGCGGAACTCGACGGCCAACTGTCCACCGAGGTATACCAGATGGTGCTTGCCGAGGTGGAAGCGCCTCTGCTTGAAGAGATTATGGCGTATACCCGCAACAACCAGACCAAAGCATCTGTGATGCTGGGCCTGAACAGGGGCACTTTGCGCAAAAAACTCAAGCAGTACCAGCTCATCGGCAAGAAGGACTGACCCATGAATCAAGCCGTAAAAGTCACTCGAGCGTTAATCAGCGTTTCCGACAAGGCCGGCATTGTCGAGTTCGCCGGCAAGCTGCGCGAACTCGGCGTCGAATTACTGTCTACGGGTGGAACGTATCGCCTGTTACAGGAAAACGGGCTGGAGGTTACGGAGGTGTCCGAATACACCGGCTTTCCAGAGATGATGGACGGCAGGGTGAAGACTCTGCACCCGAAAGTGCATGGCGGTATTCTTGCTCGTCGCGGCCAGGACGATGATGTCATGGCAGAGCACGGTATTGACGCTATCGATATGGTAGTGGTGAACCTTTACCCGTTTGAGGCAACCGTGGCGAAAGCCGACTGCACCCTTGAAGATGCAGTGGAAAACATCGACATTGGCGGGCCCACCATGGTGCGCGCGGCGGCCAAAAACCACCGCTTCGTCAATATCGTGGTCAATGCATCTGACTACGATGCAATCATCGCCGAGATGCAGGCCAACGATGGTGCCACCAGCCTTGAAACCCGTTTTGACCTGGCAATAAAAGCCTATGAGCATACGGCTGCCTACGACGGTGCTATAGCCAATCACTTCGGCAAGCTGGTACCCGGCGGTTCTGAAAATTTCGCACGCACCTTCAACGCCCAGTTCCATAAAGTGCAGGAAATGCGCTACGGTGAAAACCCGCACCAGAAGGCCGCTTTTTATGTAGAGCGCCACCCGGCTGAAGCGGGCATTGCCACGGCAAAACAGTTACAGGGCAAAGAGCTGTCCTATAACAATGTGGCGGATACCGACGCCGCCCTGGAGTGCGTCAAGAACTTCGAGCAGCCGGCTTGCGTTATCGTCAAGCATGCCAACCCCTGTGGTGTTGCCGTAGCCAGGACGATTGGTGAGGCTTACGACCTGGCTTTTGCCACCGACACGGAGTCTGCCTTTGGCGGCATCATTGCTTTCAATCGCGAACTGGATGGCGCGACAGCAGCCGCTATTTGCGAGCGTCAGTTTGTAGAGGTCATTATTGCGCCCAGTGTCAGCGCGGAAGCGGCGGCAGCGGTGGCCGGGAAAAAGAACGTGCGACTACTGCAATGTGGACAATGGTCTGCGCCTTCACCAGCCCTGGACTACAAGCGAGTAAACGGCGGCCTGCTGGTACAGGATCGCGACCTGGGCATGATCACCGCAGATGACCTCAAGGTGGTGAGTAAAATACAACCTACTGAACAACAGCTCAATGACCTGCTGTTTGCGTGGAAAGTCGCCAAGTTCGTCAAATCCAATGCCATCATCTACGCCAACAACGGCCAGACCGTGGGCGTGGGTGCAGGCCAGATGAGCCGCATAAATTCCGCACGCATTGCCGCGATCAAGGCCGAACACGCAGGGCTACAGGTGAAGGGCTCAGTGATGGCCTCGGACGCATTCTTCCCCTTCCGCGACGGGATCGACAGTGCCGGAGAGCGTGGCATCGCCGCGGTGATACAACCCGGTGGGTCCATTCGTGACGAGGAAGTCATTGCCGCAGCAGACGAACACGGCATGGCAATGGTGTTTACGGGAATGCGGCACTTCAGGCATTAATTTCCGTTTCAACAGCACCCCGCGAAGGCATTCCAGAGCTTCGCGGGAACGATGCAAGCAAGCGAAAAGGAAGCAGCAGTGAACGTATTAATTATTGGCAGCGGCGGCCGCGAGCACGCACTGGCATGGAAAGCAGCCCAGTCCGAACGGGTTGACACAGTCTATGTGGCACCCGGCAACGCCGGCACCGCTACAGAGCCCGGCCTGGAGAACGTGGCCATTGATGTGATGGACTTTCCGGCGTTGGCGGATTTTGCCGAAAGCAATGGTGTAGGCCTCACTATTATTGGCCCGGAGGCGCCGCTGGTAGAGGGTGTGGTGGACTACTTCACCAGTCGCGGCCTACGCTGCTTCGGTCCCGGCAAGGGTGCCGCCCAACTGGAAGGCTCCAAAGCATTTACCAAAGATTTTCTCGCCCGCCACGGCATTCCCACCGGGGACTACGCCAACTTTACCGAGCTGGAGCCGGCGCTGTCCTACTTGCGCGAAAAGGGTGCGCCCATCGTGGTCAAAGCTGACGGCCTGGCTGCCGGCAAGGGCGTTATCGTCGCCGAGACCCTTGCCCAGGCGGAAGACGCCGTCACCGACATGCTCTCGGGCAACGCGTTTGGCGACGCCGGCTGCCGGGTGGTGATAGAGGAATTCCTGGAAGGCGAGGAGGCCAGCTTTATCGTCATGGTGGATGGCAAGAATGTCTTGCCCATGGCCACAAGCCAGGACCACAAGCGCATCGGTGAGGGTGATACCGGCCCTAATACTGGCGGCATGGGCGCGTATTCTCCGGCGCCTGTGGTAGACGATGTCATCTACCAGCGCATTATGGAGCAAGTGATCATGCCGACTGTCAACGGCATGGCCGCCGAAGGTAACGAGTACACAGGCTTCCTTTATGCTGGACTGATGATATCGCCGCAAGGCGAGCCCAGGGTCATTGAATACAACTGCCGCTTCGGCGACCCGGAAACCCAGCCCATCATGGTGCGCCTGCAATCTGACCTGGTTGAACTCTGTGAACTGGCGCTTGATCGGCAACTGGACACCGCCAGCGCGGCCTGGGATGCCCGTTGCGCCATTGGTGTGGTGCTCGCTGCCGGCGGCTATCCGGGCAGCTATGCCAAGGGCGCGGTGATTCACGGCCTCAATGCAGAACAGGAACCCGGCATCAAGGTGTTTCACGCCGGCACCGCCCAGCAGGGCGATGACATCGTCACCAGCGGCGGACGTGTGCTCTGTGTAACTGCGCTGGGAGATGATATTGCCGGCGCCCAACAGGCCTGTTATCGCGCAGCTGACAAGATTAGCTGGGAAGGTGTGACCTTGCGGCGGGACATTGGCTGGCGCGCCATCGCGCGGTATAGTCAGGTCTGAGTAAAAAAAGCAGGTTCGCCCATGCGTCAACGCCGACTTTCCCTGGTAGACCGCTTCATCAGCGAGGCGGATGCCGTGATGCGTACCATCACTAATAGCGGCCACTCCGCGGGACGCCCCTCCCCATCCGATGGCCATAGCGATACCGACCTCGCTGAGGAAGAACGCAAGCACGTGGCGGGACTGATGCGCGTCAACCACACGGGCGAAGTCTGCGCCCAGGCCCTTTACCAGGGCCAGGCCCTCACCGCGCGATTGCCCACTGTGCGCGAAGAGATGCGCGAGGCAGCTGAGGAAGAGATTGATCACCTGGTGTGGTGCGAAGAGCGACTGCGCGAACTGCACAGCCGGCCAAGCGTCCTGAACCCCGCCTGGTACGGGATGTCTTTTGCGCTGGGAGCAATCGCTGGAGCGATAGGTGATGAGGTAAGCCTGGGGTTTGTCGCGGCCACGGAGGAACGCGTCTGTAATCACCTGAAGGACCACC
>JAUIIQ010000179.1 GCA_030431585.1 Gammaproteobacteria bacterium | reverse complement strand
TCTCCAGTGTGCGCCAGAGTCGCCAGAATCAACTTCCGCTCCATTTCCGCGATGCTGGTGCCCGGCGCGATGGTGAGACCATCGTCCGCCGACACCAGACCCCGCGTCTGTTCATCGATAGCGTGCACGAGTTCTGTGTCGATGATCGATTCAGACATAATGTAAGCCCGCTCGACCAGGTGCTTCAGTTCGCGCACGTTACCCGGCCAGTGATAACCCTCTACTGCCGCGGCTGCCTCTTCGCCCATCGTCAGGCCGGTGTCATGACGTTCGTTTAACTCGCGAAGAAAGTAATTCGCCAGCCCCACCACATCCCTGCCGCGACGTCGCAATGGTGGCACCCGGACCGGGAACTGGGCCAGCCGGAAATACAGGTCCTCGCGCAGATCGCCATCAGCAACGGCCTGATCCGGGGACCGATTACAGGCAGAAATGACTCTTACATCCAGCGCAATGTCTTTCTCCGAGCCAAGCCGGCGCATAATCCGCGTCTCCAGCACTCGCAGTAGTTTGGCCTGCAGGTCGGCGTCCATTTCGGTAATTTCATCAAGCAGCAGGGTTCCGCCATCGGCTCTCTCAAAATAGCCACGATGACGCTGCGTGGCACCACTGAACGCGCCCTTTTCGTGCCCGAACAGTTCGCTTTCAGCAAGCCCGGCAGGCACCGCTGCGCAGTTGAAGGCTACATATGGGCCGCTACGACGCGGCGACAGCATGTGTGTTGTGCGGGCAACAAGTTCCTTACCGGTGCCGCTTTCACCCACCACCAGCACACTTGCATCGGTCTGCGCGACTTTACGAAGCTGTCGATAAAGCTTACGCATGCCTCTGGAACTTCCGCGAAGCATACCGAATTGATCAATACCACAGGCGGCTGAATCATCTGATCCGCTCTCATCATCGCTTGCCTCGGCCACGATATCGTCCAGCAAAGGCTGCAGGTTTTCGCGACTGAAGGGCTTGCAAAAGTAGTAGCTTGCACCCATTCGGATGGCTTTGTCTGCCGTATCAGGTTCGTCCTGAACACTCATCACGAAGACTTCAGCGGAATCCAGCTTATCCGCATCAAGCAAAGGACTGCTCTGCAAATCCTCATCGCTGGGAAGATCCAGAAACACCAGGTCATATTCTGCAAGGTCAGTCGTGGGCAAGCCACTGGACAAGCCCGGGGAGTCCACGTCGAAGCCACAACCCTGGGCCAACTGAGCGAGCGCTTCCGCGTGAGATGCATCGCTGTCAAGAATCAGGCAACGAGGGCTCATTCAGCAAGCACCAGGCGATAGATGGCAAAACCAGACAACGGCATCACCCTGCAAGCCTTGCGGCCGTCTCGTGTGCACAGTCTGCGGCGAATAATACTATTGCTGCGCATACCCACCATTTACAAACCTCCGGAACCTCTCACTGTGCGACGAGGACGGTGCGCCATCACGCAACGCGCCCAAAACAGGTGCCTATTCCGACCACAGGGACACAATATGGCCGCGATCAGGACTGATACGACCATCCAGTAAATCATGATAGACCTGCTCAGTTGCGGCAACACCAGAACTGTTTTCAACCTGCATCCAGTCCGCCACGAAAGCGGTGAATTCACTCCATACCTGCGCCAGCTCCTGCTGGAATCGCGGAGCGCCCCATTCACCGATACGTTTTTCCGCCTGTGTGGGCGCGAAAAACATAACCGGCTCAGGCCCTGCCAAGGGCTGTTTTGCACTGCCCAGTTTTTGCCAGTGCGAGGCTCCAACGAGACAACTGTAGCGCAAGTGTTCACCATTGTGATCATGCACACGCGCGAGCAATTCGCCATTGCCGGCAAAGTCGACTACCGCCGCACCTGAGTCTGGAGCCAGGGTCTCCAACTCCTCGTAACAAAGCACCTGGTCGTAACAGCCAAGGCTTTCTACAAAAGATCTGTTCGCTGAGGACGTCAGCCCCACTACCTGATAACGAGCCCCTCTTCCCGCGCGGTTACGATTGAGAAGAAAAGCCATGCCCGACGCCGTCTTACTCGACGCACTGGTCAGCAACACCGTTTCCGCACCAAAGAAAGCATTGTCTTCAAAAAAGTCATCCAGCAAAAAGGACGTCGTGAACAGTGGACGGAGAAGCATCTGCAGCGCTTCCGTATCCTTGTTGTACAGAGGATCAGCCTCACACCGCAGATACTGATTGTAAATCACCGGCAGGTAGGAACGGTGCTCACAGGTATCCATGAAGCTGTGAGCAGACACCTGCCCGGGAGAGACCAGCAGATGAGTAGCCATGGGTAGGTAGCCATACACGCGCTCCCCTTCCTGGACGCCGGGACACTTGCTGATTACAACATCGGCGAAACCCCAAACCGGGATAATTCCCATGTCTTCAGAGGCAGGAAAGAACCGCCAGTATCCGAGGATATCGCCGGTGGCGGCGTAACTGATGTTATTTGCGGTAAGCGCAAATCGGTCGACACGAAGGAGGGCCTCGCCCTCTTTAAGGCTGCTGGCGTCCGGCGTTGCTATCTCGACAACGGCTGTCTCGGAAAATTGCTTACGATTGACCGTGAACTGAATCGTTTTGCTCATATCAACGCACTACTCCGTCTTGAACACCAGTCCGGCATTGTCGACAAGGCGCTTGATCAACGTGTCGCCCATGGCCGCAGCAGGTGTCCAGATACCCCCCGCAGTGGGGATGTCATCGCAGGCCAGGGCAACCGCACTCTCGGCTATCATTCGCGACGTGGAACCATAGCCCGGATCACGATCACCCCCTACCGACACGGCGACCCTGTCGCCACTGGCACTCTTTCCCTGAAAAAGAATATCGTAAAAGCCGGCCAACTGTTCTTCCCGGCTGGGGCCTTCTCCAGGTAGCGGGTCTTTATCTCCATCGCTCAGGCCGGACTCAGCCATCGCCATCGCCATAGACTCGCCCTGTTCACCGGGGCCGGTGAGCAGCATCTCGGTATAGGTGAAGTCCTCACCGTAAGCGAAGTCAAGCAGGGCATTGGACCGGTGCACGTTCGACATATTAATCTGCGCCATGATGAAGGGGGCCGCCCAGCTGTCTATCTCTTCATCATAAACAGGTTTATGGCTTGGGGGCTGAGGCACACCCTCAAAGCCGGGCACCAGGCAGTACGGGTTCTTTAACTGTTGCAGTACCGAAGGGTCTTTTGCCGCCGCTGCCATGGTCGCCTTCAAACTGGCGACGGTACCACCCGATGCATGCCCTTTCATCTGGCGCACCCTGCCCTTCACGTCCTTCACCACGGCTCCTGTCTTCTCCCTGGCGACTTGTTGCAGATAATACACACCCAGATCAAAGGGAATAGAGTCGAAGCCGCACGAGAATACAATGCGCGCACCGGATGCCTGCGCTGCTGCCGAATGCTCTATGACCATCTGCCGCATCCAGTTGGTTTCGCCACAGAGATCAACGTAGTCCGTTCCCGCTGTGGCGCAGGCTCCCACCAGCTCAGACCCGTAAAATTGATAGGGGCCGACAGCGGTTAACACAACCCGCGTTCGCGCAACCATTTCGTCCAGGGCCGCCCTGTCAGCCGAATCTGCTGCAATCACCTCCAGCGTATCCGGTAGACCGGATGCACTCGATACCAGGCGGATCTTTTCGGCATTACGACCGGCAAGGGCCCAACGCAAGCTCCCGTCTGCACCGTAGTGCTCAGCCAGGTACTCTGCAATCAGCTGCCCGGTAAAACCGCTGGCGCCGTACACAATGACATCGAACTCTCTGCTTACCTTCATTTTCACTTCACCTGTTTCATTTGTCGATCCCGGCAAGGGCCGGGCGTATCAGCCTACGCGTTTGTGAGGCGAATCAACCTGTAAACGACATCAACTTTTCATTCCGCACACCCTGCAATTGCGGGCTCGCTGCAGCCTGGTCAAAGGCGCCGGCAATCGCTGCACTGCGGTGATCTGTCACTGCACGGTAACTGGGGTGAGTGAAGATATACAGCTCTCCGGCTTCCATGGCCTCCAGTACGCGCTTACCCACAATCTCGACATCGATGCCGCTGTTCACAGCCTCTGATGTAATCTTCGCAATCTTCAGGACATCCGGTGTGGGGGTAACACTGGTCGCATAACGCGGCTGCCGATTTCGATAGGACTGGTGAATACGCGTTTTTACAAACGCCGGCGCCAGCACCGATACGTGAATATTCTCCGCTTTCAACTCCTCGTACCAGGCCTCTGACAGTGCGACAACAGCGGCCTTGGTTGCCGTGTAGGCGCCGCCCATTGGTGCTCCCGCCATACCCGCTATGGAAGCCACGTTGATCAGCCAGCAGGCTTCACCGTGTTCTTTCATCAGCGGCACAAACACGTTGGCGCCATACACTACGCCCATAAGATTCACATCGATTGTCCAGCGCCAGCCCGGATCATCCAGGGTTTCGATGGCACCCAAGCCGCCGCTCACGCCTGCATTGTTCACCAAAACATGCACCGACCCAAAGCGTTCGAGTGCAGCCTTGGCGGTGCGCTGCCAATCCTCGAGCAGGGCTACATCCATCTCTACGGCAAGCACCGGTATACCTGCTTCCTGCAGTGCCTGCTCGGCTACCGCCAACTGCGGTGCTTCTATGTCCGCCAGAACAATATTCATGCCCTGCGCGCCCAGGGTTTTCGCGAGGTTCAGCCCTATGCCTTCTGCGCCGCCACTGATGACCGCGGTTTTTCCCTTCAACTGCTGCATAATCTAGTCTCTTGTTGGAAGTGATTTCGCCCTGAACAACAGGGCGCAGATAGAGCACAATATTCGCGCCTAAAACCTGTCTTCAGAAAATATGCCTTTGCGGTCCCGATACATGCGCCCCAGAGAGCTGGCAAAATACTCCGGAAAAAAACGCTTCATGCGCCAACCCCAGCGTGCGTCCGGCTGCGTCATCACGTACAAACGCTCCCGCTCCACCGCCCTGAGCACGTCCTTCACGATCTCCTCCGCAGTTACCCTGGACTGGTCAAGCTGCTTGTGCAGCATTTGCTCGCCGCGGGTGCTTTCACCAAAACTCTCCCCCAGAGAACTGGCGAACACCGTCGGGCAGACCACGGTGACGCCAATTCCTGATCGTGCCAGTTCCACCCGCAGTGTCTCCGATAGTGAAATCACCCCGGCCTTGGCCACGTTGTAGGGTCCCATTTCGGGTGCAGACAGGGTGCCGGCGCTGGAGGCTGTATTGATAATGTGCCCTGCGCCCTGTTTTTTCAGCAGCGGAACAAAGGCACGGCAACCGTGGATGACGCCCCACAAATCCACGTTCATCACTCGATGCCAGTCCTCCAGCGCAACTTCATTGAGTTCACCCGCCACAGCGATGCCCGCGTTGTTGAATACCAGATCTACACCGCCCCAGGCCTTTTCCACGTCGGCACAGGCCGCCTCCAACTCGTCGGCGACGGTGACATCCAGGGTCTGGGTAATGACTTCGGCACCGAGTTCGCTGAGCTTGCTCTGGACTTCGAGTAAGCGCTGCTCATTGATATCCGCTATGAATAGCTTCCACTGCCTTCTCGCCAACTGTTGGCAAATCTCAAGCCCCAGGCCGGCGGCAGCACCTGTCACAAAGGCTCTCTTTTCAGGGTAACGCTGTTCCAGCTTCAACTTACTTCTCCTGTGTGTTTACTGCGAATACTGTCGCTGTGCCCGTCAGTTCGTGGCAATCAGCCTCTGCGCGCCTTTCTCGCATCGCGCGTGCGCTTGAGCGCGTCCTGCAATACCGACATCATCACCGCCGTGGTCACGCCTATCATCAGCACACCGTTCACTGATTCCATAGGGCCCAGAATACGATGCTTTGGCGTCATCACAATATCGCCATAACCCAGCGTGGCAAAGTTCACTGCCGAGTGGTACACCGCGTCGATGTAAAGCTGGAATTCACCCAGATGCAGGAACAGATAAGCCCAAATAGAAATCTGTAGAAAATTACCCAGCACCAACACCAGCATTACCCCCGCTGTTACCATCACAGTCTGGAAAAAAGAGGGGGAGCCCGCCAGATTCAGGTGGCGACCGTAGAACTGCACAGCGACCGCCATCAATAGTGCCTGCACAAAAAGACAGAAGACCATTACCGCTAACCCAAGAACCAGATTCATCAGCATCAACTGACCTCCAACGCCGTGGGCGACGTCACCCGGGCAGAGCGTCTCGCCCGCCAACCATCCAGAAACAACAGCATCAACCAGGCATAGATTGCCACACCCATAAACAAGCCAAGGCGCACGGCCGACGCCGCGTAGGGGTCTCTGCCTGCGGCGGAATCCTCCACAGCAGGCCCAATGAAGATGAGCAGCGTAATCACCACGTTAGACCAAAAACTGGGGCTGTAGCGAGACCTGATCACACCGTACACCCTGGCAACAATGAACAGACCGAAGGCCAACGTCCACAAAAAGAACATCCACAGTGTAGGGGCAAGTTTGAGCCCATACCACATGAGAATAGCCAGCACAGCAGCCATCAGCGTAGAGCCGAGTAACTCCCGGCCAGCCGAACGCGCATGCGTCTCGGATACCTGCTGCCCCAGAGCGACGGACTTCATAATAATCGGCGCGTAAAGTAAGGGGTTTACCAATACCAGGAGAAAGCTGGGAAACACGATCAAGGTGGCGCGCAACGCAAGCCAGCTGGACTGCTCGGGCGCAGGTGGAGGCGGTGCCGGCAATGGCCCATCCTCCGGGAACAGCGGGTATACCAACCATTGGCAGATCACTGCTATAGCGATATTGATGCACAGCGCCTGAATGAGTAGCAAGGCGATAGCAAAATCCAGCAAGCCCATTGCCGAGATCAAAGTGATACCAATCACCAGCAGGGACCCCAGCGGCTGTTTCCCAAGGTTCAGGGTGACATAGTTGGCAACAAACAAACCTGCCAGGGCGAGCAGCAACGCTGTTGCGGGGTATTGCAACAACAGCGGAATCAGTAACAGCCCACTGCTGAGCATCACGCACAGCATCAGCAGCAAACCCAGCAGGCCTTTTGGACCCATGGGAGGTT
>JAUIIQ010000005.1 GCA_030431585.1 Gammaproteobacteria bacterium | reverse complement strand
ACGGTGCTTATGTCTGGGCCGCCTACGGCATTACCCTGCTGGTGTTATTGGCCCTGTTAATGCTGCCGCGACGGCGCCAGCGCCGACTGCTGGAGGATGTGGCCGGGGAACTCCGTCGCGCCCAGGGTGCTCCAACCCAGAGTCAGCCATCAAGCCAGGAGGACGGACATGCATCCGGTTCGTAAGCAGCGACTGTATCTGGTCCTGTTCATAGTCATTTTCTCCAGTGCGGCCATTGGCCTGATTGCCTATGCCATGCGCGGCAATATCAACCTGTTTTATCCGCCGACTGACGTTGCGCAGGGCAAAGCGCCTGTGGGGCAGCCCATACGCGTGGGGGGGATGGTCGTCGAGGGCAGCGTTCAGCGTGCCGATGACAGCCTTGAAACCCGCTTTGAAGTGACGGACTTCGAAGCGTCGGTGCCGGTGGTGTACGTGGGTATCCTGCCGGACCTGTTTGACGAGGGACAGGGAGCTGTTGCATCCGGAAAACTGGATGAGAACGGCGTATTGCAAGCGTCGGAGGTTCTTGCCAAGCATGACGAGAACTACATGCCGCCGGAAGTTATGGACGCGTTGGAACAGTCCGGCTTTGACCACAAAGGGGTTAAGCAATGATTCCCGAGATGGGGCACTTCGCCCTGATTATCGCTTTCGTGCTCGCTCTGCTGCTGGCTGTTGTGCCCGCATGGGGTGCCTGGCGGCGAAATGTGTACGCCATGGCGCTGGCACCGCGGCTGGCCATTGGTCAGCTGGTTTTCGTAGCCATCAGCTTCACCTGTCTGGCGGTGGCTTTTTTACAGGACGATTTTTCCGTTGCGGTGGTCGCCAGTAACAGCAACTCGCTGCTGCCTGCTATATACAAGTTCTCAGCTGTTTGGGGGAATCACGAGGGCTCGCTGCTGTTGTGGTCGCTGATTCTCTGCCTGTGGACGTCCGCAGTAGCCGTGTTCAGCCCGCAGCTACCCTTGCTGGTGCTGTCGCGGGTGTTGTCGGTGATGGGTGCGGTAGCGGTTGGCTTCCTCTCATTCTCCCTGCTCACATCCAATCCTTTTGCCAGATTGCTGCCGAGTATTCCGCCGGACGGCAATGACCTGAACCCGCTGTTGCAGGACCCGGGGCTGATAATTCACCCACCGCTGCTGTATATGGGTTACGTGGGTTTCTCCGTGGCATTTGCCTTCGCTATAGCTGCCTTGCTGGGCGGTCGCCTTGATGCCTCCTGGGCGCGCTGGTCACGACCCTGGACCAACGTGGCCTGGGCCTTCCTCACGCTGGGTATCATGCTGGGCAGTTGGTGGGCCTATTACGAGCTGGGCTGGGGCGGCTGGTGGTTCTGGGATCCGGTCGAGAACGCCTCGTTCATGCCCTGGCTTGCCGGAACGGCGCTGGTGCACTCACTGGCGGTTACCGAAAAGCGCGGCCTGTTCAAAAGCTGGACCGTGCTGCTGGCAATTTTCGCTTTTTCGCTGAGTCTGCTGGGTACGTTCCTGGTCCGCTCCGGCGTGTTGACCTCGGTTCACGCGTTTGCGACTGACCCGGCGCGCGGTATGTTTATTCTCGTTTTCCTGGCCATTGTGGTAGGTGGCTCGCTGGTTCTGTACGCGCTGCGGGCGCCCGCGGTGAGCAGTCGCGTGAGTTTTTCCTGGGTATCCAGAGAGTCGTTGCTGCTGTTCAACAATGTGGTATTCCTGGTGGCGACACTGACCGTACTCTTCGGCACCCTTTTCCCGCTGTTCGTGGATGCGCTGGGAATGGGCAAGTACTCCGTCGGTCCGCCATACTTCAATGCCGTATTTGTGCCATTGATGGCACTGCTGGCACCGGTCATGGCGTTTGGCCCCGTCTCTCGCTGGAAGCGCGACAGTACCCAGCGCTGGAAGGCGGAACTGCTGGTTCCGGGAATCGTTGCCGTGGTGTGTGCCATCACCCTGCCGCTGGTTCATGCAGACTACAATATCTGGGTGGCGCTGGCGGTGTTACTGTCTGCATGGCTGGTGTGTGGTCTCGCCCGGGACGTATGGTTCCGTATGGGAGGCAGCGCCGGTTTTCCCCGAGGCCTGCGCAGATTAACACCCAGTTACTGGGGTATGGTGCTGGCCCACCTGGGGTTTGCCGCGTGTATTGTTGGCGTAGTCGCTACCAGTCAGTACTCGATAGAACACGACCTCAAGATGAGCCCGGGAGAGACCGATGTTGTCGCTGGCTATGAGTTCCGTTTCCTCGAAGTGGCTCAGGTAAGAGGCCCCAATTACCTTGCCGATGAGGCGCGCTTTGAAGTGACGCGTAACGGTGAGTTGGTCGCCATGCTGGCGCCACAAAAACGGCGCTACCTTGCCAGTGGCTCGGTGATGACCGAGGCGGCGATAGATCCTGGCGTATTCCGTGATCTGTTCGTGGCCATGGGCGAACCTATTGGCGAAGGTGGTGCCTGGGCCATACGCCTGCACTACAAACCCATGGTGCGCTGGATGTGGGTAGGGTCTATCTTCATGGCTCTGGGCGCTTTCGCCACCGTGATGGACAAACGATACCGGCGCCAGCGCAGCAGCGCGACCAGTACTGCTCACGGGACAGAGTATGCACGCTAGGCTGAAACTCTTTCTGCCGTTGATCCTGTTCGGGATCCTCGCCCTGTTTTTGCTGCGGGGCTTGTCCCTGGACCCGAAAGAAATGCCCTCGGCATTGATCGACAAGCCATTTCCTGAGTTCTCGCTGCCGGCACTGGGCGGCGACGCTAAGCTCGATAAGGCCTCGGTGAGTGGCCGCGTCGCGTTGTTCAATGTCTGGGCTACGTGGTGTGTGTCCTGCCGTGTGGAACATCCTTACCTGACGGAGCTGGCAAGGCAGGGTGTGGCCATCTACGGCATCAACTACAAAGATGAAGATGCTGCCGCGCTGGGCTGGTTGCAGCAGCTGGGTGACCCCTACATCGCCAATATTGCAGACCGGGAGGGCACGCTGGGCCTGGACCTGGGGGTGTATGGCGCGCCGGAAACCTACCTGGTCGACGCTCAGGGCATGGTGCGCTACCGCCACGTGGGCGTGGTGGACGAACGAGTCTGGACGACGGTGCTGTTGCCGCTGTATACGCAGCTCAAGGGCGAGGGCGAAGGATGAACATGCGCGCCCTGTTACAGTGGCTGCTGGCGATGGGCTGTTTGGTCTTACCGCTACAGGCGCTGTCGGTCATCGAGACCTATGAATTCAGTGATCCGGCGCTGGCATCGCGCTACCAGGAATTAAGCGGTGAGTTGCGCTGCCCCAAGTGCCAGAACCAGAATATTGCCGATTCCAATGCCCCCATCGCCCAGGATCTGCGCAAGCTGCTGCACCAGCAACTGGAGCAAGGCGCCTCAGACGAAGAGATCCTCCAGTACATGGTCGACCGCTACGGTGAGTTCGTGCGCTATCGCCCCCGCTTCGCTGGAGCGACCATGTTGCTCTGGCTGGCACCAGGCGTGCTGCTGTTGCTGGGCCTGCTGATAGTCTTCCTGACCCTGCGCGACCGCAAGCAGCCGGGCGGTTCTGAGGGCGACCTTAGCGACGCAGACCAGCAGCGCCTGCGCGAGCTGATGAAAAAGGCTGACAAAGAATGACCGTTTTCCTGCTGGTGTGTGCTCTGATGCTGGCCTTGAGTGCCGTCTTTATCCTGATGCCAGGGCGCCGGCGCAGTGGCAGTACCGATGAGGACCTGGAGCGAGCGAACCTGGAGTGGTATCGACTGCGGCAGCAGGAGTTGGCCGAGGAGGGCGATGATTCGCTGGCCGCCGACGCGCAACTGCGTCTATTGGAAGATGAACAGGTACCCGCTGCCGTGCGCGAACGCGCAGCCAGTGGGCGTCGCTTCCCCGCCTGGGTCCTGCTGCCCATAGTGGTCGCGGGCAGCGCATTGTTGTACTACCAGCTGGGCGCGGCCCAGGATGTATTAATCTCGCGTCAGTTGCTGTCGCTGGACGAAAACAGTACGCCCCAGGATATGGACGCGCTGATGAAAGCAATTGAAAAGCGCGCCAGTCAACGCCCGGATAACCTGCATTATGTGGCAATGCTTGGCCGCTTCTACATGGGCGCGCAGGACTATGCGCGAGCCGCAGCAGCCTATGATGAGTTGATTGAGGCCGCACCGGAAGATGCCGCTGCGCTGGCCTACGCGGCGCAGGCCCGCTACCTCGCTGCCGGCAGGGTACTGGATGACAGCGCCAAGATGCGTGCAGAGCAGGCGCTGGCGGTAGACCCGCACCAACGCACGGCGCTGGGCTTGTTGGGTATGGCCGCCTATGAGCAGGGTCAGTACCGAGCGGCTATTGGTTATTGGCAGCGCCTGTTGGCGGTGGAGTCTCCCGGTTCCGAAACCCAGCGCATGATCGCCGGCATAATAGCCAGCGCCCGGGAAAAGCTGGGCGAGCCTGCGGCAGCCCCGGTCGTGGCCGCGGGTGCGGAGAGCAGCATGGGTGTGACAGTGTCTGTCGCCCTGCCTGAGGGAGCGGAAATCGACCCTGCAGACACCGTTTTTGTGCTCGCCCGCAATGCAGCCAGCGACAGCAGGATGCCGATTGCGGTGCAGCGGCTGCGCGCAGCCGACCTGCCGTTGACGCTGCGTCTGGATGACAGCAACTCGATGGCCGGACAGAAGTTGTCGCTGACTGAATCGGTGCAGGTAGTGGTGCAGGTCTCGCCGCAAGGGCGACCAGGCGAAGCGACAGCGACCTGGCTGGGCAGCGCCGGTCCACTGGCGCCAGGTGCCGACAATGCTGCCGTCGATATCGTCCTGAGGCCGGCGAAGGGCGTTAGCGAGAGCTAAATTTCCGGCTTTTTTGGGTCAGGGCATAGTGTTGCCTGATTAAAGTCTATACACTATATCTTGTGGTTTCGGTTTTGGGTTACTGGCTGGTTAAAACCGGAAAAATCTATAAAAAACAGCAAGGTACAGTGGGTATTTAAAGTTTAATGCGACTAAAGTCAATCAAGCTGGCGGGGTTCAAGTCTTTCGTCGATCCCACCACCGTCAACTTCCCCAGTAACATGTGCGCAGTCGTCGGCCCCAACGGCTGCGGCAAATCCAATGTCATTGACGCTGTGCGCTGGGTGATGGGCGAGAGTTCCGCCAAGAACCTGCGCGGTGAGTCCATGACCGACGTGATCTTCAATGGCTCAGTCAATCGACAACCCGTGGGGCAGGCTTTCATCGAGCTGGTGTTCGATAATGCCGATGGTGGCGTAGGCGGTGAATATGCCAGCTATGCGGAGATCTCCATCAAGCGACTGGTCTCGCGTGAAGGGCAATCAGAATACTTCCTGAACGGCACGCGTTGCCGGCGCCGCGACATCACCGACATCTTCCTGGGCACCGGATTGGGGCCGCGCAGCTACGCAATTATTGAGCAGGGCATGATCTCGCGGCTGATCGAGTCCAAGCCCGAGGAGTTACGCATCTTCATCGAGGAAGCGGCGGGCATTTCCAAATACAAGGAGCGGCGCAAGGAGACGGAGAGTCGGATGCGCCGCACGCTGGAAAACCTTGAGCGCCTGACCGACCTGCGCGAAGAACTTGAACGTCAGCTGCAGCATTTACAGCGACAGGCGCAGGCCGCGCAGAAGTACAGCGAATACAAGGAAGAGGAGCGGCTGTACAAGGCCCAGTTGTATGCCTTGCAGTGGCAGGATCTCGATGGTCAGCTGCAAACGGTCGGCAAGGCCCTGGGCGAACTGGAAGTGAAGCTGGAAGCGGTGCATGCCGAGCACCAGCAGGTTGATACGGCTATCGAACAGCATCGCGTAGAGCATACTGATCGCACCGACACCTTCAACCAGGTTCAGGCACGGTATTACTCGCTGGGTTCGGAAGTGGCGCGTATAGAGCAGACCATCAAGCATCAGCAGGAGCGCAGCCACCAGCTGGCCGAGGACCTGCAGCAGACCAGTGACGCGCTGGAGCAGGCAGAGAGCCATCTGGGAGGCGATCGCGACAAGCTCCTCAGCTGGGAGGCGGAAGTGGCGGCTCTAGCCCCCGATCTGGAGATGTTGGTCGAGCTGGAGGAAACCAGCGCAGAGGCCCTGCTGCAGGCTGAGGAGGCCATGCACCAGTGGCAGCATCAGTGGGACGAATTCAATCAGCAGGCGGCGGAGCCACGGCAACAGGCCGAGGTCCAGCAGTCTCGTATTCAGCATCTTGAGCAGGTGTTGAAACGCATCCAGACACGCACTGTGCAGTTGGAAGAGGAACAAACCGCGCTGGCCCCGGGGCCTGATGACGGTGAAATGGAGGCGCTGAGCGAGCAGCTGGCTGAGACCGAAATGGTAATGGCCGAGTACGAGAACGGCGCTGAGCAAGTAGCAGAGCAGATAACGGCTACCCGGGAGCGCAGTAATACACTGGCCGCAGAACTGAACACGCAGCGTTCGGCTATCCAGCAGATGCGCGGTCGTCAGGCGTCACTTGAAGCCCTGCAGCAGGCAGCCATGCAGGACGGCAGTGCCGATGTTGGTGAGTGGTTGCGGGCCCAGGCTCTGGAGGACAAGCCTCGGCTGCTGGAGCAATTGCAGGTTGATGATGGTTGGCAGCTTGCCGTGGAGACGGTGCTCGGCGATTACCTGCAAGCGGTCTGTGTCGACAACCTGGGCAACCTGGGAGGCATGCTGGGAAGCCTCGAGCAGGGGCAGCTCGCTCTATTGGAAGCCTCTGCGGCAGCGCCCGCGGCCCCACAGTACCTTGCATCGAAGGTGCGCAGCCATGGTCTCGCGGAGTCCTTGCTCGGCGGTGTCAAAGTGGCACAAGACCTGGCTGCAGCGATGGCTATGAGACCGACCCTGGCGGTGCACGAGTCGGTGATTACGCGCGAGGGCGTATGGTTAGGCCCTAACTGGTTACGGGTGACCCGGCTGGGAGAGCAGCAGGGTGGGGTGATCGAGCGTCAGCAGGAACTGGAACAGTTGGAGCAGTCTCTGGCGACGGCCGCAGCGCGCGAGCAACAGCTCGAACATGAACAACAGCAGGCGCAGGAGCAGTTACGCGCTCTGGAAGAGCAGCGCCAGAATTCGCAGCGCGAGCTGCAGGCCGCTACCAGACTGCACGCTGAACACAGTTCAAAGCTGTCTGCCATGCAGGCCCGGGTGGAACAGATCACAGCCCGGCGCGCGCGCATCGCGGCCGATGTCGAGGAAGCGCGAGAACAGTTTCGCCAGGAACAGGAGGCCGTGGCCGAGGCACGCCAACTGCTCTCGCTGGCTATTGAAAGCATGGAGTCAGACTCACATCGGCGGGAAGAGCTGCTGTCCGTCCGTGACGAAACCCGCGGCAAGCTCGACAGCTGCCGGCAGAAAGCTCGCCATGACAAGGACGCCGCGCACCAGGCGGCCATGCGCCTGCAGTCATTGCAGACTCAACTCAGCTCCATGCGCGGCTCAATTGATCGCACGCATAACCAGGTTGCCCAGTTACGTGAGCGGCGCGAGAGCTTGCAGCGCAGTATGAATGAAAATGACAATCCGCTGGAAGGGCTTCGTGCCGAACTGGAAGCGCAGCTTGAGTTGCGCCTGCAGTCTGAATCCGAGCTCAGTGAAGCAAGGCAGCTGGTGGCAGAGGTGGAGCACAAGCTGCGCGAGTGCGAGCAGCAGCGGGCAGCTATAGAACATCGCGCCGAGTCTGTGCGCCGTGACCTCGAGCAGCAGCGTATCACCAGCCAGACCCTGCAGGTTCAGCGCGAGAATATTCAGCGGCAGCTGCAGGACGCTGAGCAGGACGTGCAAACGCTGCTCGATGCCATGCCCGAAGAGGCGAGCGAGGATGAGTGGCAGCGGCAGCTGGAGAAAATCGCCGCCCGTATAGCGCGCCTGGGGGCCATCAACCTCGCTGCTATAGACGAATATAGCCTGCAGTCGGAGCGCAAAAACTACCTTGATGCGCAGAACGAGGACCTGGTGACCGCACTGGAAACCCTGGAAAACGCCATTCGCAAGATCGACAAGGAAACTCGCAGCCGGTTCCAGGAGACCTTTGATCAGGTCAACAACGGCCTTCAGGAGCTGTTCCCCAGGGTATTCGGAGGCGGTAATGCCTATCTGGAAATGACCGGGGACGATCTCCTGAACACCGGCATCGCCATTATGGCCCGCCCGCCGGGCAAGAAGAACAGCACAATCCACCTGCTCTCGGGGGGCGAAAAGGCCCTCACTGCGATTGCCCTGGTATTTTCTATTTTCCAGCTTAATCCAGCGCCATTCTGTATGCTTGATGAGGTAGACGCGCCGCTTGATGACGCCAACACCGGCCGCTATGCGCGCATGGTGAAGGAAATGTCTGATAAAGTGCAGTTTATATTCATTACCCACAACAAGATCACCATGGAACAGGCGGATCAGTTGATGGGCGTTACCATGCACGAGCCCGGGGTGTCGCGTCTGGTGACGGTCGATGTGGACGAAGCCGCAGAGCTGGCAGCAAGCTGATAGGTTTAGGGAATGTCAGAATTAACCGTACGGGACTGGATGGTCATTATTGGGGTACTGCTGATTATGGCGGTGCTGCTGGATGCCTGGCGTCGGGTGCGAAGCGAGAAGTATTCCCGGGTAAGAATGAAGCTGGCGGAGCCTCAGGAGACCGTTTCGCCGCAGGACGAAGATATCGCCTGGTTGAAAGAACTGCCCAATGGCGGAGCGCGTGTCGTGCAGCGCGGCGACTTGCTCAAAGCAGCGGCGCAGAACGCCCAGGATAACGAGGCGGAGGACGCGGAGAAGCTGGAAGAGAGCAGGCCGGTCTCGTCCTCCACCACTGAGGGTGATGACAGTGACCCGGATCACGTCATGGCGGGCTTTTCCGCAGCCGACCCCGGGGCTGATGACCTGGATTGGCTGGACGGCATGGGAGCGGATCGTAATGCAACGGAGCCGCCGGCAGTCGAAGAGCCGGGTCGCCTGCCGCGCGATGTGGACCCGGAAGTGTTCATGCTCAATGTCATGGCGCGGGACGCGGCCGGGTTCAGGGGCGAGGATATACTGCACATACTGCTGGCCTGCGATTTGCGTTTCGGCGATATGAGCTTTTTCCATCGCCACGAGTTCGAGGCGGGAAAGGGTGCGATACAGTTCAGCGTGGCCAATATGATGCAGCCCGGCGTGTTTGATATCGACAACATGGCGGACTTCAACACGCCTGGCCTGGTGTTTTTCCTGACGCTACCAGGACCGGAAGACATGATGAAGGCCTTCGACTACATGCTGGAGACGGCACAGGCAGTCGCCCGCAACCTGGGCGGTGACGTGCTGGACGAGTCGCGCAGCGTGATAACCAAGCAGACACTGGATCATTGCCGCCAGCAGATTCGTGACCTGGAACGGCGCCTGCTTGCCAGGACGTCCTGATTTCCCAATGTTGCTATGACGGCCTCCGATATTCAGGCGCAAGCCCTGCAACTGCGTGAGCGGTTGCGGGAATGGAACTACCGCTACTACGTCCTCGATGACCCCAGCGTTCCAGATGCCGAATACGATCAGGCCCTGAGGGAGTTACAGGAACTGGAGCAGGCCAACCCCGGGCTGGTTACTCCCGATTCACCTACCCAAAGGGTCGGCGCCACGCCGCTACAGGCGTTTGACCAGGTGGAGCATGAAGTCCCCATGTTGTCCCTGGACAACGCTTTTAATGCCGATGAGCTGCAGGACTTTGAGCGCCGCTTGCTGGATCGTCTCGGGGCTGACCCCGGCACGGTGTCCTACAGTTGCGAACCGAAGCTGGATGGTATCGCGGTCAGTCTGCTCTATCGCGACGGGATGCTTACCCGAGGCGCCACCAGAGGCGACGGTCGCACCGGCGAGGACATCACCCGAAACGTGCGCACGATTCCTTCTATCCCCCTGCGTTTGCGAGGTGACGGCTACCCCGCCGTGCTAGAGGTGCGCGGGGAAATCTATATGCCGCGAGCGGGGTTTGAACGATTGAATCAGCAGGCCCGGGAAACGGATAGCAAGCTCTTTGTGAACCCCCGCAACGCCGCAGCCGGGAGCCTGCGACAACTGGATTCACGTATCACTGCGCAACGTAACCTTGAAATGTGTTGCTACGGTGTCGGCCTGGTCGAAGACGGGGAGTTGCCAATGCAGCATTCCGCTATATTGGATTTGCTGCATCAGTGGGGCTTGCGCATCAATCCTGAATCGCGCGTGGTGGAGGGTATTCAAGCCTGCGAGGACTATTATCAGTATCTCGCTGCCAGGCGAGATGAACTGCCCTACGACATAGACGGCATTGTCTACAAGGTCGACCGCATAGATCTGCAACGTGAGCTGGGGTTTGTCGCTCGCGCGCCGCGTTGGGCGATAGCGCGCAAATTCCCCGCGCAGGAACAGACGACACAGCTGCTGGACGTGGAGTTTCAGGTTGGTCGCACTGGTGCTATCACACCGGTTGCGCGCTTGCAGCCGGTGTTTGTTGGCGGCGTCACGGTCAGCAATGCGACCCTGCATAACAGTGACGAGATAGAGCGTCTGGGGGTGCAAGTGGGCGACACGGTAATTGTGCGGCGCGCCGGCGACGTCATCCCGCAGATTGTCTCGGTGGTGACTGAACGGCGGCCGGCAGACGCCCGACCTGTGGTATTCCCGACTCGTTGCCCCGTCTGCGGCTCAGCTACTGAACGGGCTGCCGATGAGGCCGTTATCCGCTGCATGGGTGGCCTTGTATGTGCCGCCCAGCAGAAAGCGGCGATCAAGCACTTTGTCTCCCGGCGGGCGATGGATGTAGATGGACTCGGTGACAAACTGGTAGAGCAGTTGGTTGACACTGGCCTGGTGACGAACGTGGCCAGCCTCTACCACCTGCAGCGCTCCGACCTGCTGCAATTGCCGCGTATGGGGGAAAAGTCTGCTGATAATCTGCTGGCAGCCCTTGAAGAGAGCAAGGCTGCCACGCTGCCGCGCTTCATTTTCGCACTGGGTATTCGCGAAGTTGGCGAGGCCACCGCACTGAGTCTCGCGCGTCACTTTGGCAGCTGGGAAAAACTGGCGACTGCCTCCGAAGAACAACTTCTGGAGGTAGACGATGTAGGCCCGGTGGTGGCTGATCACCTGCGCCAGTTCTTCGACTCGGCCGAGAGTTTGTCTGTGGTCCACGCGCTGCGTGAGGCCGGTGTGCACTGGAGTGATCTTGAAGTGGCTGACGCCCAGGTCCTGCCACTGGAAGGTCAAACCTGGGTGGTTACCGGCAAGCTTGAACACATGGGGCGCAGTGAGGCCAAGGCATTCCTGCAACAGCTTGGGGCGAAGGTGGCGGGCAGCGTGTCAGCCAGGACACACTGCGTGCTTGCCGGGCCAGGTGCAGGCAGTAAGCTGACTCACGCGCGCGAACTGGGTATTGACGTGATAGACGAGGACGGCTTCCTTGAGCTGCTAAGCAGCCATGGACTTGCAACGTGATACGCCCCTGCGCACTGGCAGTTCTGTTGCTCCTTGCCGGTTGCACGACCTCGCCGCCGGCAAATACCAGCAATATCTGTGCGATTTTTGAAGAGAAGCGTGGTTGGTACCATGACGCGGCAGACGCCCGGGATCAGTGGGGTAGCCCCATTTCAGTGATGATGGCTATCATGCACCAGGAGTCACGGTTTGTAGCGAAAGCGAGGCCTCCACGTAAAAAAATATTTGGCTTTATCCCTGGCCTGCGCCCCTCGGACGCATACGGCTACAGTCAGGCCAAGAAGTCTACCTGGAAAGAATACAAGCGCAGTGCCGGCAGGTACGGAGCCGACAGGGATGATTTTGCCGACGCAATTGACTTCATAGGCTGGTATAACCACCAGTCCAATCGCCGCAACGGCATCAGTAAACAGGATACCTATCGTCTTTACCTCGCTTATCACGAGGGGCACGGGGGCTACAGCCGGGGTAGTTTCCAGGCCAAGACCTGGTTGCGCGATGTGGCGCGCAAAGTGGAGCGGCGCGCCGTAAGCTATCGCCAGCAGCTTCCTGGCTGTGAGGGATCGCTGAAAAAGCGGGGCTGGTTTTTCGGCTGGTAAAGTTAACCCTGAACACATGCGGGGTATTACGGCTGTTTATGCGAAAGCGTGCATAAGTAACGGATAAGTAACGCTTTATATACCGTTAGGCAGATGCAATAGCGTGATACATGTGCAACAATCCCAAGGGTTTGTGCAGTGCTTTTTCTCGCTGCACGCAAGCCACTGACGAGCCGCAACGTGAAACCGACTGACATACAGAATCCCGAGTATTTCCACAAAGTAGTGGATTGCCAATACGCCTGTCCCGCACATACGCCCGTGCCGGAGTACATCCGCCTGATCGCCGCAGAACGCTACACCGAAGCCTATATGATCAATTGGCAATCAAATGTGTTCCCCGGCGTCCTGGGGCGAACCTGCGACCGCCCCTGCGAGCCGGCCTGCCGGCGGGGGCGGGTGGAGGATGAGCCTGTAGCAATATGCCGACTGAAGCGCGTCGCCGCGGATAACAAGGAAGATATCAGTCACCTGTTGCCTGCCATACCCAGTGAAAAGAACGGCAAGCGCATTGCACTGATCGGCGCGGGGCCGGCATCGCTCACGGTGGCCAGGGACCTGGCGCCCCTGGGGTACAGCATCGATGTGTACGATAACCAGTTTGCCGGCGGCGGCATGATGCGCAGCCAGATACCTTCTTTCCGCCTGCCAGAAGAAGTGCTGAACGAAGAGGTCAACTATATTCTCGACATGGATATCAACGCCACGTTTGATACCTATGTGGACAGCCTGCGCGAGGTGCTGGACAAGGGCTATGACGCCGTGTTCGTTGGCACCGGCGCACCCAAGGGCAAAGGGCTCAATCTGCCGGGGCTGGAAGAGGTGGCTGATCACGTTCACCTTGGTATTGACTGGCTGGCCAGTGTGGCCTTTGAACACACTGACAAGATTGCAGAGAAAGTGCTGGTGTTGGGCGGCGGCAATACCGCAATGGACTGTTGTCGTACCTCAATGCGCCTGGGCGGCAAGGACGTGCGCGTGGTAGTGCGCAGTCCCTTTGAAGATATGAAAGCCTCGCCCTGGGAAAAAGAGGATGCCATGCATGAGGGCATCCCGATTTACAACAATCATGTACCCAAAGAGTTCGTGATAGAAGACGGCCAGTTCAAGGGTATGCATTTTGAAAAAGTGGAGGCCGTCTATGATGAAGACGGCAAGCGTAGCCTGGTGCCCACTGGTGAACCGCTGGTATTTATGGAAGCGGACGTGGTGCTGATGGCGATAGGCCAGGAAAACTCTTTTCCCTGGATAGAGCGCGACCTCGGAATTGAGTTCGACAAGTGGGATATGCCGGTGGTGGACCCGACCACCTTCCAGTCCTCCAATGAGAAAGTGTTTTTTGGCGGTGATGCCGCTTTCGGACCGGAAAACGTGATCACTGCCGTGGCCCACGGTCACCAGGCTGCGATCAGCATAGACCTTTTCTGCCGCGGTGAATCTGTCAGTGAGCGCCCGGCGCCGGGTGTGACCCTGGCGAGTCAGAAAATGGGCGTGCACGAGTGGAGTTATGACAACGCGGTAGAGAGCGATCCGCGCTACGTCGTGCCGCTGGCGCCGTTGGACAAGTCGCTGGCTGATCGCAAAATGGAGGTCGAACTGGGCTTTGACGCCGCAACCGGGTTCAAGGAAGCCGAGCGCTGCCTCAATTGCGATGTGCAAACCGTCTTCGACGAGGTGCGCTGTATCGAGTGTGATGCCTGTGTCGATATATGCCCAACAGATTGCATTACCTTCACCGCCAACGGAGAGGAAGAGGACCTGCGTGGCCGCCTGACGGCACCGGCAAGGGATCTGACGCAAGATCTTTATGTGTCGGCTGACCTGCCAACCAGCAGAGTGATGGTAAAGGACGAGAACGTGTGTCTGCACTGCGGTTTATGTGCCGAGCGCTGCCCGACTGCGGCCTGGGATATGCAGAAGTTTCTCTACAACGTGAGCAGAGCTGGACAGTAAGCCATGAAAAAACTGGAATCCGTTAACGACTTCGTTATCAAGTTTGCCAATGTCAACGGCACCGGCTCAGCCAGCGCCAACAACATGTTCGCCAAGGCGCTGTTCCGCATGGGGCTGCCGGTAAGCCCGAAGAATATTTTCCCTTCGAATATTCAGGGACTGCCTACCTGGTACGAAGTGCGGGTGAGTGAGGCGGGTTATCTCGGTCGTCGAGGTGGTATCGATATCGCGTTATCCGTAAACCCGCAGAGCATGGCCCAGGACATTTCTGAGGTGGAGCCGGGCGGCTACTTTATCTACGACAACACCAAACCGCTCGACCTGCGCTTGGTACGTAACGACGTCAATATCATTGGCATTCCGCTTACACGGATCTGCAATGAAGAGTACAAGGATCCCCGGCAGCGCCAATTGTTCAAGAACGTGATCTATGTGGGCGCGCTGGCGGCCCTGCTGGATATGGACTTCAAGGTGCTCACTGATCTGGTTGCAGACCAGTTCAAGGGTAAGGAAAAGCTGATACTGCCCAATATTCATGCGCTTGAGCTGGGCCACCAGTATGCGCGCAACAACGTAGACTGCCCGCTGGGTATTCGCGTGCAGGCGGCTGATGCTGTGGGCGACAAGATATTGCTGGACGGCAACACGGCACTGGGACTGGGCGCTGTCTATGGTGGTGCGACAGTGGCTGCCTGGTACCCCATTACTCCTTCTACCTCTGTTGTGGACGCATTCGAAAAATACGCCCGCCGCGTGCGTATAGACCCGGGCACGGGCCGAAAGAACTACGCGATTGTGCAGGCCGAAGATGAACTGTCTGCCATTGGCATGGTGATCGGTGCCAGCTGGAATGGCGCCCGTGCCTTCACTGCCACCAGTGGTCCGGGCGTTTCACTGATGAGTGAATTCCTCGGGTTGGCTTACTTCGCTGAAATCCCCACTGTATTGTTCGATGTGCAACGAGCCGGCCCTTCAACCGGTATGCCAACGAGAACGCAGCAGTCAGATATTCTGTCTACTGCTTATGCGTCTCACGGCGATACCAAGCAGGTACTGCTGTTTCCCTCCACGCCCAAGGAGTGTTTTGACTTCGGGGCGCAGGCCTTTGACCTGGCAGAGAGGCTGCAAACGCCCATCATCCTGATGACTGACCTCGACCTGGGCATGAACGACAATATGTCTCCGCCGCTGGAATGGGAGGATGGCCGTGAGTATGACCGCGGCAAGGTGATGACTGCGGAACAGCTGGAAGCAGGCGTCGAGTTTGGTCGCTACACTGACGTGGATGGCGACGCAATCTGCTACCGCACCTACCCGGCAACCCACCCCAGCAAGGGTGCGTTCTTCACCCGCGGTACATCCCGGGACGAGAAAGCGGTGTACACGGAGAAAGGGGAGGAGTACGAAGAAAACATGCTTCGCCTTATGCGCAAGTGGGACACGATCAAGGAGTACGTGCCGGGCCCCGAAGTGGTCAGTGCTGCGCAAAAAACAGACATTGCGGTGCTGTACTTCGGTACCAGTGAGGAATCCTCGCGCGAGGCCCTGGATTACCTGGCCAAGGAAGGCGTGCACATGGACGCAATGCGCGTGCGCGCCTTCCCCTTCAATCATGAGGTTAAATCCTTTATTGAGGAGCACGAACAGGTTTTTGTCATTGAACAGAATCGCGATGCGCAATTACGTACCTTGTTGATGGCCGAGTTCGAGCTGGGACCGGATAAGTTGAAGTCTGTGCTGTGTTTCGATGGCACGCCGATCAGCGCACGCAATATCAAAAAACAGATTAACCTGCACCTGGATGGCGGTGAAATTCAACCACTGCACCGCAGCCGGGTTGCCAACGCGGGTGGAGAATAAAACATGAGTTACCAGATTCCCAAATTTCGTCATCCAGACCTGCCTGTCAACGAACTGGGCTACACCCGCGCCGATTACGAGGGGTCTATCTCAACCCTCTGCGCGGGCTGCGGCCACGACTCCATCTCCGGAGCCATCGTCAGGGCCTGTCATGAGCTGTCCATAGAGCCGCACAAAATTGCCAAGCTCTCCGGTATTGGTTGCTCCTCTAAGGCGCCTACCTATTTTCTTGGCAAGTCACACGGCTTTAACTCTGTGCATGGGCGTATGCCGTCGGTGGTGACCGGAGCGGCCATGGCCAACCGGGACCTGCTGTACCTGGGTGTATCCGGTGATGGTGATACTGCGTCAATCGGCATGGGCCAGTTTGCACATGTCGCGCGTCGCAACCTGAACATGGTGTATATCGTGATGAACAATGGCTGCTATGGACTGACCAAAGGGCAGGACTCGGCCACGGCCGATGAAGGCTCTGTCAGCAAAAAAGGCGATGCCAATATTTACAGTGCTATCGATTTGTGCGGCACCGCATTGCAGATGGGGGCCACCTTTATCGCCCGCAGTTTTTCCGGTGACAAGGCACAGCTGGTACCTTTGATCAAGGCGGCGATCAGTCATCGCGGATTTGCGCTGATCGATGTGGTATCGCCCTGTGTCACCTTCAATAACAATCCAGGCTCAACCAAGAGCTACGAGTTTGTGCGTGACCACGCTGAAGCCACTGGCACGGTAGATTTCGTGCCCATGCAGAAGGAAATAACCACCGAGTATGAGGCCGGCTTCAGCCATGAAGTAACCATGCATGATGGCTCAAGCGTTCACCTGTATAAAATGGAGGAGGACCTCAACCCCTTCGACCGGACCTCGGCACTGATCGCCATGGAGAAGCACCGCGTAGCCGGCGACATCCTCACCGGCCTCATTTATATGGACAAGGACTCGCGCGACCTGCATGACGTGATGGAGACATCCCGTCGTCCGCTCAACACGCTTGGAGCGGAGGATCTCTGCCCCGGCAACCAGATGTTGAAGAATATCAACGCCAGCCTGCGCTGATTCCAGACCGTTGCCCCGCCTGCTGCGCGCGCCTCTGGCAGACCGGGCGCATGGTATGTGGGGTTCGCTGAGTTCTGTTTGTGGCGAAAGCAGCGCGTTTTCATACCCGGTTGTCATTTGATTGTCACAATTTCATCATCTAATACCTGCATTCGCCTGAATGAGGAAATGTGGTAGTCATGTCCGAAAGAACTGTGTTGATAGTAGATGATGAACGTGCCATCCGAGATATGCTGCGCATGGCGCTGGAGATTGCTGAGTACCGTTGCATCGAATCGGACAATATTCGCGATGCCTATACCCAGGTAGTAGACGAGCGCCCCGACCTTATTCTGCTGGACTGGATGCTGCCAGGTGGAAGTGGCCTGGAGTTGCTGCGACGCCTCAAGCGTGAAGATGCCACCCGGGAGGTGCCGGTGATCATGCTTACCGCAAAAACGGCGGAAGACAACGTTATTCAGGGGCTTGATGTAGGCGCGGACGACTACATCACCAAGCCCTTTGCGCCGCGTGAGTTGATTGCCAGGGTGAGGGCCTTGCTGCGGCGCTCCGGATCAGGTGAAGAGTTGGGCCGCATGGAAGTAAGCGGGCTGGTTCTGGACAGCGAAAGCAGGCGTATTTTTATCGGCGATAAGCCAGTCGATATGGGCCCCACCGAGTTCAACCTGTTACAGTTTTTCATGTCACATCCCGAGCGCGCCTACACGCGCGGCCAGTTGCTCGACCATGTCTGGGGGGCAAACGTATATGTGGAGGAACGCACTGTTGACGTGCACATCAGACGCCTGCGCAAGGCGCTGCAGACGGAGGAGGGTGACTACAGTGGTCTCATCCAGACCGTACGCGGCACAGGTTACCGCTTTTCCTCTCGTGGCCTGTAGGGAGCGGTTTTTCACAGGGTGATGGAATGGCTCTCGGCAATATCGCGAATCCTGGTAGTCGTTGCTGCTGGAGCAGCCCTGGGGTGGTATCTTGGCGATCCCGTGGTTGGTGCGGCGGTCGCCTCCCTGTTGGTTCTCTTATTCTGGAGCCGGCAGATATGGCGAATAGAGAAATGGCTACGAGACAGTAGCCAGCCGCCACCGGATGTGTATGGCATATGGGGCGATATCGTCGCCCGCATTTACAAGCAGCAGCGTGAGGCCAGTGTTTCCCGGGAGCGTTTGCAGTCTACCGTGGACTATCTGCTGGAATCGTTTGCGGCGATGCGTGATGGTGTCGTCATTGTAGAGACAGGTGGCGGAATCCGCTGGTGCAATGATGCAGCACAGAGCCTGCTGGCTCTGCGTTATCCTGATGATATCGGCCAGGCAATCACCAACCTGGTGCGCGAGCCCGAGTTCAGCCAGTATTTCAACGCCAACGCGTATGCAGAGCCGCTGGTATTTGCAACCGCGGGAGCGGTTAACCGGCACCTGCAGGTAGTGATAACGCAGTTTGCGGAGGGCGACACGCTGCTGTTTATCCGCGATGTGACCGACCGCGTGCGCACGGAACAAATGCGCAGGGATTTTGTTGGTAACGTGTCGCACGAGTTGCGCACCCCACTGACGGTTATCACCGGGTATCTTGGGACGCTCTTGACCGACCCCAGCAAGCTTCCTGCTGCCTATGTCCGTGCCATGGAGCAGATGCAGGGGCAGGCCGTGCGTATGGAAAATTTGCTCAAGGATTTGCTCTGGCTTTCCAGAATTGAGACCACGCAAGGGCAAAAAAAGCACGAGCAGGTTGATGTGGCAGCTTTGCTGGACGAACTGCAGGATGAGGTGTCCAGTACCTATCCAGAGCGACGCCTGGAACTGGACCTGCAGTGCACCACGCGGGTACGGGGTGATTATAGAGAATTGTATAGTGCGATCTCCAACCTGGTGTATAACGCCCTGAAGTACAGTGCAGACGACACAGTGGTGCGGGCATCCTGGTCTCGCTCCGGCTCACAATGTCGGCTGGATGTGCAGGACCAGGGCATAGGCATCGATGCAGCGCATTTCCCGCGATTGACCGAGCGCTTTTACCGTGTTGATGACAGCCGCTCATCAGCAACAGGCGGCACCGGGCTGGGGTTGGCTATAGTGAAGCACGTGGCGGCGGCGCATGGTGCAGAATTGAAAATTGACAGTAAACTGGGGCAGGGCAGCACGTTCAGTCTGCTGTTTCCGGTAACGGTACAGTGCTGAGGAGAGCAGGGCATGTTGAGACAGGATGATCACCGACACCATATTTCAGAGCGCTTCAACAGTGAGTTGGAGGGCATCAAGAATCAGTTGCTGGAAATGGGGGGCAAGGTAGAGAAACAGCTAAACGCCGCCGTAGCGGCGCTGATCGCAGGCGATACGGGTGAGGCCGAGGAGATTATCAATCGCGACCATGAGGTTAACCAGATGGAGATGCGTATTGATGAGGAGTGCTCAACGATTATTGCCCGCCGCCAGCCCACAGCCAGCGACCTGCGCCTGGTGATGACCGTAATAAAGGTGAACACGGACATCGAGCGAATTGGTGACGAGGCCGCAAAGATTGCCCGCCAGGGTATCAGGCTGGCCCAGGAAAACGTCTCTGCAACCAACTATATAGAGGTACGACACATTGGCAGTCATGTGGCATCCATGCTGCGCAAGGCGCTGGATGCATTTGCGCGCCTGGATCTGGATCTGGCCGTAGAAGTGGTTAAAGAGGACGCCGATGTTGACAAGGAATACGGCAGTGCAATGCGTTCTCTGGTCACGTTTATGATGGAAGACCCGCGGGATATCGGCGCTATACTCAACGAAATGTGGGCCCTGCGCAGCCTGGAGAGAATAGGCGACCATGCCGCCAATATCGCCGAGCACGTGGTTTACCTGGTGCGCGGTCAGGACGTGCGCCACCAGAAGACACTGGAAGAGTTTATCGATAAAGCAGCGGGTAACTAGCGCACTCCGGGGGCCGAATTTGCAGGCAGGGGAATGCGGTGTGACTGTAATATTCCCGTAACATTTCCCCCCTAGACTGGCCGCAAATGTCGTCGGGCAGCCGTCCGACTATCCACAGCCAGGGAGTTTTCATAAGGTGAAAAAGCAGATACTGGGCGCACTCGCGCTGACCGTTGCATGCAGCAACGTTGCCGTTGTTCAGGCTCAGGGGCGCGATAACGTCAGCATTGTCGGCTCCTCAACCGTCTACCCATTTGCCACGGTGGTGGCTGAGCGCTTTGGCCGTTCTACCGGCTTCAAGGCCCCCAAAATCGAGGCGACCGGCTCGGGCGGAGGCCTGAAATTGTTCTGCAAGGGCGTAGGCGCGAATACACCGGATATCACTAATGCCTCGCGGCGAATCAAGAAAAGCGAGTACCAGCAGTGCCAGGAAAACGGCGTCACCGATATTGTCGAAGTGCTGGTGGGTTTTGACGGCATTGCGATCGCCAACTCCAGGCAGGCTCCGCAAATGGTGCTCAGCCTGAAGGAGGTCTACCTGGCGCTTGCCAAGGACGTGCCAGGGCCGGACGGCAAACTGATTCCCAACCCCTATAAAACATGGCGAGAGATTAACCCGGCACTGCCCGCGACCGAGATCGAAGTGCTGGGGCCGCCCCCCACATCAGGTACTCGCGATGCCTTCGCTGAACTGGCCCTGGGTGGCGGTGCCCAGGCAATACCGGCGCTGAAGCACCTGCGCGGCCTCGGTGCAGAACAGGTGACCGAAATCAAGGCGGCTATGGCTGAACTGGGACTCCCGGAGGCGGTGTATCAGGCACATGCGGAAAGCAAGGGGGCGGCTCCCAAGGGTAAGGACATCTTTAAAACCATCGCGTATTCTGTGCGCGAAGACGGCGCGTATATTGAGGCAGGGGAAAACGACAATCTCATCGTGCAGAAACTGGAGGCCAACGACAGCGCTCTGGGTATTTTCGGCTACAGTTTCCTTGAGGAGAATGGTGACAAGGTACAGGGTTCACTGATCGATGGTGTTGAGCCTGATTTTGACACCATCGCCGACGGCGACTACCCGGTGTCGCGCCCCCTGTACTTTTATATCAAGGCTGCACATGTAGGTCGCATCCCCGGTATACAGGAGTATGCCGCCGAGTTTGCATCCCATCGCGCAATGGGCGAGGACGGCTACCTGACGGAACGGGGCCTGATTCCGCTGGATGAGGAAGAGCTGAAACAGGTTCAGCAAGATGTGGCGTCACTGAAACGCCTTGAGATGTAAGCCGTAACAACTGGCTCCGGCACTTTTTTGCTGACTCAGGCGCGCCGCTTAATGCGGCGCTCCGCTTATTGAAGAGTTGTAAATGCAGACATCAACTGTATTCCTTACCCTGCTGGCACTATGTGTAGTCAGTTTCTTCGTCGGGCGACACAAGTCGCGCCTGATTGGCATGGCAGGCGGTGGGCTGCAGTCCCTGCACTCCCTGCCCACTCATTACGGCTATATGGCAGCCCTTTGGGCGGGGCTGCCTGCGCTGCTGTTGTTCGTAGTCTGGTTGGCCGTAGAGGGCTCGGTGGTCCGCAGCCTGGTCATCGCCAGCCTGCCTGCTGAGGTTCGTGCCCAGGGAGTGGACCAGTTGGGCCTCTATTACAACCAGCTTGTGGGCCACGCCGTGGGCAACATCGAACCAGCGTCCCTTGATGCAACGCAGCTGGCAGCGTCAGCTGTCTACAACGAAGTGATGAACTACAGCCGCAACCTGAAAATGTTGCTGGTATGCCTGGTCGCGATAATTGGTGGCATGTTGGCGGTTATGCGGGTCAAGCCCGATCTGCGCGCGCGCAACCACGTAGAAAGTATCTTCACCTGGATACTCTTCTCCTGCTCTTTTATCGCGGTACTCACCACGCTGGGCATTGTGCTGTCGGTATTGTTCGAGGCTATCCGCTTCTTTCAGGCTATCTCCATCACAGACTTTCTGTTTGGCCTGCAATGGAGCCCCCAGATGGCCATACGCGCCGACCAGGTAGGTGCGTCAGGGTCATTCGGTTTTGTGCCTCTGTTAGTGGGCACACTGCTGATCTCCGCGGTTGCCATGTTGATTGCCGTACCGGTAGGGCTGATGTCTGCTATTTACCTGTCGGAGTATGCCAGCCGTCGTTTCCGTTCTATCACCAAACCGGTGCTGGAAATACTCGCCGGTGTACCCACCGTTGTATATGGGTTCTTTGCTGCGCTGACGGTCGCGCCTTTCATTCGCAACCTTGGCGAAAGTGTGGGCTTGTCAGTGGCCTCCGAAAGCGCCCTGGCAGCAGGGCTGGTCATGGGTATCATGATTATTCCTTTCGTGATGTCGCTGTCCGATGACATTATCAGTGCCGTGCCGGATACCATGCGCGAGGCCTCCCTCGGCATGGGGGCGACGATGAGCGAGACCATTCGCAAGGTGCTGCTGCCTGCAGCGCTCCCCGGCATTGTTGGTGGCATATTGCTGGCTGTGTCGCGCGCCATAGGCGAGACCATGATTGTGGTAATGGCGGCTGGGCTGTCGGCCAAGCTCACCATTAATCCGCTGGAGGCGGTGACCACCATCACAGTACAGATCGTCACCCTGCTGGTGGGCGACCAGGAGTTTGACAGCCCCAAAACGCTCGCTGCCTTCGCCCTTGGACTGGTACTTTTCTTTGTAACCCTGTTGTTGAATGTGATTGCCCTTTATGTGGTGCGCAAGTATCGGGAGCAGTATGAGTAAAGATACGTTTAAAAATACTGAACTGATTCAGGCATCGCTGAAGAAGCGCTACGCACGAGAGCGTCGGTTCCAGTTCTATGGCATGCTGGCAGTATTGCTGGGTTTCGCATTCCTGTTCATCCTGCTGTTCGATATCGTCAGTAAGGGCACACCGGCTTTCACCCAGAAGGAATTGAAAATTGCCGTTCACCTGGACCCGGAGCGGCTGGGTGTTGAGGCCACAGCTGACGCGGAGCAATTGCAACAGGCTAACTACAACGCGGTGATCAAGGCGTCGCTGCGGGAAATGTTTCCCGAGGTGACCAGCCGCAGCGAGAAAAGGCGCCTTTACCGCATGGTCAGCATCGGTGCTGAATACCATCTTCGCGACAGGGTGGTGGCTGAGCCATCACTGATAGGGCAGACGCATGATCTGTGGTTGCTGGCGCACTCGGAGGCAGCCGGATACCTCAAGGGGCAGATTTCGCGTGACACGCCGGAAGTCGAGCGCAAGGTGAAGGATGTGCAGATGGATTGGCTGGATCAGCTGCGCGATGACGGCCGCACCCGCTCCGTGTTTAACACCCTGTTTTTCCTTGAAGGTGACTCGCGTGAGCCCGAGTTGGCAGGTATTCGAGCCGCCTTGCAGGGATCATTTTTTACCCTGGCGGTGACGTTTCTGCTGGCGTTTCCGGTGGGTGTTTTCTCCGCGGTATACCTGGAAGAATTCGCGCCGCGAAATCGCATCACTGACCTGATTGAAATCAATATCAATAATCTCGCCGCAGTTCCGTCGATTGTATTCGGGTTGCTTGGATTGGCGGTCTTTATCAACTTCTTTGAACTGCCCAGGTCGGCCCCGCTGGTAGGCGGCATCGTACTTTCGTTGATGACCCTGCCGACGATCATTATTACGTCCCGGGCAGCGATACAGGCGGTTTCGCCCTCAATTCGAGAGGCTGCGCTGGGAGTAGGGGCGTCCAAACTACAGACGGTTTTTCACCACGTTCTGCCTGTCGCCATGCCGGGCATTCTAACGGGCTCCATTATTGGTATGGCCCAGGCACTGGGTGAGTCGGCGCCTTTGCTGATGATCGGTATGGTGGCATTTATCATGGACGTGCCGGGTGGTGTCACTGACCCGTCAACCGTGCTACCTGTGCAAATTTTCCTCTGGGCCGACAGCCCGGAGAGAGGTTTTACGGAAAAGACATCTGCCGCCATCATGGTGCTGATGGGCTTCCTGATTGTTATGAATGCGCTGGCCATTTACCTGCGCCGACGCTTCGAAGTGAAATAGAACCAGTAGCCACGCTACTGCAAGGGACTGAACGATGACGACTGCCGATGCCAAAGCTTACGGAGCCGTACCGCAGGAGGCTGTAGGGCTGGACGTGCAAGACCACGTGGATGTTGCCGATTACCAGACCATAGGCGAGCCCTACGTGGAAAATGCCAAAATGTCTGCCCGCAACGTCAATGTGTACTATGGCGAGAAGCAGGCGATCATGGATGTATCCCTGGATATTGGTGAAAACGAAGTATTGTCCATGATCGGGCCCTCTGGCTGTGGCAAATCCACGTTCCTGCGCTCACTGAACCGTATGAATGACATCATCCCAATATGCCGAGTGCACGGGGATATTCAGCTGGACGGCGAGGATATATATGGGTCGGGCCAGGACACCGTGCTGCTTCGCGCGCGCGTGGGCATGGTGTTCCAGAAACCCAACCCCTTCCCCAAGTCTATCTACGAGAACGTCGCCTATGGGCCACGCATTCATGGCCTGGCCCACAGCAAGGCAGAGATGGATGAAATAGTGGAAACCAGCTTGCGCCGGGCGAGTTTGTGGGAAGAAGTGAAAGACGTACTGGATCAGCCCGGTACGGGCTTGTCAGGCGGTCAGCAGCAGCGACTTTGTATTGCCAGGGCTATCGCTGTCAGTCCTGAGGTCATACTCATGGATGAGCCCTGTTCCGCGCTTGACCCGATAGCAACAGCACGGATAGAAGAACTCATCGATGAACTTAAAGAGCGCTTTACCATCGCCATCGTCACGCATTCGATGCAGCAGGCTGCGCGCGTGTCACAGCGCACTGCCTATTTCCATCTGGGCAAGTTGATCGAGGTGGGCGACACCAAGCAGATCTTCACCATGCCCCGTCATGAACTGACTGAGAACTACATCACCGGCCGCTTCGGCTAGATCAGGAGTATTGCTGATGGACGACAATCTGCATCTGGATCAGCACACATCGCAGAAGTACAACCAGGAGCTGGAGGACATTCGGGCCCGCGTTCTGGAAATGGGTGGCCTGGTTGAAGGGCAATGCCGCAAGGCCCTCAAGGCCCTGGTGAAGCTGGACCTGGATATGGCGGAGGAGGTCGCCTCATCCGATCATAAAGTCAATGCGATGGAAGTTGATATCAACGCCCGCTGCACGGATATCCTGGCGCTGCGACAACCTGCGGCCAGTGATCTCAGGGTCGTGGTAGCCATAATCAGAATGGCTGCAGACCTGGAACGAATCGGGGACGAGGCAGAGAAAATTGGCCGGCTGGTGAAGACCCTGGCGGATGGCCGCGATCGAACCACGTTCCGCAGCGAAACCAAGCATCTCGGCAAGAGCGCCATCGACATACTGCACGGCTCTCTGGACGCATTTGCACGCATGGATGTGGCCGCAGCGATCGAGACCGCTGCGAAGGACCCGGATATAGATAACGAGTTTGAGGCGCTTACCAGGCTGTCTATCACCCACATGATGGAAGAGCCGGCTTCCGTCAAGAGTCTCCTGCGCGTGAACTGGTGCGCCCGTGCGCTGGAGCGGATCGGCGACCACGCGGTGAACATTTGCGAAGAGGTAGTGTTTCTTGTGAAGGGGTCGGACGTGCGACATCTCAGCCTGAAGGAGATTCAGGAACGCTTTCTCTGAAAGCCCTCGCGTGGCGCAAGCCGCTATTTTTCGTCCTTATGCTTTCTGCTCTCCGATTCCTCGGCTTTCACCGTCGAGCTGATCAGTTTGGTCACCCAGTTAGACAGGGAGCGCCCGTCGGCCTCTGCCAGCTTTTTGGCTTTTTTCTTGAGCTCCGGGTCTATCCGGATATTCAGGATTTTGGTTTTAGACATGAATGAATGCTTTTCGGGCTCCTGCAGGGATTGGTACTTTACCACATGTATATACATTGAAAACACGTTGTCAGCGGTGTACATTATGTATATACAACAACTATCAGGTGAGTGAGTACCGTAGATGAATTTGCGCGCAGCAAAAAACGAACTGGGTGGCCGTTCTCCCAGAATAGGCCTGCACTATCTTGTTATGGAAGCGGTGGGTGTCATCGCTATAAGCTATATTCTTGTTGGTCTGATAGGCTGATACATGAAACGAGGCCTCACATTGTGGTGCCTCACTAATTCCCTGTCAGACCGCCATCCAGGCCCCCACATTTCCGTTAAGCGCCCGCTGTCATTGGCGGTCGCTGCATTCGCTGAATACTGCCGTTCACTGCTCGATACCACGCTTAATACCAGACTGTAGTCCAGTGCAGTGCGCGAGTCACTGCGGCGCATCGGCAGGTGATTTCCGGCGTCCTCTCGTACAGTTTTTTTCTGCGTAGTAAAAAATGCGGCTAACAGTTGCATTGCACGTTGCGTTCCTTATAATGCGCGCTTCTGGCAATGCCAGACCACTGTGTCCCGTTCGTCTAGTGGTCTAGGACACCGCCCTTTCACGGCGGTAACAGGGGTTCGAACCCCCTACGGGATGCCATTTTCGAAACCCGGCTCTGCCGGGTTTTTTTACGCCTGAAGTTTCTCTTGAGTTACAATTTCAAGCCTCGCAGCGAAGGAACCTCAACCACATGAGCCGTTTTTGGAGTGACCTGGCAAGCTCGCTTACGCCCTATGTTCCTGGCGAACAGCCGCGGGGTGCCCGTCTGATTAAACTCAACACCAACGAAAACCCGTACGGCCCGGCCCCTGGCGTGCTGGCGGCGTTAGCGGAAATCAACGGTGATCAACTGCGTCGTTATCCAGACCCGGAGTCCAGCGAGCTCAGGTCTGCCTGGGCTTCGCGCGAAGGTTTGCAGGCAGATCAGGTGTTTCTGGGTAACGGGTCAGATGAAGTACTGGCTCACACGTTTCAGGCGCTGCTAAAACAGGACCAGCCCCTGCTGTTTCCCGACATCAGCTACAGTTTCTATCCGGTATGGTGTGAGCTGTATGGTCTACCCTATGCGACGGTAGCCCTGCGTGACGATTTCAGCGTTGTGGTTGAAGACTACGACCGTCCTGCTGGAGGTGTCATCATTCCCAATCCCAATGCACCCACGGGCATGATCCTGCCCCTGAGTGACATAAGCAGCCTGCTGGCAATGCACACAGACTCTGTGGTCGTTGTCGACGAGGCCTACATTGATTTTGGCGGGGAATCAGCCACGGGTTTGATCCAGCAACATGACAATCTGCTGGTGGTTCAGACAGCATCCAAGTCGCGCTCACTGGCCGGCATGCGCGTTGGTGCTGCCTTCGGCCACAGGGACCTCATCGAGGGGCTGTCGCGGGTCAAGGATTCCTTCAATTCCTACCCGCTTGATGTGGTCGCGCAGCAGACTATGCTGGCCTCGCTCAGGGACGAGGAATGGCTGCAGCACTGCACAGGACGTGTAATTGAGACACGGACCCGCGTTGTCGCTGAGCTGAAGGAAATGGGCTTTGAAGTGCTGCCCTCTGCGGCAAACTTCCTGTTCGTGCGCCATGCCCGGCAAGCGGCGGGGGAACTGTTCGCCGCGTTGCGCGAGAGACAAATAATCGTTCGCTACTTCAACAAGCCCCGTGTCGACGAGTTTCTGCGCATCAGTATTGGTACCGACAATGACATGGATGAGTTGCTCGCGGTGCTGAAAACACTGATCTAGCTGGCGGCTCCTGCCAGCCGCGTCGGCATCCTAACGTTTTTTCAACACCACGCTGCCGATGGAATAGCCAGCACCGAAAGAACACAGTACTCCGAGGTCGCCGGCCTGCATGTCTGCCCGATGTTTGTGGAACGCAATGACAGAGCCGGCGGAACTGGTGTTGGCATACTCATCGAGTATCGTTGGTGCTTCGTCTTCCCGCGCTTCGCGACCCAGAACCCGTCGGGAGATTAACTGGTTCATGCTGAGGTTGGCCTGGTGCAACCACATGCGTTTGAGCCTCTCTGGCGCGATATCAAGTGCTTGCAGCTGGTCTGAAATCTGTTTTGCCACTGCGGGACAGACTTCCTTGAAGACCTTGCGGCCCTCCTGAACAAATAGTTTATCCGGCGTGCCAACGCCAGATTCATCGCAGCGGTTGAGGAAGCCAAAATTATTGCGGATGTTATTGGAGTAAATGGTCTGCAGTTTACTGTCGACGACATAGTACTGCTGATCCGAGGTGGCGGTGTCAGCCCGTTCGATAATTACAGCGGTGCACACATCACCGAAAATGAAGTGAGAATCACGATCGCGAAAGTTCAAGTGGCCGCTGCAAATCTCGGGGTTGAGCATCAGTACGCAATTTGCACTGCCGGATAACACCATGTCGCGAGCCTGTTGGATGCCGAAAGTGGCGGACGAACATGCCACATTCATGTCAAAGCCAAAGCCGGTGATGCCCAGGGCGTCCTGAATTTCCACTGCCATGGCTGGGTAAGCGCGTTGCATGTTCGAGGCCGCCACGATTACGGCGTCGATGTCGGCCGCCGTCTTGCCTGCCTGCTGCATGGCTTCGGCCGCTGCGGCGATGGCCATTTCACACTGTATGGACTGGTCTTCATTCGGTCTCTCAGGTAGATACGGCGTCATCCTTTGAGGATCAAGAATGCCGGCTTTATCCATCACAAACCGCGACTTGATTCCCGAGGCTTTCTCAATGAACTCGGCGGAGGAGGGCTGCAGGGCCGCGGTTTCGCCGGCTGCGATAGCATCGGCGTTTTCCGCGTTGAAGTGCTCTACATAGGCATTGAAGGACACCACGAGTTCTTCATTGCTGATCGAATCTTGCGGTGTGTACAGCCCGGTGCCGCTAATGACGATATCAGTCATGGGTGCTTTAACTCACTGTAAGTGGATTGTCATGTATTGTAGCCATCCGCGCCGCCGGCATCCAAGCTGCGACGCACTCGCTGTCAGGCAGGTCAAATGAAAAAAGCCGCAAAGCGGCTTTTCCCGGGTACTGACGGTTACGCCAGCCCCGCAGTGTCTATCCCGGACAGAAAAGAATGGCTGGCCCGGCCGCTAGCGTTTGTCCAGTTCTACAAAGTCACGTTCGGTGTGCCCGGTATAGAGCTGACGGGGCCGGCCAATGCGGTAGCTGCCGCTGATCATCTCATGCCAGTGAGCGATCCAGCCTATGGTGCGGCCCACTGCAAAGATAACGGTGAACATGCTGGTGGGGATGCCAATCGCTTTCAAGATGATGCCAGAGTAGAAGTCGACATTGGGGTAGAGCTTTTTCTCCACGAAATACTCATCCTCAAGCGCAATCTGCTCCAGCCGTTTGGCGATCCTCAGCAGGGGATCGTCCTCCAGGCCCAGTTCCGCCAGTACGTCGTCGGCGGCCTGTTTCATAACCTTGGCCCGGGGATCAAAATTCTTGTAGACGCGGTGACCGAAGCCCATAAGGCGGAAGGGGTCCTCCTTGTCTTTCGCGCGGGCAACAAATTCTTCGATTCTTGATTCGTCGCCAATTTCCTCGAGCATGTTCAGTACGGCTTCATTGGCGCCGCCATGAGAGGGGCCCCACAGTGCGGCAATGCCGGCGGCTATGCAGGCGAAGGGGTTGGCACCAGATGAGCCGGCAAGACGAACTGTAGAGGTAGAGGCGTTCTGCTCATGGTCTGCATGCAGCAGGAAGACCTTGTCCATGGCATTGGCCAGAACAGGGCTGACGTTGCTGGGTTCACAGGGAACACCGAACATCATGTGCAGGAAATTCTCCGCGTAACTCATGCTGTTGTCCGGGTACATGAAAGGCTGGCCTATGGAGAACTTGTAGCACATGGCAGCAATGGTTGGCATCTTCGCTATCAGCCGGAAGGCTGCAACCTGGCGGCTGTGTTCATCCGCAATATCCAGTGAGTCGTGGTAGAAGGCAGACAAGGCGCCTACCACTCCACACATAATGGCCATGGGGTGTGAGTCGCGACGGAAACCATTGAAGAAATGCACCAGTTGCTCGTGCACCATGGTGTGGTTGGTGACGGTGCTGACAAACTGTTCTTTTTGTTCCCTGGTTGGCAACTCTCCGTAAAGCAGGAGGTAGCATGTCTCAAGGTAGTCGGAATGTTCCGCGAGCTGTTCGATGGGGTAGCCGCGATGCAACAGAATACCTTTACCACCGTCAATATAGGTAATCTGTGATTCGCAGGCGGCAGTGGAGACAAATCCGGGGTCGAAGGTAAAAAGGCCTTTGGCAGTCAGACCGCCTACGTCGACAACATCGGGGCCCAGAGTCCCTGAGTAGATTGGCAGCTCGATGGCAGCGTCCATTCCGTCGATGGATAGGGTGGCTTTTTTGTCGCTCATAGAAGGGGTCCTGCTTGATAAATCCGTGGGCTGCTCACTATAGAGTCTGTACCACTTTTGTCAATCGACCTTAGGCTAAAGTCGCCTATCTTTCGGCTATCTCGTCGCTAAAATCGCCAATGCTGATCGTGCACGTTCGGCGAAGTTTGGCGTAGATCAAGAGATCGCGACAAAAGGTGCAGCGGGTTTGTAATCGAGGCGCTAAGTCCTTATAATTTCGCGCGTTTTAGGTGACTGCCCGTCGCGGGCGGGAATCCGAACAGGTTCCCGTACCGTACCCATTAACAGCCTTCTGGCGCTAACGATGGTATCCAATGTGAAAGACAACCGTCCTGTAAACCTGGACATAGGCACTATGCGGCTCCCTATCACCGCATGGGCGTCCATTACTCACCGCGCCACTGGCGTCGCTCTCTTTGTCGGCATGGCCGTGCTCCTCTGGCTTCTGGATAACAGCTTGTCCGGCCCCGAAGGCTTTGCCGCCATGCAGGAGTGTCTCAACAGCGTCGTCGCCAAGCTGGTGATCTGGGGAGTTGTAGCAGCTCTTATTTATCACTCTCTGGCCGGCATCAAGCATGTAATCATGGACTTCGGCATCGGCGAGTCCATGGAAGGGGGCGTGCTCGGAGCACGTATCGTTATTGTGCTGTCTATCGTACTGATTCTGCTCGCGGGGGTTTGGATATGGTAAGGTCTGTCACCAGCTTTGGCCGTTCAGGCCTTTCCGACTGGCTCATTCAACGGGTTAGCGGCGTTATCCTGCTGGCCTATTTTCTCTGTATAGGTGCCTCCATAGCCGGCGGCGTCGACTATTTGTCCTGGCGCGATATGTTCGAGGGAACAGCCATGAGGGTATTTACCCTGCTGGCGATCCTCTCGCTCGCGGCACATGCCTGGATCGGTATGTGGGCGGTGAGCACCGACTACATGACAGAGCGCCTGATGGGTACAAAAGGCAATGTACTGCGCGTCGCGTTCCAGATTGCTTGCAGCCTGGTGATTTTTGTTTACGTGATCTGGGGCGTCCAGATCCTCTGGGGTTAAATCATTATGAGCGGAATTCGTACTATCTCATTTGACGGCGTTATCGTTGGCGGGGGCGGCGCCGGCATGCGCGCGGCCCTGCAACTCGCCCAGTCCGGTTACAAGACGGCTGTTATTTCCAAGGTTTTCCCCACTCGCTCGCACACGGTTTCGGCGCAAGGCGGCATCACCTGCGCGATTGCCAGTGACGACCCCAACGACGACTGGCGCTGGCACATGTACGACACGGTAAAGGGCTCCGACTATATCGGTGACCAGGACGCCATCGAGTATATGTGTAGCGAAGGCCCCCAGGCCGTGTTTGAACTGGAACACATGGGGTTGCCATTTTCGCGTACGGAAGAAGGGCGAATTTATCAACGCCCGTTTGGCGGCCAATCCAAGAACTACGGCGAGGGTGGCCAGGCAGCACGCACCTGCGCTGCGGCGGATCGCACCGGTCACGCACTCTTGCACACCTTGTATCAGGGCAATATGAAGAACAACACCGTGTTCTTCAATGAGTGGTATGCCACCGATATTGTGAAGAATCAGGACGGTGCTGTGGTAGGTGTCATCGCCATCTGCATGGAAACCGGCGAGACCGTGTATGTAAAATCAAAAGCGACTGTATTTGCCACCGGCGGTGCGGGCCGTATCTATGCCTCTACCACCAATGCTCATATCAATACCGGAGACGGTGTCGGCATGGCGCTGCGCGCTGGGTTTCCTGTGCAGGATATCGAGATGTGGCAGTTCCATCCCACTGGCATCCATGGTGCGGGCACGCTGGTGACTGAGGGCTGTCGCGGTGAAGGTGGCTACCTGATCAACAAGGATGGCGAGCGCTTTATGGAGCGCTACGCCCCCAACGCGAAGGATCTGGCAGGGCGCGACGTGGTCGCGAGGTCCATGGTGCTGGAAATTATTGCAGGGCGTGGTTGTGGCCCGGAAGGGGACCATGTATTCCTGAAACTGGATCATCTCGGCGAAGAGGTGCTTGAAAGCCGTCTGCCGGGCATATGCGAGTTGTCCCGTACCTTTGCGCATGCGGACCCGGTGAAAGAACCCATTCCGGTGGTGCCCACCTGTCACTATATGATGGGAGGGATCCCCACCAACGTGCATGGCCAGGCATTGACTGTGGACGCCAATGGGAACGACCAGATCATCCCCGGTCTCTATGCCTGTGGTGAAGTGGCATGCGTATCCGTGCACGGCGCCAACCGGCTGGGTGGCAACTCGCTACTCGATCTGGTGGTGTTTGGTCGCGCTTCGGGTCTGTTTATCGAGAGCGCTTTGCGTGATGGGATTGACATGCGTGATGCCTCCGACAGCGATATTGAGCAGGGCATGTCGCGCCTCGACAAGCTGAACCAGTCAACCGGCGGTGAGAGCGTCGCGGAACTGCGCAAGGAATTGCAGAACACCATGCAGAACCATTTCGGTGTGTTCCGCAACGGCGATTTCATGCGCGAGGGCATCAAGAAACTGGAGGGCTTGCGCAGCAGAATCGAAAACGCGAGCCTGGCTGACAAAAGCATGGCATTCAATACCGCCCGTATCGAAGCGCTGGAACTGCATAACCTGTTTGAAGTTGCCGAGGCGACCGCGATCACCGCGGAGGGCCGCAACGAGAGCCGCGGTGCGCACGCGCGCGATGACTTCCAGGAGCGCGACGATGAGAACTGGCTGTGCCATTCCATGTACTATCCCGGCGAAAAACGAGTGGGCAAGCGCTCTGTGAACTTTGAACCAAAAACCGTTGACACCTTCGAGCCGAAAATTCGGACTTACTAAGGAGCAGTATGCATGTTGCAAGTAAGTATCTACCGCTATAACCCTGAGTCTGACAGCGAGCCCTCGATGCAGGACTTCCAGGTCGACACCGGAGGCAAGGACCTGATGGTCCTCGATGTGCTGGAGCTGATCAAAAGCCAGGACACGACGGTTGCGTACAGGCGTTCCTGTCGCGAAGGCGTGTGTGGCTCCGACGGTCTCAATATGAATGGCAAGAATGGCCTTGCCTGTATTACTCCCCTGTCTGAGACGGTGAAAAACAACAAGCTGGTGGTGCGTCCACTGCCGGGGCTGCCCGTAATTCGCGACCTGGTCGTGGACATGACCATGTTCTACGCCCAGTATGAGAAGGTGCAGCCCTACCTGCTCAATGATACGCCGGCACCGGCTATCGAGCGGCTGCAGTCGCCCGAAGACCGGGAAAAGCTGGACGGCCTGTACGAGTGCATTCTGTGTGCTTGCTGCTCTACAGCGTGCCCATCTTTCTGGTGGAACCCTGATCGCTTCATTGGGCCTTCAGGCCTGCTTCAGGCCTACCGGTTCCTGGCAGACAGCCGTGATCTTGCTACCGATGAGCGTTTGTCGAAGCTGGATGACCCCTTCAGTGTTTTTCGCTGTCATGGAATCCAGAACTGTGTCAATGTTTGCCCCAAGGGCCTGAACCCCACTCGCGCCATCGGTCACATCCGTCACATGCTGTTGTCACGGGCGACATAAAAACCGTTGGTCGATTGGTCTGGCTTGTTCCAGATGATGGGTAAATAGGGTTTAGTTGTTGAAAACAGGGTGTCTGTAAAAGGAGCCCCTGCACTTGGCAGCGTCCGCGCAAGGGTGTATCAATACCCTCAGGCAGGCGCTGCTACAATTTGGTATCACTCGCCCTGACAAGGGCGTCCAACCCTTCCGGAAGGGCTGTAATGCAAGAGAGCTCAATGGAACTCCTGTGGCGGAGTTCCCACATCGCCGGTGGTAATGCCACCTATGTGGAGGACTTGTACGAGTCCTATCTCAAGGACCCCAACGGCGTGCCAGAGCAGTGGCGCGATTATTTCGACAAGTTGCCCAGGGTCGAGTCTGACTTCGTTCACACCGAAGATATTCCGCACTCCGTAGTGCGTGAGCGCTTTGCCCAGATAAGCAAGATGCGGGTACGAACCGAGGCGACGGTCGCCCACGACTCGCAGGCCACAGAATACGAGCGTAAGCAGGTACGCGTGGTACAGCTTATTTCGGCGTACCGGCAGAGAGGCCACCAGAAGGCCGAGCTCGATCCGCTGGGGATAGCCGAGCGGGAACATATACGCGATCTCGAACTTTCCTTTCATGAATTGTCCCGAGCCGACTACGACACGGTTTTCCAGACCGGCAGCCTGCATATAGGTAAGGCAGACGCCACCCTGGGTGAGATTCATGACGCCCTGGAGCGCACCTACTGCAAGTCCATTGGTGCCGAGTTCATGCATATCGTGAATACGGACGAACGCCACTGGATCATGACCAGAATGGAGTCGGTGCGCGGAGCTCCGGATTTTGGCCAGGACGTCCAGCTGACACTGCTGCGGCGCCTGATCAAGGCTGAGGGTCTGGAGAAGTCCCTGGGCTCCAAATACCCCGGCACAAAACGCTTTGGCCTGGAGGGTGGCGAGAGCCTTATTCCCATGCTGGCGGAGCTTATCCAGCGTTCCGGCAGCTATGGTGTCAAGGAAATCGTGATTGGCATGGCCCACCGTGGGCGACTCAATGTGCTGGTGAACACCTTCGGAAAGAAGCCTTCGGAACTGTTTGCCGAGTTTGAGGGTAAGGCCGAGTACGACGGCTCAGGCGATGTTAAATACCATCAGGGCTTCTCGTCCAACGTGATGACGCCCGGCGGCGAAATACATCTTGCCCTGGCGTTTAATCCCTCACATCTGGAGATTGTATCCCCGGTTGTTGAAGGGTCCGTGCGTGCGCGCCAGGAACGTCGCAAAGACCAGACCGGTGAGTTGGTGACACCGGTGGTGATTCACGGCGATGCCGCCTTTGCGGGGCAGGGCGTGGTCATGGAAACCTTCCAGATGTCGCAGACCCGGGCCTACAAGACCGGCGGCACCATCCATATCGTGCTCAATAACCAGGTTGGCTTCACGACCAATAAACGCGAAGACGCGCGCTCCACAGAGTACTGCACGGACGTCGCCAAGATGGTTCAGGCACCCATCTTCCACGTTAATGCGGATGACCCGGAAGCGGTGTTGTTTGTCACCCAGATGGCTGTGGATTACCGAACCGAGTTCCGCAAGGACGTGGTCATAGACCTGATCTGTTACCGCCGCAGGGGACACAACGAGGCTGATGAACCGTCCGTTACCCAGCCGCTTATGTACCAGACCATTCGCAAGCACAAGACAACGCGGGATCTGTACGCCGCCAGGCTCATAGGGCAGGGCGTGCTCACCGAGGAGCAGGACACCTACCTTGTCGATACATTCCGGGAGTCCCTGGACCGGGGAGAGCCGCTGGTAAGCAGCCTGGTGTCCGAGCCCAACCAGACCCTGTTCGTTGACTGGACGCCCTATATCGGCCACAAGTGGACAGATGATGCGGACACCACCATCGATCTGCAGAAGCTGCAGAAACTTGCTCACGACATCAATGTGGCCCCCGACGGTTTCCCCCTGCAGCGCACGGTAAACCGGATTGTGGAGGACCGCCGCAAGATGGCGGCCGGGGCAGCCGCGGTCAACTGGGGCTTCGCAGAGACCATGGCCTATGCCACGCTGCTGGAAGAGGGTTACCCTGTGCGCCTGACCGGCCAGGACGTGGGCCGCGGAACCTTTTCTCATCGGCATGCCGTCCTCCACAACCAGAAAGACGAGAGCTGTTACATTCCCTTACAGCATGTCAGTGAAGACCAGGCGCCCTTCGTAATTTATGACTCCCTGCTGTCGGAGGAGGCGGTACTGGCCTTTGAGTACGGCTACGCGACCACCATGCCCCAGGGGTTGGTGATCTGGGAAGCGCAGTTCGGTGACTTTGCCAACGGCGCACAGGTGGTGATCGACCAGTTTATTACCAGTGGTGAACACAAATGGCAGCGTCTGTGCGGTCTGACGATGTTGCTGCCACACGGTTATGAGGGGCAGGGCCCGGAACACTCCTCGGCGCGCCTCGAGCGATTCTTACAATTGTGCGCAGAGCACAACATACAGGTGTGCGTGCCCAGCACCCCCGCGCAGGTGTTTCACATGTTGCGCCGCCAGGCGATTCGCCCGCTACGCAAGCCGCTGGTGGTAATGTCACCCAAGAGTTTGCTGCGTCACAAAGAGGCCATTTCCACGCTGGAGGAATTGGCAGAGGGCCGTTTCCACAACGTGCTTGATGAGTCCGATGACCTGGACAAGTCGACAGCGCGCCGGGTGATCCTCTGCAGCGGAAAGGTCTACTATGACCTTCGCGCCGCCCGCCGGGAGCGGGGTATCGACGATGTGGCAATTGTGCGTATAGAACAGCTGTATCCCTTCCCTGAGGAGGAACTGCTGGCCGTACTGCAACAGTATCCGGCGATTACCGACGCGGTGTGGTGTCAGGAAGAGCCCATGAACCAGGGGGCCTGGTATTCCAGCCAGCATCACATGCGCCGCGTGTTGTTTAATCACAAAAGCGACGTGTACCTGCATTACGTGGGCAGAGACAGCTCAGCGTCCCCCGCAGCGGGTTATATGGCATTGCACCTGCGACAACTGGAAGCATTTATCAACAAAGCCCTGGCTCCTGAAGAGCCCTGGCAGGAATAGCGCGAAGGATGACTAATGGCGATTGAAATCAAGGCACCGGCCTTTCCCGAATCGGTCGCAGACGGCGAAGTAGCCGCCTGGCACAAGCAGGAAGGGGAGTCTGTATCACGCGACGAGTTGATCGTCGAAATTGAGACAGACAAGGTGGTAATGGAAGTGGTGGCACCTGAAGATGGGGTGATAACCCGGATTCACGCCAGCGAAGGGGAAACGATTCTCAGTGAGCAGCTTCTGGCTACGCTGGAACAGGGTGCCGTGGCGTCCACTGCTTCAGCTCCCGTCGACAAGGCCGTCGCTGCGGAGCAGCCGGTAGACGCCGACGATGCTGCTGCCTTGCTTGGGCCGGCCGCGCGGCAACTGGTGGAAGAGCACAAACTCGATATCGGTAAGATTACCGGGACGGGTAAGAACGGACGCATCACCAAGGAAGACGTCGTCAGCTTCATGAAGAATGCAGAGGCTGCCCAGGAGGCGTCGGCGCCCGTCGCTGCGCAAGCAGAGCCCGAACAGATCGGCCCGTCGGGCGAGCGTATCGAGAAGCGTGTACCGATGACCCGCATGCGGGCGAAAATTGCCGAGCGTTTGCTGGATGCCACCCAGCAAACGGCCATGCTCACCACCTTCAATGAAGTGAATATGGCGCCGATGATGGCGCTGCGCAGCAAGTATAAAGAGCAGTTTGAAAAGACGCACAACGGCACCCGTCTGGGTTTCATGGGTATGTTTGTAAAGGCGGCCTGCGAGGCGCTGAAGCGTTTCCCGGAGGTGAATGCCTCCATTGACGGAAACGACGTGGTCTATCACGGCTACCAGGACATAGGCGTAGCGGTATCCACACCCAATGGTTTGGTCGTGCCAGTGCTGCGAGACGCTGACTTTATGAGCATTGCGGATGTAGAGGCTGCGATCAAGGACCTTGGTCTGCGCGCCCGCGACAATAAACTGACTATTGAGGACATGACCGGCGGGACGTTCACCGTCACCAACGGCGGCGTCTTCGGGTCGTTGATGTCCACACCCATCCTCAACCCTCCGCAGACCGGTATCCTTGGCATGCACAAGATACAGGAACGACCAATGGCGGTTAACGGAGAAGTGGTGATCCTGCCGATGATGTATCTCGCCCTGTCTTACGACCATCGCCTTATCGATGGTAAGACGGCGGTGCAGTTCCTGGTGGCGATCAAGGACCTCATTGAGGATCCGGCGCGGATACTGCTGCAGCTTTAGGCCAAATTTATCCACTGTGACGTCACGTCGCAGTGCACCAGCAAGAGTTAACGGGAAAAGTCATGTCAGATAAGTACGATGTAGTGGTTATTGGTGCGGGTCCTGCCGGCTACGTGGCGGCTATCAAAGCCGCCCAGCTTGGTTTATCCACCGCCTGCGTTGAGCAATGGCTTGACGGCAAGGGCCAGGTACGCCTTGGGGGGACTTGCCTGAATGTAGGTTGCATCCCCTCCAAGGCCCTGCTGGACTCCAGCCACAAGTATCACGAGGCTAAATTTGATTTCGACGTCCACGGCATAGGTGTTGGAGATACCACCATCAACGTGCCGGCTATGCTCGCTCGTAAAGACAAGATAGTGGACCAGCTGACCGGCGGTATAGCCGGGTTGTTCAAGCACAATGGTGTGACCGCCATCTCCGGTACAGGGCGTGTTCTCTCTGGCGCCAGGGTAGAGGTGACCAACAAGGACGGCGATGTGCAGGTTGTGGACGCCGGCAAGGTTATCATCGCCGCTGGCTCCGTACCTGTAGCGATCCCGCCCGCGCCCGTGGACAATGATTGCATCGTCGACTCCACCGGTGCGCTGGAGTTTACAGAGGTGCCAAAGCGCCTGGGTGTGATCGGCGCTGGCGTCATCGGGCTGGAACTGGGCAGCGTCTGGGGACGGCTGGGCGCCGACGTCGTGGTGCTGGAGGCTCTGGATGAGTTCCTGCCCATGATGGACCAGCAGATTGCCAAGGAAACCGGCAAGATACTCAAGAAGCAGGGGCTGGATATTCGCCTGGGAGCCCGCGTAACGGGCACCGAGGTGAAAGACGGCAAGGTGGTGGTTGCCTACAGCTCGGCTGAAGGGGACCACAGTGAGACTTTTGACAAGCTGATTGTTGCGGTAGGGCGACGCCCTCGTTCAGAAGAGTTGTTCTCCTCCGACAGCGGTATCACGCTGGATGAACGCGGCTTTATCTTCGTAAACGATTATTGCGAGACCGAAGCCCCCCACGTTTACGCAATCGGTGACGTAGTGCGCGGCCCGATGCTGGCCCATAAAGGCTCGGAAGAAGGGGTTATGGTGGCTGAGCGGATTCACGGCAAGCCGGCGCAAATGAACTATGACTGCATTCCCTCGATCATTTACACGCATCCGGAGGTCGCCGCAGTTGGCAAGACGGAGCAGCAGCTCAAGGCCGAGGGCGTACCCTACAAAGCCGGTACGTTTCCGTTTGCCGCCAGCGGCAGGGCACTGGCCTCAAACGACTCCGATGGTATGGTCAAGCTATTGGCGCATGAAGAGACAGATCGCATTCTGGGGTGTCATATCGTCGGGCCTTCAGCGGCGGATCTGGTGCAGCAGGTCGTTATAGCGATGGAGTTCGGCTCCAGCGCTGAAGATCTCGCGTTGACCGTTTTCGGCCACCCGACATTGTCAGAAGCGGTACACGAGGCAGCACTTGCCGTAGACGGGCAGGCGATTCATATCGCCAATCGCAAGAAACGCAAGTAGAATCGCACGCGCGCGTACAATAAGACCAATCGCCGGCGCGCGTAATTGAGGGGCCAGGTACTGCAGCGCAGTATCGGGTCAAAATCGAGCAACACTAGCAATCCAGAAAAGAGCAGGACAACACATGAATCTTCATGAGTATCAGGGCAAACAATTGTTTGCCGAATACGGACTGCCGGTCTCCAAGGGGTATGCAGTTGATACACCCGCGGACGCGGCAGAAGCGGCAGACAAGATTGGCGGCGATATGTGGGTGGTAAAAGCCCAGGTGCATGCTGGCGGACGCGGCAAAGCCGGCGGCGTCAAGCTGGTCAAGAGCAAGGATGAAATCAGGGAGTTTGCCGAGCAATGGCTGGGTAAGAACCTGGTTACCTACCAGACGGACGAAAATGGACAGCCGGTCAGCAAAATTCTGGTTGAGTCCTGCACCGATATCGCTGAAGAGCTTTACCTGGGTGCCGTCGTCGACCGTTCCACACGGCGTATCGTGTTTATGGCTTCCACCGAAGGCGGCGTGGAGATTGAGAAGGTCGCGGAGGAGACGCCTGAAAAAATACTCAAGGCGACCATCGACCCGCTGGTAGGGCCGCAGCCTTATCAGGGCCGCGAACTGGCGTTTCAACTGGGCCTGTCCGGTGACCAGATCAAGCAGTTCGTAAAGATCTTCATGGGGCTGGCACAGATGTTTGTCGACAAGGATCTGGCGCTCATCGAAGTAAACCCCCTGGTCATCACAGAGGAAGGCAAGCTGCACTGCCTGGACGCCAAACTGGGTGTGGACAGCAACGCACTCTACCGCCAGAGCGCCCTCAGGGAGATGCATGACCCGTCCCAGGAAGACGAGCGCGAAGCCCATGCGGCGCAGTGGGAACTGAACTACGTGGCGCTGGACGGCAACATCGGCTGTATGGTCAACGGAGCCGGGCTGGCGATGGGTACCATGGACATCGTGGCACTGCATGGTGGGTTCCCGGCAAACTTCCTTGACGTCGGCGGCGGCGCCACCAAGGAGCGTGTATCCGAGGCCTTCAAGATCATTCTTTCCGACGACAACGTGAAAGCCGTGCTGATCAACATTTTCGGCGGTATTGTGCGCTGCGACCTGATCGCTGAGGGCGTCATAGGTGCCGTTGAGGAGATAGGCGTTGAAGTCCCGGTTGTGGTGCGCCTGGAGGGCAACAATGCGGAGTTGGGCCGGAAAGTTCTGGCCGACAGTGGACTGAATATTATTGCTGCCACCAGCCTTACTGACGCTGCGCAACAGGCAGTGACTGCAGCAGGAGGAGCGGCATAATGAGCGTTCTTATCGACAAGAATACCAAGGTTATCTGTCAGGGGTTCACCGGCTCACAGGGCACCTTCCATTCCGAGCAAGCAATCGAGTACGGTACGCAGATGGTTGGCGGTGTTACGCCAGGCAAAGGCGGGCAGGAACATCTGGGCCTGCCCGTATTCAATACGGTGCGCGAGGCCGTGGCCGCAACGGGAGCGGACGCTTCTGTGATCTATGTGCCGGCACCATTTTGCAAGGATTCAATACTTGAGGCTGCAAATGGCGGGATCAAACTCATCGTCTGCATCACCGAAGGCATTCCCACGCTGGATATGCTCGAGGCCAAGGTGAAGTGCGATGAGTTGGACGTGCGCCTGATAGGGCCCAATTGCCCCGGCGTGATAACGCCAGGAGAGTGCAAAATAGGCATCATGCCCGGCCATATACACCTCCCCGGCAAGGTGGGCATTGTTTCCCGCTCCGGTACCCTGACCTACGAAGCGGTCAAGCAAACCACAGATGCAGGCTATGGCCAGTCAACCTGCGTGGGCATCGGTGGTGACCCTATACCTGGTTCCAATTTCATCGATATTCTGGAGATGTTCCAGAACGATCCCGCCACAGAGGCTATCGTTATGATCGGTGAGATAGGCGGTACAGCGGAGGAAGAGGCCGCGGCGTTCATCAAGGCGAATGTCACCAAGCCCGTCGTCAGCTATATCGCAGGCGTAACGGCCCCCAAAGGCAAGCGTATGGGACATGCCGGCGCTATTATCTCCGGCGGCAAGGGTACAGCGGACGAGAAGTTCGCCGCGCTGGAAGATGCCGGGGTCAAAACCGTGCGTTCGCTGGCTGAAATCGGCTCCGCACTGGGCGAAGTCACCGGCTGGTAAACAGCCTGGCAACGCAGTTTGCTGCACAGGGCTCATCCATTGGATGGGCCCTTTTTTTATGGCTCTTCGCTGATTAGCGGGGTTGCATGGCGGATAGACACTTTCCAGCTGAACGGCCACTGCAATCGTGGTATACCCCCGAGCGGTCGAACCCGCTTTGACTCCCTTTCGGGGGTATACCACGATCACAGCGGCCTTCTTCCATTTCGACATCACTATCCACTACCTATACTCCC
>JAUIIQ010000178.1 GCA_030431585.1 Gammaproteobacteria bacterium | reverse complement strand
GGGCTGATACCGCTGCTGGGGCGACAGTTGGTCGATACCCAGCACCTTGTCGCGAGTGCCGCCTCCGGCGCCAGTGGTGCCGGGCGCCAGGCCAAGGTAGACAACCTGCTGTCGGAAGTGGCCGACAGCTTCAAAGCCTATGCTGTATCCGGCCATCGCCATTTGCCGGAGATTGAGCAAGGGCTGGCTGAGGTTGCAGGCAGCGCTGTGCAGTTAACGTTTGTGCCCCATTTACTGCCTATGATCCGTGGTATCCACGCTACATTGTTTGCGCGCTTGCTGAATACGTCGGTGGATCTGCAGTCTCTTTATGAGGAATGGTATGCAGACGAACCGTTTGTGGACGTTTTGCCGGCTGGAATGTATCCACAGACCCGTACAGTGAAAGGTGCGAACCGATGTCAGCTATCTGTGCTGGTGCCTCAGGAGCGCGATACCGTAGTGGTGATGGCTACAATAGACAATCTGGTCAAAGGCGCCTCTGGTCAGGCAGTGCAGAATATGAACATTATGCTGGGTCTGGACGAGGAAATGGGCCTGAAGCAAGTAGGCCTGTTGCCCTGAGGCCGTTGAATGTTGCGTAATCGCCGCCGTCATCTCAGTGCTGAGGAAGAGCAGCGCCTGCAGCAGAGGCGCCTGCTGTTTTGGGGGTTGCTGCTCATTGCTCTGCTGGTCGCAGCGTTCTTCCTCGGTAAATGGGTTGCGTACAATGGCCTGCGGGTGGACCCCGGGCTCTATGACGCGATGAAGGCCGAGGTGCCAAGACTGCAGCAGCGAGTGGTAGAACTGGAAACGCAGCTGGGCGTGGAGCAGACCCGATCTCAGGTAAGTAAGCAGGCTCTCGAAATGGTGCGCAGGGATATCGCGCTGCAGAAAGAGGAGATCGCCGGCCTGGCAGAGGGGTTGCGCTTCTATCGGGGTTTGATGGCCCCGGGGGAGATCGCGCAGGGGTTGAGTTTGCGTCCCCTGGAACTGGTTGCTCTCGATGAGCCTGGTCTCTTCTCTTTCAGGATCGTTGCCCAGCAGGAGGCGATGAAACATTCCCTGTTAAAAGTGGACTTATTCGCAGAGGTCGTTGGTGTGCTCGATGGAGAGCAACTAAGCTATCCATTGGCGGATCTCAGTAGTGAGCTTGAGAGTAACCCCATACCCCTGCGATTCCGCTACTTCCAATCTGTCGCGGGGGTGTTAAAACTGCCGGAGGGTTTTCAGCCGCGGTCGGTACGCCTGCTTGCTGTCGCGGCTTCACCTGATGAAATGGAGGTGAAGGAGGAGTTCCCCTGGCAATTGAAGGAGAGGTTTACGCATGTTGGGAAGTAAAAAGGGTGGCTTTGGTGCGGGTGGTAACACGACTTTGGTGTCCAGGGATACCACCGTCGTTGGGGATGTTCATTTTACGGGCAACCTCGATGTGGAAGGGGTTGTCAAAGGGAACATTATTGCCCAGGACGGAAAAGATGCGTTGGTGCGAGTAATCGACAAGGGACGTGTTCAGGGTGAGATTCGCGTGCCTTCGATCGTCATCAACGGCACGGTAGAGGGGGATGTATATGCCAGTAAGCATCTGGAGCTGGCCTCCAAAGGCAGGGTAAAGGGCAACGTGCACTACTCTCTGCTGGAGATGGCTGCTGGCTCGGAAGTCAATGGCAGCCTGACGCATACTGAGGTGTCCGAAGGCGCCAGGGAGAAGTCTCCAGACCCTTCGGTAGCAGTGGCTGAAGCCAGGCCTGGCAAGGGCGGGGGGGGAAGTAAGGCCGTCCCTCTTAAAAGTTGACTAAAATACTCGGGTTTAAGATAATGGAGGTTAATTGTACACGGCGCCATTGTGGCAGCCCTCGAGTGGAAACATGTCTGTAGCAGAATCCTTTAATCCGTCCAGTATCAATCTGACAGCCAGTGCCGTGCGCAAGGTGCGGGATCTGGTTGCGGAAGAAGGCAACGAAGCGCTGAAACTGCGGGTGTATATCACCGGTGGTGGCTGTTCCGGGTTTCAGTACGGGTTCAGCTTCGATGAAGAGGTGGCGGAAGACGATACGGCTATCGAAGAAGGCGGCGTGACGTTACTGGTTGACCCGATGAGCTTTCAGTACCTGGTAGGCTCCGAGGTGGACTATACCGAGGGGCTGGAAGGCTCGCGTTTTGTTATCAATAACCCCAATGCTACGACCACATGTGGTTGTGGTGCTTCTTTCTCCATTTAGCCGGCTCGATGCATTGAGGGCTGCCTGCCGCTGTATTGTCCTGCTGGTGACGATGGGCCTGCCTGTCCTTGCAGCCGCTGACGAGGTGTCGCCCGCGACCGGCTATGTCGCCGATATTGAGCTGCAGACGGAAACTGATTTTGGTCGGGTGTTGACTCGCGCAGAGCGCCTGTTTGACGAGGGTGAGCTGGATCAGAGTGGCAGCGCCGTGGTGTTGGTGTTGCATGGTCCTGTACTGCGTTCTCTGCTTCGTCCAAATTACACTCTAAGCAAAGGGCTGGTCAATCAGGCGGCAAGTCTGTCAGCGCTGGGTGTGCTTGAGGTCAAGGCTTGTCGATCATGGATGGACAAGAACGGCGTGGACGAAAGGCTGTTGCAACCGTTCGTGGAGGTGGTGCCCTATGGTGCGGAGGAAGTCTCCAGCCTGATTGAAGACCGGGGCTATATCAGGTTCTAGAGCCCGCTGACCCGGGGTATATCCCCCCCAGTATCCGTTCCCCAACTGCGCCGGTCACGATCGGTACATTGCCCGCCAGGCCCTCAAGTGTGCGCCGTGCCAGCCAGGCGAATGTAACGGCCTCCACCCAGTCCGGGTCTATACCCAGTTCGCCCGTGCTGTTGATGCTTTGGTCCGGGAGAGCTGCCGCGAGCCGCTGCAAAAGGTGGTCATTGTGAGCGCCGCCGCCGCAGATATAGAGCTCGCTGACGGCGAGGTTGGAGATCTTTACAGTGCGCGCAATGCTCAAAGCAGTGAATTCCGCCAGCGTTGATTGCACGTCCTCGGGCGCGAGGGCAGGCAATGTGGCGAGCACCCCGTCCAGGTAAGCAAGGTTAAAAGCCTCTTTACCGGTGCTGCGCGGGCCGCTCAGTCGGAAGAACGGGTGCTCCATCAGTTTTTTGAGAAGCTGGCTATTAATAGTGCCTGTGGCTGCCCATAGGCCGCCTTGGTCATACTCCTTGTGAAGATGCCGGGCAATCCAGTGGTCCATCAACGTATTGCCGGGGCCTGAGTCGAAACCGCCCAGTAGTCTTTGCCCGTTCAGCAGGCTGATATTGGCAATGCCGCCAATGTTTACAATGGCTCTCGCTACGCCCTGCTTGCCAAAAACACTCGCATGAAAAGCCGGTGCCAGCGGAGCGCCTTCACCGCCTGCAGCGATATCCCTGCGCCGGAAGTCAGCAACAGTAGTGATTCCGGTCTGCTCTGCGATAGTGTTGGGATCGGCAATCTGGAGTGTAAAGCTGGTCCGGGTAGTGTGTCCGCCGGACGGTGGACGGTGGCGGATAGTTTGACCATGGCTACCGATAGCGCGGATAGATGTACTGGCTGTGCCAGCGGCCTTCAGCAGGGTCAGGGTGGCCTCGGCAAAAAGGTGGCCCAACTGGCGGTCCAGCAATCCCATGCGTTCTATTTCAGCTTCGCCGCTGTGGCTGATATCTGCGATGAGGCCTCTCAAGTCGTTGGGTACAGGGTGTTCCAGGGTATGCAGTAGCTCAAGGGATTCGTCCCCGGCTGAGACCAGGGCGCAATCTATTGCGTCTACGCTGGTGCCGGACATGAGACCGACATATAGCCTGTCAGACAAGAAGATCAGCCCCGTTCATCGCTGCTGTCGGTCATCGCCAGACGCGTATCCGTCTCTTCCTGTAATGTTGCCAGCTGCGTTACTGCCGAGCCTATGGATTGTTGGAACCGGGCCATTTCTGTAGCTGGCAGCGATTTCGCCTTGGGTAGTTTTTTGTGAATGGTGCGTGGATTGCGGTGCACGCCGTTCATCAGGAATTCGTAATGCAAGTGCGGTCCGGTGGCTGCGCCCGTGGAACCAACAGTGCCGATAACCTGGCTTTGCGAGACGCGTTGTCCCTGTTTCACGTTGCGCTTATGCAGGTGAAGATACTTGGTTACAAACTGCTCACCATGCTGAATGAAGACGTAGTTTCCGTTGGATCTGCTGTAACCGGCTTTCAATACGCGACCGTCTCCTGCCGCATAAACCGGGGTACCGGTGGGAGCTGCATAGTCCGTGCCCCGGTGTGGCCTGGCGGTTTTGTAAATAGGGTGAATACGCCTGGGGTTGAAATTGGAGCTGATGCGCGTGAAATCTACAGGAGCGAGCAGGAATGCCTTGCGCATGCTAACGCCGTCTTCGTTAAAGTAACCGGTGTCTCCCTGTGCATCACGATAGCGATAGGCAGTCAGCGTCTTGCCCTTATTGGTGTAGGAGGCGGCAATAATTTCGCCATCGCCGAGTTTTTCGCCGTCCAGGTACAGCTCCTCGAAAATCACATGCATAGTGTCGCCTTTGCGAGGGTCCCCGACGAAATCGATGACGCCACCAAAAATATTAGCCATATCCATGATTGTGGTATGCGACAGCCCTGCCTCCTGTCCGGCGAGGAACAGCGAGGACGTGATCACGCCGGTAGCACTGGCCTGTCTCACCTCAGGTTCGCGGGCAAGTAACCTGCTGTTGAAACCAGTCTCGCCGTCTACGTAGGCGATGGTCTCGAGAGCGTTCTTGACGTGCCTCACCGCGCGTAACTGTCCCGTTTCGTCGCTCTGGAAGGCAATCGTCTGCCCGGGGTAGATGCGGGCAAGCCCTTTGCCATCAGCGGACTCAGTGACCACGCGGTGCACGTCCCCGTCGTCAAAACCGGCGCGCTTGAAGATCAGCGAGAGGTTGTCTCCGCTGCGGACTCTCTCTTCGTGCCAGGGGAGTTCGGCGGGCCGCGCCGGGGCAGTCTCCACCTTGTTGGCGGTGTCATCTGTCGTCTCCACTTCGGCTATGGCTGCTATGGGAGCGACGTAAAGGGCCTCCTCTGCCGCCACCCTGGTTTCCGGCGACTCAGGTGTTTCGTCGCTGCTTAGCCCGACCATAATCGCTATGCAGCCAGCCACGAGAACGCCCGCGCTCAGGGCCCTGCGTTGCAACAGGAAGCCTGGCAGGCGTAATCCTGTTAACGGAGGTGGGTCCTGGCGAATCGCGGTGGCTCCTCGCGGTCGGTTCGCTGCTGGCATGTACGGTTCGTCTTCGCAGGTATATCGAGTTGCAAGTATATAAAATAATCAACAACATCCATAGGCAAGAAGTGCCGTAAGCTTGCATTTGCAAGGGGGTGTTGTATCGTTGGCGCCCGCGTTTCAAGCCAACCGTAATTTCCAAGAGAGCACCTGATGAGCCGTGCATTACTCGATGACCTCCGCGCCCGCGGATTGATATTCCAGGTGGCCGGAGAGGATGAATTGCCCGCGTGGCTTGATGGCGGCCCACGCACGCTTTACTGCGGCTTCGATCCCACTGCGGATAGTCTTCACATCGGCTCCCTGGTGCCATTGCTGATGCTGCGCCGTTTTCAGTTGGCGGGCCACAAGCCGATAGCCCTGGTAGGGGGCGCCACCGGCCTGATAGGCGATCCGAGCTTCAAAGCCCAGGAGCGTCAGCTGAATACGCCAGATGTCGTGGCTGGCTGGGTGGACAAGCTGCGCAATCAGGTGGCCCAGTTCATCGATTTCGACGACAGCGAGACATGTGCCGAGGTGGTGAACAACCTCGACTGGATTGCTGGCATGGATGTGCTCACATTTTTACGGGACGTGGGAAAGCATTTCTCTATAAATTCGATGATCCAGAAAGAGTCCGTAAAGCAGCGCATTGAGCGAGAGGGTAGCGGTATCAGCTATACGGAGTTTACGTATATGATTCTGCAGTCATTTGATTTTGCCGAGCTGAACAAGCGCTACAACTGTACTTTGCAGCTGGGTGGCTCGGATCAGTGGGGTAATATCACCGGTGGTATTGATCTGACCCGGCGGCTCAATGGCAATCAGGTGTTCGGTCTTACCATGCCCCTTATAACGAAAGCCGATGGCACCAAGTTTGGCAAGACAGAGTCCGGGACTGTCTGGCTGGACCCCAAGCGTACTTCGCCTTATGCCTTCTACCAGTTTTGGCTTGGATGCGCAGACGCCGATGTCTATCGCTTCCTGAAGTATTTCACGTTTCTGGATGTCTCAGAAATCGAGGAGATCGAGCGAGCAGACGCCGAAAACCAGGGACGTCCGGAAGCGCAGGCAGTGTTGGCGCGAGAGGTCACGCGGCTGGTGCACGGAGAGGCCGGGCTTGCAGCAGCTCAGCGTATAACCGAAGCACTGTTCCTTGGCTCGATTGAAAGCCTGGATGAGAATGATCTTGGCCAGCTCCGTCAAGATGGGCTGCCTGCTAGCAGTATTTCCCGTGAAGAGTTTCCGGAGACCCTCACCCAGTTGCTGACGGATGCAGGCATGGCCTCATCTGGTAAGCAGGTGAAGGATGCCCTGGGCCGCAGTGCCGTAACGATCAATGGGCGTGCTATCGGTTGGGAAAACAATGCCGATGTTGCCACGTGTTTCAGCCCGGAACTTGCGCTGCACGGGCGTTTTTACCTGGTCAAACTGGGTAAGAAGAAGTATCACCTTTTTGAGGTCAGCCCGGCCTCTGGCTGATAGCCCGACGCAGGCCCCGTCCTGGATTACTGCCTGCTTTGGTATCTTCGAAAGTCGCATACTGGCTTCGGCAAAAATTGGCATTTTCAGATTATTTCCAAAAAGGGCTTGCGCTGCCAAAATCGGCTGCGTATAGTTCGCCTCCCTCGGTTGAGCGGGCGCCTCTGGTGCTTCGCCGAAGCCCTTGAAAACCCCAGTTTTTTCAGAAACTTAAGGTCAACAAGTGGCGCAATCACTGAGGGTGCATACGGCAACTTTTTTTACTTCAAACGGTTGCCATTCGGAGTGCCAAATGTATAATGCGCCTCCACGTTTCGGGAACAGCCCGAAGCGAGATCCCGGCCCTGGCGGTTCGGGAGTTGCTTAACAAGAAGACGAAGACAGATGTGTGGGCACTTGTTGGGATAG
>JAUIIQ010000177.1 GCA_030431585.1 Gammaproteobacteria bacterium | reverse complement strand
GTAGTGGTACACATAACCCCCCAGCGCCCCCGCCAACCCCTGACCCACCAACCCCGCAACGGTTCGCGTGACGGCAATACCCGAAACGCCCAGTACCAGTTTCAGGGTGACATGCAAGGTCACCACTGCGGTGAAACCCGCAAGTGTGAAGAGTAGCCCCCGTTTGGTGGGGAGCAGCCGGGTGAGGCCTGCCGCCACCGGCAGGGCGATCAGTAAAGCCACCAGCAGCAACGGCAGGTAGCTTGATGCCATGCCCAGAATGTCATGCCCGGTTGCCGCTAGCCGCTGTGCAAGCGACACATCCAGGCCAAAACCGTGAACGGTTGCCAGTATTGTTTGCGTAAAAATAACGCTGGCCAGAAGGTAGGCGACAAGTACCGCGGGTAAGAAGGCCTTTATTGCACGCACCATGGGGTACTTCCCTGCTTTGAGTTGTGTCTATAATGACGTACAAACCACTGAAGGAAAAGCCGATGAAGGACTTGCCAGTCAGGGCGCTGCTGCGCATTGCTGCGGCCGTTGCATTGTGGTGCATGATCGGCAGGGCTGTTGCCGGCGACTATGAGCTGACCACAGTTGCCCAGGATCTGAGCGAGCCCTGGTCTGTGGCGCAACTGCCGGACGGAGCTTTTCTGGTGACCTTGCGTGGCGGAAATCTGCTGCGCATCAATGAGGGCGCAGCTGCAACCGAGATACGCGGTGTACCGGAGACATACTATGCCGGGCAGGGTGGATTTTTCGACATCCTGTTACATCCCGATTTCGGCAATAACCAAACGGTGTACCTCTCTTACGCCCATGGCGAACCCGGCGCCAACGGCACGGCCATCATACGGGCTACCCTGGCAGAGCAGCAGCTTGAGAACGTTGAGCAGATACTGCTGGTAGCGCCGCTCAAGGATACGCCGCAGCACTATGGCGGCAAGATGCTGTTTCTCCCCGATGGCTCTTTGTTGCTCACCACTGGCGAAGGCTTCGACTACCGTGAGCAGTCACAGGACCGCGAAAACGAGATGGGGAAGATACTGCGCATCCATGATGATGGCAGCGTGCCCGATGACAACCCGTTTGCGGACCAGGCCAGCCGCCGCGTCTGGACCTACGGGCACCGCAACCCCCAGGGTCTGGCGCTGGATAGTGCCAGTGGCACCGTTTACATGCACGAGCATGGCCCCCGCGGCGGCGACGAGGTGAACGTGGTCTCAGCCGGCAGCAACTATGGCTGGCCAGCCGTGACCTACGGGCTGGATTATAGCGGGGCCTACGTGTCTCCTTTCACCGAAGCGCCGGGAATGACACAGCCCTTGTTGCATTGGGTGCCCAGTATTGCGCCCTCGGGTATGGTGGTCTATTCAGGCGAGCATTTTCCACAATGGCAGGGCGATTTGTTAATCGGCGCACTTGTTGACAAGGAGGTGCGCAGGGTTGACCTGGAGGACGGCGTGGTAGTGGGGCAGGAGTCCCTGTTCGCCGAGATCGATGCGCGCATCCGTGATGTACGCATGGGTGCGGATGGACACCTGTACATTTTGACCGATGGTAGCGAGGGAAAGCTGATACGCGTTACGCCGCGCTAGGTGTTCGGCAAGTCTGGGGCTTTAACAGCTTGGCTGCCACAGCTTGGCTGCCACAGCATCGGCTGCCGCAGCCCATTTCCTAGAGCTTGATGGTGACTGCAGAGGCTGCCCGGCGAGCCTTGCTGCGAGCGTGTTCAATGTTTTCACCCCGGGCCAGAGCCACGCCCATTCTTCTGCGCCCCGCGACACCGGGTTTGCCAAACAGGCGTAGTTGCGTCTCGGGCTCGCTTAATGCAGCGTCCACGTTCGCAAAACACACGGTCGACGATTCACCTTCTACCAGGATGACCGCTGAGGCGCAGGGCCCATGCTGCTTTATGTCTGGCACTGGCAACCCCAGAATTGCCCGGGCATGCAGTGAGAACTGTGGCAGGTCCTGTGAAATCATGGTGACCATGCCCGTATCATGCGGCCGTGGCGATACTTCGCTGAACAGCACTTCGTCGCCTTTGATGAACAGCTCAACACCGAAGATGCCCCTGCCACCCAGGGCGTCGGTGATCCTGCTTGCCATGTCTTGTGCGCGTTCCAGTGCCAGTGTGCTCATGGGCTGCGGCTGCCACGATTCGCGGTAGTCGCCGTCTACCTGAATATGCCCGATAGGCTGGCAGTAGCTGGTTCCGTCACGGTGGCGCAGGGTCAGCAGGGTGATCTCGTAATCGAAGTCTACAAAACCCTCAACGATGATGCGGCCTTCTCCCGTGCGCCCGCCTTCCTGTGAGTAACGCCAGGCCTGTTCAATGTCGTCGTTGGTTTTGATCGTGCTTTGCCCCTTGCCCGAAGAACTCATCACAGGCTTCACCACGCAGGGAACGCCCACTTCATCAACAGCGACGAGGAACTCCTCATAGGTGTCCGCGAACTTGTACGGCGACGTGGCGAGCCCCAGCTCTTCAGCTGCCAGCCGGCGAATGCCTTCACGGTCCATCGTCAGCTGCGCGGCGCGTGCCGTTGGGATAACAGTAAAGCCCTCCTGCTCCAGCCTGACCAGTTCATCTGTCGCGATCGCTTCGATTTCCGGAACGATAAGGTGAGGCTGCTCTTGCTTCACCAGAGCACGCAGGGGACTACCGTCAAGCATATCCAAAGTGTGGTTGCGGTCCGCCACCTGCATAGCGGGCGCATTGGGGTAGCGGTCTACTGCAATAACTTCCACCCCGTAGCGCTGAAGCTCTATCACCACTTCCTTGCCGAGTTCGCCTGAGCCCAGGAGCATTACCCGGATTGCGGTGGGTGTGAACGGTGTGCCTATTGTGGTCATTCTGGTCCTTGGGGAGCGTGTTGTTGGAGATGCGAAGTATAGAGCGTGTGGCCAGCCAAGCGAAGCAGGCGGACAGGAGGATCAGCCGGGACGGCGCGGCCTGTCTTTCGCGCCCCCTTGTGATTCACCGCCGGTGACTGCCGCTAATGCCCTTGCTGCTGCATTAGGCCAACTATTCACAACATCTAACGCTGAATAGTCTTGAAAAAACCCCGCCAATTATTCAGTCTAAGTGGGCGACATTGCAAAGCGTAACCCTGCGGTCAATGTGGGTACGCCGGCAGATTCGCAAGCCATAATATTTATAATAGATGCGAGAGTTGTATATGAATAGATTACCCGTCTCCACCCAAAATCCGTTCCGTGTATTGACGATGACTGGCTCAGTAGCGCTGGCCATTGGTCTGATGGCATCGGGCACGAACGTTGCAGCACAGGAAAGCGGCGCGCGCGGCAGTTCCGCGTTGCTGGAAGAAGTGATGGTAACCGCGCGCAAGCGCGAAGAGGGGGCTCAGGATGTGCCGCTCTCGGTGACTGCATTTAACAGTGACCAGATTGACGCACTGAAAGTGCGCGATCTCACCAGCCTTAAAGTCGGTATGCCCAATGTCTCTCTGGAGGACGTGGGTACCACACGTGGTACCGCTAACTTCTCTATTCGTGGTATTGGTATCAACAGTTCCATTCCGGGTATCGACCCGACCGTGGGTGTATTTGTAAACGGCGTGTACCTGGGTGTAAACAACGGTGTGGTGTTTGACCTGTTCGACCTGGAGTCGATTGAAGTGCTGCGCGGCCCACAGGGCACCCTGTTTGGCCGCAACGTCACTGGCGGTGCCATTCTGATGAACACCAAGAAGCCGGGTGAAGAGCTGGACGCGACCCTGCGCTACGCTCTGGATACCGGCAAGGACGGTGGCCTCAATGCCTACTATATGGGCTCAGTAGGTGGCCCCATCACCGATACTTTCGGCGGTCGTTTGGTGGTGTACTACAACGACGATGAGGGCAAGTGGGAAAACCAGTTCAACGGCGAGGACTTTGGTGAGATTGAACAGCGCATGGCACGCGGCACCCTGACCTGGACTCCCGGGGACAGCACCGACTTGACGCTGGTTTACGAATACAATGACACCGACGGCCAGGGCCCCGCTTCCCAGACCCATACCAATGGTTCTGGCGTACCCGGCGCGTCCGTCAACTTCGATCGCGACTCCTTCGACTTTTCCATAGACGAAGAGGGTTACCAGGAGACCGAAACCAACTTCCTGACCCTGACCCTGAACCAGGATGTTTCTCTGGGCGACGGTACCATCACTGCTATCTACGGCTGGCGTGATTATGAGGGCGATTCACTTAGCGACATCGATGCCCAGCCCGTGTGGATATTCCACGCCCCGGCATGGCTGGAAGCCGAGCAGACCACCTTCGAGTTGCGCTATAACGGCCTGTTTGGCGACAAAGCCAATATCACTGCCGGTGTGTTTTACTTCGATAACGACATCAACTATCACGAGCGTCGTGAACTGGTGGGTGTCGCTACCGGGGGAGTTGCGCCCGCGGCCCAGTTCGACGGAGGTGGCCTGTTTGATACGGAGAGTTACTCTGTATTTGCCCAGATTGACTACGACCTGTCGGATGCCTGGACTCTCACCGCTGGCATCAACTACAGCACTGAGGACAAGGAAGTGGAACTGGCTTCCCTGAGTGCAGATATTGGCACGGTATGTAATGTTGTCACCGGGCCTTCCTGTAACTTCGACTTTGTTGATGACGAAAGCTGGGACAACTGGGCACCTAAATTGGGTGCAACCTACAATATCAATGACGCGTCGCGCCTTTACGGTCACTGGACAGTGGGTTATCGTTCCGGCGGTTACAACATGCGTAATACCTCCTTTGACCCGCGAGACACTCCCGGGCCTTTCGATGAGGAGGAAGTGAATAACTTCGAAATCGGCTACAAGTCGACCCACGACTGGGGTCGCCTCAACGCCGCCGTGTTCTACACCACCATTGATGATCAGCAACGTGAGATCAACCTGCCAGGCCCGATCGGTACGATTCAGCTGGTGCGCAACACCGCCGACACGACTATTTCAGGTGTCGAGTTAGACGGTACGTTCGCCCTCACTGATGACCTCCTGATGATCGCCTCGCTTGGCTATATCAAAGCTGAGTACGATACGGTTCGCTTCGACCTGAACGGTGACGGCGTGATTAACGGTGTTGACGAAGGACTGGATATCCCCAGGGCACCGGAGTTGACCTACAGCCTCGGCCTGGTTCACGACCTGGATATTGGCTCATGGGGTTATATGACATCACGACTCACCTACTCGTACCGTGATGACATGGCCTATACCGATAACAACCTGGGCTTTATTGACGATCTCACCCTTGTCGATGCAGGCCTGGACTTCAGCAGCAACGACGGCCACTGGATATTCTCGCTGTACGGCCGCAACCTGCTGGATGAGGCCAACCACGGGGGTGATACCCAGTTACCGGATGATATAGGCGGCTTCCCCACTGGCGGTACCTTCTCGCCCCTGTCAGCGGGCCTGCGGTATGGCCTGGAGATCACCTACAACTTCTTCTGATCCCTGGTTAGCTGACAGCTCAATACATCAAAACCCCGCTGGTGACAGCGGGTTTTTTTTGTTTCGCTCCAAAGGTCCACCACCTCTGGTTCCTGCAGCTTCCGCTCTAAAACAGGATGTAGATCATGGAATAGACCCCTTGAAATTCGCGATAATGTGCAGATATCAATCATTTGCAACAGTTGAGGTATCGCATGAGTACTACAAAATATCTGGTGGTCTATGACCCCACTCAGGAAGCGCAACCCGCTCTGGCGAGGATGGTCGACATCGCTGAAAATACAGCAGTAGACCTGCAGGTTTTCTGCTGTATTTATGACGATCTGCCGCGCGGTGATGACCAGGCCGCGGAGATACAGAAGCGCATTTCAGCGCAGGAGCAGGTGGTGAAGGGTGCCGTGGCGTTTCTGCAGGAGAAAGGCATACCGGTAGCAGTAGAGGTTGAATGGGGCAGCGACTGGTACAAGGCGGTGGTAAACGCCTCCGAACGCCACTCGGTTGATGGCGTGGTGAAGTCATCCCGCAAACACTCCAGCGCGCAGCGGCGGCTGAAGCGGACCTCTGACTGGACCCTCATTCGTGAGTGCAGTTGCCCTGTTCTGCTGGTGAAAGGGGACGGAAGCAATACCGCAAAGACCATTCTGGCAGCGCTGGATACACGCGGTGACCAGGAAGCCTATCGCACTCTCAACCAGAAAATTCTGGATATGTGCCGCGAATTTTTCGACCAGACCGATACGCAGGTGCATTATCTGAGCGCCTATAAGGATCTCGCCAGTCGACCTGACCGCGGGTCGCTGATCCGCGCCTGTGGTGTGCCGGGAGAGCGCGTACACCTGGTGATGGGTGAAGTGGATGATGCGATCATTACAACGGCTGGCGAAATAGAGGCAGGGATGGTGGTTATGGGTACATCCGCGCGCTCCGGCCTTTCGGCCATGGTGAAGAGCAACGCTGCAGAAAAAGTGCTGGATCAGTTGGAGTGCGATTTGCTGGTGATGCCCTGAATACAGGGCTGTTATGTCGTTTTGGCGTACAGGTTAATCTATGGAATTTAAAGATTATTACCAGATTCTTGGCGTAGAACCCGATGCCGATGCCAAGGCAATAAAAGCGGCGTACCGAAAGCTGGCCCGCAAGTACCACCCGGATATGAATCCGGATGAGGGCGCAGAGGCGAAGTTTAAGGAAGTCGCGGAAGCCTACCAGGTGCTCAAGGATGAGCAGACCCGGGCTGAGTTTGATGAGCTGCGCAAATATGGCTCGCAATCGCATCATGACTTCCAGCCACCGCCGGGCTGGAAATCATCCAGGGGCGCGGGGTTCCAGGGTGGCACGCAAGCCGACGCCGACTTCTCCGATTTCTTCAACTCAATCTTCGGCGGGCGGGGGCAGTCCTATGGCGGAGCCGGGTTCGAACAATCAGGGCGCGGCGTCAGGGGACAGGATGTAGAAATTGAGTTGCCGGTTTTTCTGGAAGAAACGCTTACAGAAAATGAGAAGACCGTTGAGTTTATGATGCCGGCGGATGCCTACTCACAGGCGGCAGCAACCAGGAAGCACCTGAAAGTAAAAATACCGCAAGGTGTGATGGATGGTGAAAGAATTCGGCTGAAGGGCCAGGGCAGGCCCGGCTATGGGGACGCACCGGCAGGTGACCTGTACCTGCACATTCATATCGTACCGCATCCGTTATTTGATGT
>JAUIIQ010000176.1 GCA_030431585.1 Gammaproteobacteria bacterium | reverse complement strand
TGGCGACTACCCCCGGTCTTACCTTGCTGGATCCGAAACCCTTTGCCGGGGCATCCTACAGCGCGCTCGCAGGAGGGCTGTCGGAATCGGTACAGGGTTTTGCCGCATTACCCAGTGTGGATAGAGAGCTGGTGACACTGCGTGAAAGGCTGTCGGCCAACGTGTTGCAGAACCAGGCGTTTACCCTGTCCCGGGTAAAGGCGGAGCTCTCCGGAGGTGGTTATAGCGTGGTGCACTTTGCCACGCACGGGCAGTTCGGCAGTAGCTACGACGATTCCTTTTTACTGACCTATGACGACAAACTGTTGATCACTGATCTTGGGCAGACAATTCAAACCAGGGCCGCTGGTAGTGGCACGCTGGAGCTTCTGGTGTTGAGCGCCTGCGAGACCGCAGCGGGCGATGATCGAGCCGCGCTGGGCCTGGCGGGCGTTGCGCTCAAAGCCGGGGCGAGAAGCGCCCTGGCCACGTTGTGGGAAGTTGACGACAAGGCAACGCTGGAAGTGGTGAGCGAGTTCTATGCGCAACTTGAGCTGGGCAATCTGTCCAAGGCGCAGGGCCTGCGCAAGGCGCAGGTGAAGTTGATCAACGACCCGGCCCATGATCACCCCAGTAAATGGGCTCCCTTCCTGCTGATAGGGAACTGGCTATGAAGACGTGCGCGGCAAGGCAGAGACCTTTGATTATGACCAAACCAGAAACAGGCAGAGTGATGAAACGATGGACCTTGCTGGCCGCTCTAGTCGCCGGCCCGCTGTTGGGTATGACGAGTGCGTTTGGCGCCGCAGTGTTTGACGGCACCATCGGCGACAACGCACCGGGCACCGAGAGATCAGGCAGCTTTGAAATAGGGCAGGCTGACGGGGAAGTGGCTGGCAACAACCTGTTCCACAGTTTCAGCAGCTTTGGAGTGGCGTCTGGCGAGCAGGCGACGTTCAGCCATAGCTCGGCAAACATCGCGCATATCATTGCGCGGGTAACCGGTAACCAGGCCACGGAAATATACGGCAACATGCAGGTCAGGCGTGCCTCCGGGAACATTCTGTCGCCGACCTCCGCTGCACTGTGGTTGCTCAACCCCAACGGCATTTTCATTGGTGACGGGGCCTCCTTCGACCCGCAGAGCTCCTTTGTGTTCTCCACCGCAAACCGGCTGGGCTTTGCCAATGGCGATGACTTCTTCACGCACGAAACCGCTATCAGCCCGCAATTGTCTATTGCCAATCCCACGGCCTTTGGTTTTCTCGACAAGCAGGCGCTGCCCTCCAATGTGACACCGCGGGGAATAGTGCTGGCCGTGGCTGATGCCGACAATGCCAATTCGCCGCTGCTACTGTCGAATATGACGCTGGTCGGCAGCAGCACTGATCCCGACTTTGCCGGTGTTACTATAGCGGGCGACATTGCCACGCCTGTCGATCCGTTCGCGGTGCTGGCGCCAGCTGACAGCAGTCAGTACCAGGCCTTTAACCTCAGCCTTGGGGCACTGGCTCCGGGTGGTGTCATTGCTGTCGATGTGGAATCGGGCAACACCTTGAGCTCAGCCGCAGACGCGTCGCTGGCAGGTGTGTTGATACAGAACAGCAATCTGCTGTTTTCCGATAACGCGGCGGTGCCTTCGTCACGATTTTCTGTTCTGTCCGATCAGCTGCTGATTCAGAACTCGTTCATAAATACCTTTGCCGTGCTGCAGCCAACAGAGATCTCCCTGCGCTCGCTCTCCAACACATGGCTGCTCGGTAGCGTGTTGCAAACCACCACCGCCGTGGCGGCTGACGCAGGTGATATCCGAATCGACAGCAGCAGCTACCAGCAGACGGGCGGGCTGGTGTCCAGCAGGGTGCTGGACCTCGGTGAACCCACCGGGAATACCGGTAACATCATCTTTGGCGGCAGCGCCTCGCTACCGATGTCGGAATTTTTGCTGCAGCAGGGTCGTATTCAGACGACAGGCACCGGACTGAGTAACGCCGGCGACGTGGTCTTGCTGGTGGCGGGAGAGCTGTCCTTGATAGGGGATTCCGGCAACCGTGCGTTTATCGCCAGTATCACCGATGGTTTCGGTGATGCCGGCGACATTATTCTGTTCGGTGATCGCATCAGCGCCGAATATGCGGACGTTTTCTCCAACGGCTCGAACTTCAGCGGCCCTGGCTTGATCAGCCTTCAGGCCGGAGCCGGCGGCCTGAGCCTGCACAACACATCGCTGCTGGGTGCGTTCAATCCGCAGGGCGTAGGTGCCTCTATTGCCCTGTTTTCAGAGGGTGATATCGCTTTGAGCTCCAATGCTGAGCGGGCCGTGCTCAGTACCGGGACGGGTGGTGATCTCGATGGCGGAGAGATCGTCATCGCCGCGGCGGGCGACCTTTCGCTGCGTGGACAGTTCGATATCAGCAGCGACGCACTCGGTGACGGCAGCAGGCAGGGCTCGGGTGGTGATATCACGCTTAGCGGCCGCAATGTGCAGCTGGAGCAGGCAGGGGGAGCTGACAACGCCAGCACTATATCCAGCTTTACGGCCAGCGCCGGCAGCGGAGCCACGGTGCTCATTGAGGCGACGGAGGCCTTGACGGTAAGCGGTGAACACTCCATCACCAGTTCGACAGTGGGTGTCGGCATGGCAGGAGGTGTAGTGCTGCAGGGGGCTGATATCAGTATTTCCTCGCCTGAACCTACCACCCTGTCTTCATCTTCCCTGGGGTCAGGCGATGCTGGTCGGGTTGAGTTACTGGCGCAGAACGCGTTGTCAGTCAGCGGCCTTGAGGTGGGCAGTATTGCCGCCGCCCAGGGGGCAGCCGGTGTGATCAGGGCGACGGGTGAAGCCATCGATATAGATCGGTCTACGTTCAGTACGGCGACAGGGGCCAGTGATATCAATGATGCCCCAGCGCAGATAACCGTTGCTGCGGGTAGTGACCTGCAGGTAAGCAGCAGCTTCCTGCAAAGCAGCACCGGCGGCCTGGCACCGGCAGGGCAAGTGCGCCTGAATGCCGGCTCGACGCTGCAGCTGGACAATGTGTCGGTGCAGTCGGCCAGCACCGGGGACGGCGCCAGTGGCAGCATCCTGGTGTCCAGTGGCGGGACAGTCGAACTGACAGGCGCCGATACAGAGCTGCTCACCAATTCTCAGGGCGCTAGCGACGCCGGTGATGTCAGCATTATTGCCGATGACACCCTGCGATTCAGCGGCGGCGGCTTTGTGCAGACCTCTGCGGTGGGCAGCGGCAATGCCGGGACGATTCTGTTGTCAGCACCGCAGGTCAGGTTGACGCAGGCGCGTATTGAAGGCACCTCAGAGAATGCGGGTGGTGGTGACATCAATATTTATGGGAGAGATATCCAGCTCGACAGTGACCTCTCTGCCGGCGGCATCGTGTTCATCACAGCCAGTTCCGAGTCGTCCGATGCTGACGGTAATGGCGGTTCGATCACCCTGGGAGATCCCTCCGCGCCCGCTGACCTGGTGCTGGTGCGCAGCAGTGGCCTGACTGCGAGTGCGAATGCGGGCAATGGTGGCCGGATCAATATCAACGCCGACTCCTTCCTGCGTGATGCGCGCTCCGTATTCCAGGTGACGTCAACGCTGGGCGAGGAGGGCAGCCTGGAAATTAACTCGCCGGAGCAGGATATCAGCGCGGCAGTCACCGAACTGGATGTCGCCATTCTCGATGCAACCAACCTCATACAGGATCGCTGCGCCGCAAACACGGCCGGTGGCAGCAGTCTGGTCATTACCGGGCACAGTGTTGTCCCCGAGACATTTGATGACTATCTGGCCAGCCCATTTCTGCTCAGTGATACCGATCAGGATGAGACGCTGTTGAACTGGAATAACACAAGCGACGCGGCGATACAGTATGCGTTGACAGAAAATCGGGGTTCTAAATGCAATTAGTCTTTGGGGTGGGACGCGGGCAGCGCGAATTGGTGAGAGTGGTGCGACTGGCTCTGTTGAGTGGCTGTGTGTGTTTTGGCATGCAGGCCATGGCACAGAACGCCGGTGTAGCCTCTGGCCTGGGGCAAAACATTGAACGCGGCTTCTCGGGCGGCCTGGACGGGTTCGACGAGCCCAGCTTTGACCTGGATCTGCAGCCTGATTCCAGCACCCCCGCGCCGCAGGTGTTGCCGCCGCCAGACATGACACAGGGCGAGGAGAGAGCCAATGTGCTGTCGACGTCACTTGCCGTGACTGACATCGTGGTGGATGGCAGTTCGGTGTTTTCCGCAGAGGACATATCGGCCGTAGTGGCTCCCTTTGAAAACCGTGATCTGTCGCCGGAAAATCTTCAGGAGTTGCTTCGTCGCCTGTCGCTGTTGTACTTCAATAATGGCTATGTCAACTCGGGAGTGGTGCTACCGGATGGCGAACCCTCCCCGGGTGTATTGACGCTGCGTGCGATTGAAGGCGAACTGCAGGAAGTGCAGATACTCGAAAACGAGCGCCTGTCCCGTCCCTATGTAGAGACCCGACTGCGGCGCAACATTGACAAGCCGCTGAATTTGAATGATCTGCAGGACAGTCTGCGTATGCTGGAGCTGAACCCTCTGATACGCCAGGTCAACGGGGTGCTGGTGCCCGGCCTCACGCCGGGCGTTGCCGACCTGAGGCTGCGTGTGCAGGAAGAACAGCCCTTGCGCCTGGGCTTGTCGCTGGACAACTATCGATCTCCCAGTGTCGGTGCGGAGCGTGCACTGCTTACACTGGAGCACCTGAATCTCACCCGGCGTGCCGATCGCCTGGCGCTTGCCGTCAGTGCCAGTGAAGGCCTTCAGGATGCCTATATCTCCTATCAGCTTCCGGTAAACAGCTACGACACCCGTATAAAACTGGAATACCAGCGTGGCCAATCGGAAGTGATCGAAGCGCCGTTTGACGACCTGGATATTGAAAGTGACACCGAGTCCTGGGCGGTTTCAGTGAGTCACCCTTTGATCGACAGCCTGGACAGGTATGTCACCGTCACGGCCGGCCTGAACCATAGCGAAACAGACACGTCGCTGTTGGGAAAGCCCTTCTCGTTTTCTCTGGGCGCCCGCAACGGTGAGATCGCTGCGACCAATGCCAGTATCAGTGGCGAGTGGATAGAGCGTGGCGAGTATCAGGTGTTGGCCATGCGCGCTACGTTGCGCTACGGACTCGATGCGTTTGGCGCGACCATGATTCCCAGCGGTGCACCAGAGGAACAGTTTGATACCGGTGCCGAAATTCCCGAGAGCGATTTCACCGTGCTGTTGACTCAGCTGCAATATGCGCGACGCCTTCCCTTTCGCAACAGCCAGTTGGTCTTCAGCAGCGTCTGGCAGGAGGCCTTTGATCCTCTGTTGTCGGTAGAGAAAATGGCAGTGGGCGGTGTCTACTCTGTGCGCGGTTTCAGGGAAAACCAGTTGGTGAGGGACAACGGACTCACCGCTTCCCTGGAGTGGCGCGTCCCCATTTTTGTCAACGAGGCGGGCTACAGCCGCTGGAATCTAACCGCCATACCGTTTATCGATTATGGGCGGAGCTGGGATGAAGACAGCAACCTGTCCACCAGCAAGGCTGCCGAGCTCAGCAGCGTTGGCCTCGGCATTCGTTGGCAGCCTCGCGAGTATATCAATGCCAGCCTTTACTATGGTGAGCGCATAGATGATGACGACGTCACCAAGCCCGAAGACAATGACCTGCAAGATGATGGTTTTCATGTTGCGGTCTTCTTCCACTGGCCGTTTGATTAATCGATATTGCTCTGGCGAATTGTCATGCAGGCTTGATGCTGATTCACCCCTGGCCCCGCCGCAGCAGTTCCAGTAGGGAAGACCAGGTTACAGTCTGTTCTACAGCATAGGCCATTGCCGCCAACGCGATAAACCCCAGAGCGACTCGGAACATGGTGCGCGCGCCACTGGGCGCTGAGTCACTGGCGGTGGCGGCAATGGCAAGTGTTTGATCGCCTTCCTGCAGCGACGGATTGACGCGGGTGTCCTCTGTCGCCGGGGCGTCCGCAAGGTGCCATCGCTTGTCTGGCCCGAAGCGCATGAAAGCCAGCCTGGATTCGTCCGCTGCCGACGCGTCCAGCCTGGGCACGCGTATCACGATGCAGCTCGCATTGTCCTGTCCGCCGCCGTTGACGGCTGCCTCGACCAGAGTGCGGGCGCAATGCTGGGCGCTGTTGTCGGAGGAGAGGGTGTTGATCAGCATCTCTTCACTCAGCTCTCCGCTCACCCCGTCGCTGCACAGCATGATCACGCATGGAGTGCGCAGCAGGCCTTGTTTACTGGCGGTCACCGGCGCTCCGTTGCGGCTGCCGAGGGCCTGGCTGATGATGTTCTTTTGCGGGTGTTGTTCCATTTCGGCAAAGTCCAGCTGCGCCGTATCCACCAGCGACTGGACCAGGGAATGGTCTTTGCTCAATAGTTGCAGTTGTCCATCCCAGAGATAAGCGCGGCTGTCGCCCACCCAGGCAAGCTCCAGTTGCGAACCCTTCAAGGTGACGGCAACAGCGGTGGACGCGGAGCCCGGGACGCCTTCCCCTCGGCTGGCAGCGCCCAGAATATCCGCATGTGCCTGGTCCATGGCTACGGTTAGCGAGTGTCCGGCGCGCAAGCCTGCTTCGAGTGTCGCGCAGACGATGCTGCTGGCCACTTCTCCTCCCTTTACCCCGCCAACACCGTCTGCAACGGCATAGAGGCCCAGGTCGTCACACAGCAGGAGCGCGTCTTCGTTGTGAGGACGCGCTCCCTTGTGGCTGAACCCTCCTGTGTCTAATGTTGTCACCTGGTGAACTCTCCTTTGCTGCCTGAAGCGGCGCGGTCCTGGCTTGCTGCTACTGGACTTCCTGGTATTCCACCCAGTCCTGGTTATTCGTGTAGGGGTCCAGGCGGGGGTCATAGTTGGGGTTGTCGCTACCGATATACTCTTCGTTGGGGTTCACCCAGTACTGGTTGCTGCCACTCTGCACATTATAACGCTGGCCACTGTCCGGGTTGGCAATCACGGTACGATCGCCAATGGCGTTAATGGTGCGCTGGTGCCCGGCGCTGTTCATGCTGTCCCGATTCATGTAGCCCTGGTGGTTTATGTCGGATATCTCGCTGTAGATCTTGCCCGTTTGTGCGGCCGCGTTGCCTGCCGAACGGATGGAGCCCATGCGCGCCATGTGTTGCTGGTGGCTAACCTGGGAGCGCTGTCTGTCCTGCTGGTTTTTCAG
>JAUIIQ010000175.1 GCA_030431585.1 Gammaproteobacteria bacterium | reverse complement strand
CATCGACACAGAACTCGTGCACGCTATCGATGAACAGACGCGGGGTCTGGTGTCGGCGGACGATGGTCTCACCATCGCGCCGGGCACCAGCATCGCGGAAATGGAGCGGAAGTTGATTCTGGCGACCCTGGCGCACACTGGAGACGATAAAGCTGCCGCGGCTGATATGCTCGGGATCAGTGTAAAGACGCTTTACAACCGCCTGAAGTCTTATTCTGTAGAGACGTGACCGCAAATGCAGGGCTAGGGTGGGGCAGAGCGAAGTTGAAAAGTGCCCGCTGCGGTGTCTACCGAAACATTCTGCCAGGGTATGGTTAGCTCCTGCCACGGTGTATCCAGTACCAGATAAAGCACCTGCCCGCTCAACAGATCGATCCCGCAAGCGCCCACCTCGCCCAGTTGTTGCCCATGCATGCCCAGCATCTCCCACCTCCTGGAAAACGTCGCCAGCGAAACCGCGTTGTTCTGCGCCTGGTGTTTGTACTTGATCACTGTCATTGCCTCATTTACGAACCGGCGTGAAAGAATTCGCAAAAGTAGAAGCAGTATGCGTGCCACCCTTTTCGGGTCTGCACGCACGTGCCACGGAGTTTTCTATCTACTCTGTCTGCAACATTTACCGGTCGCTCTGTAAGAATTACCGTCCCGTCTGCAAGACGGCATCACGCAGGCCCGTATTGACTGGCTGAACCTCTGGCACGCGTATTGCAGCGCACTGTTGCGAGCGGCGTATCGGCTGCGTTAGATCAATTCCTTGATGCGCTGTAACGGAGTGTGCAATGAGCAAGGCAAAAAGCGGGTCGGACAGTTACGAGACTTCCATGAACGTGTTGGATGTGTTCAATGAAGCGATGGATAAGTATCGCGACAAACGGGTAGCCAGCAGGGTGTCGTTGATGGATAAGCAGACCGCCTGTTTCAGGTTCGGCGTGGTCTCGCCAGTCCAGCTCACTAACGTCTTCAGGATGTGTGTATGAATACAGGTCAGCCCAGTGTTACCAAGCGTAGAAGGCGGGAGCAGCACATGAGCCTGCTTCAGGCGCTTCTGCTCTCTCTGCTGTCAATGGTGTTCGCTTTTGCGCTTCCGGTGAAGGCACAGGTAAGCGGGCAGTCGATTACAGATCAAACCGGCGAATCGGCTCAGCACGTCGAGGAACTTATCGAAGTGCTGGAAGATCCGCAGCGTAGGGAAGCGTTCATTGAGAAGCTGGACGCACTTCAGGAGGGAAGTGCAGAGGATACGCCAGCAGATCCACTGGAGATCAGTGAGGTGCTGCAGCTGGATCAACGCGTTGGGGAGTTTCTCAAGGATTATGTGTCTCTGCTGTCGAGTTCTGATCTCAAGGCGGGCAGCGTCGGTAAACTTGTAGCGCTTGTTCTGATAAGTGCTATCTTTATCGTACTGTTTTTACTTAACCGTTGGCTCTCACGTTTATTCGATCGCCAGTTGCACGGCCTGCGAAACCGGTTGAAGCTGGGCCATGATCGCTTCTCTTCTGTGTTTAGCTGGCAGCGTCATGCGGGTTCGGTTGTGGCCGTAATGATCTGGTTGTATGCGCTCATAGTGGTGGTTTTCAACCAGGCACCGGGGCAGTCGATACACCAGGCGATAGTGCTGGTGATTCAGACCACCGTCGCGGTATTGCTGGTGGCACTATTGTTCTTGCTGATATGGGAATTCATCAACGCGGTTATAGAAGCGCTGGCTGAGAACAGCGGGGGGCTGAGCAGCAACCGGGCGGCGACGTTGTTGCCGGTAGCGCGCAATGTACTGACGTTTATTCTGGTGCTGTTGTCATCTCTGGTCATTCTCTCGGAGATCGGGATAGACGTGATGCCGCTGCTGGCAGGCGCCGGCGTGCTGGGTATAGCTATCGGTTTCGGCGCCCAGACACTGGTAAAGGATTTTCTCACAGGGTTCACGATTATTATCGAAGATCTGCTACAGATGGGAGATGTGGTGACGGTAGCGGGGCGCACCGGGTTCGTAACCCATATATCAATGCGCAAACTGGAACTGCGCTCGCTTGAGGGCACTGTACATACCATTCCTTTCAGCGCTATCGATATTGTCGATAACCTGACCAAGGATTTCAGTTACTACATGCTTGAGGTGGGCGTTGCTTACCGGGAGAGCACGGACGAAGTGATAGAGTGTCTGCTTTCTGTTGACGAGGAGTTGCGTGCCAGCGAGGAATTTGGCGATGCGATCCTCGAGCCGCTTGAGGTGCTGGGTGTTGACGCCTTCGCTGATAGCGCGGTGATAGTCAAGGCACGCACCAAGACACAGGCGCGAGAAAAGTGGCGCGTGGGTCGCGAGTTTAATCGGAGAATCAAGCTGGCCTTTGACGCCCGTGACATTGAGATACCCTTCCCTCACCAGACGATTTATTTTGGTGTTGATAAAGAGGGCAACGCACCGCCGATTCCTCCATCCAGGGAATCAGTGGAATCCAAAGAGTGTTCATAACACTTCATTGATAAAGGAGTAAGGAAAATGGGTATAGAAGTGACAGGTATTGTAGGGCTGTTGATATTGATTCTGGATATCTGGGCGATCATAAACACCCTCGGCGCGTCGGCGAGCACGGGTTCCAAGTTACTGTGGATCGTGTTGATTCTGCTGTTGCCGGTTATCGGTGTGATTTTGTGGTTCTTTATGGGGCCGCGTAGCAGGGCCGCCTGAGCCCATGGAAAAGGCGGCAGCTGAAGCCGCTGGCTGCTGAGCCAGCAATGGCCAGCAAGTATCTCACCATGCAGTTTGCTGTTCGCCCCGCGGTTGTGGGGCGTCTCCTGGCGGACATGTATGGCGTGCTCGCACTATTAACCCTTGTGCCGGCTACGGTAGCGCTGTCTATGGGCTCTGTGGCCGGACCGGTCTACCTCAAGGTTGTCGCTGCTGCTACCCTGCTGTGGCTGGCAGGAAGAATACTGCCGAGCCCGGATCGGGTTCAGAAGAATGAAGCCCTGTGTATGGTGGCCTTGCTCTTTATCTCGTCCTCCCTGCTCCTCTGCCTGCCCATGATGGCCTACGGTATACCATTCATAGATGCCTGGTTTGAGTCTGTCTCAGGTGTCACAACCACCGGTTTATCGACATTGTCCCTGGAGCAGGCTTCCACCGCGTTTCTGTTTGGGCGCGCCTGGATACAATGGGTGGGCGGTATCGGCGTAGTTGTGCTGGCGCTGGCGATATTTGTGAGGCCCGGCGTTATCGCCAAGTCAATGGGCTTCAGCGACCGCGAGATGGACGATGTAGTGGGTGGCACGCGAGCGCATGCAAAGCGGGTGGTGTTGATTTACTTGTTGATCACCGCCATTGGTATTTGCGCACTGTATATCAGCGGTGCCAGTGCGCGAGATGCGATTATTCACTGTATGACAGCACTGTCTACCGGAGGCTTTGCGAATTACCCGGACAGCCTGGCATCGATAAGTAACCCTCACCTGGTGATGATCAACCTGCTGTGCATAGCGGGAGCGGTTTCATTTCACCTTTACTATCGTTCCATTTTTTCTGCCGGCCGCGGCGGTCTACTCGACAACCAGTTATATGCGCTCCTGAGTTTGCTGGTTGTGGGCGTGTGTGCTGTGTCGTTGCTCTTGTGGCTGGAGGGGAGCTCTCTGGCAGGGCGCGATGTCTTGACGCTCGTTGTTTCGGCGCAAACGACGGCTGGCTTCAGTACGATAGATATCGGCAAGCTTCCGGGATCTGTCATCGTGGTGCTTTGCCTGTTGATGGCTGTTGGCGGTGGGGCAGGGTCAACCTCAGGCGGTGTCAAGGTGGACCGGGCGCTGTTGGTGCTAAGGGGAGCCAAAATGTCAATGCTGCGTATCGGTTTGCCCGACCATGTATACGTGCGCGGGGAGAATGGGGAGGACAGTGCCAAAATGCAGGAAGCGCTGACTCTTGTATTCTGGTTTATGGCAGCTCTGCTGTCTTCCTGGCTGGTTTTTCTGGTTTATGGCTATCCGCCTTTGGCGTCGTTGTTTGAGGTGACATCCGCCCTGGCGACGGTTGGATTGTCTTCGGGAATCACCAGTGAGGAATTGCCGACAGAACTGAAGGTATTGCTGTGCGGGAATATGATCCTGGGCAGGCTGGAAATTATCGCCGTGCTGGTTTTGCTGGCGCCGCGAACTTGGGTGGGTCGTCGGCGTGGTCCGGCAGGGAGAAAAAAATGAGAGTTGTTTTAATTGGTGCCAGCCGTCTTGCCCTGGCGACGGTGGTGAGCTTTCTCGAGGACGGGCACGAGGTAGTGCTGATCGAGAAAGAGCAGTCGGTTATTGAAGAGCTGGATCAGGACTACGATTGCAGTTTTTATTGTGGCGATGGCGCCAAGCCCAGTGTGCTGGAGGACGTCGATCCCGCTAACACAGACTTGCTGATATGCCTGTCCGATGATGATACATCGAATGTGCTGGCTGCAGTGGTTGCCAAATCGATGGATTTTGACAGGGTTGTGTTGCGCCTGGAGGATCCTCAGCTGCTGCCTATCTGTGAGCAGTTGCAACTGGAGAACGTCATTATTCCCAATCAACGCATAGCCAGCGAGCTGCTCTCCTATGCAGAAGGAAAGCAGGAGAGTCCCGAAAATGCGTCCGGCTGAGCCGGGGAAATGTCAGCAGAAGGGCGTTGTTCCCGCTGCCAGGATGTGCGTTGCCTGCGAGTCAGCGTGGCCGATTGAGCCATGTTCCATTGGCGGTTAGCATCCTAGACTTGAGGTTTACCGTCGAGGACCCCCGCTATGTCATTTGTTACTGTTGAAAGCCCGCGCCCGGGTGTTTGCCTGATTACCCTTAATCGTCCGGAACGGATGAACGCCATGGCTTTTGACGTTATGGTGCCTTTCAAGGAGGCGTTGGAGAAAGTCAGTTTTGATAACGACGTGCGTGTGGTGATCGTTACCGGTGCGGGAGAGGGGTTCTGTGCCGGTGCTGACCTGGAGGACCCTGGTTGGCTGGATATTTTCAACGGGCTTACCGTGCCCGGCATCGCCCGCAGGGCCATGAAAATACTGGATGACGTGATCAAGACAATTCACGACATGCACCAGCCGGTGATAGGTGCGATCAACGGCCCGGCGATTGGCGGCGGTTTCTGCCTGGCCATGGCGACGGACATCCGCGTGGCCTCGGAAAAGGCCTACTTCCGCCCCGCAGGAATTAATAACGGACTGACCTCGGCGGAACTAGGCCTCAGCTATTTATTGCCACGTGCTATCGGCACCAGCCGCGCCTTCGAGATTATGCTGACCGGTCGTGATGTCAGTGCACAGGAGGCGGCAGACCTGGGTCTCGTGTCAAAGGCAGTAGCGCCGGAGCAGCTTCTGGAGGAGTGCTACCAGATCGCCGAACGCATCTGCGGTTTCAGTCAGCTTGGTGTCGAACTCAGCAAGCAAATGCTCTGGGCCGGCGTGGATGCAGGCAGCCTGCATACCCACATGAACCATGAGGGCCACGCCCAACTGTTCGTGCGTATGACCACCAAGAACTTTGAGGAGGCGATCAAGGCGCGCAAGGAAGGTCGCACGCCTGATTACAAAGACTGACTGCTCGTATCACCAGGCCACCGGTTACCTGTCGCAGCCGGCTGTTGCATTGCGGTAGGCAGTCAGGGCAGCTCGTCCCATGCTTTCCTGTCCTGCTGCTGCGGCATTGCCAGGGCGATACCATACCGGTCCATTACGCTGATGTTACCGTTGGGCATGCGGCTGCAGGTGACCCGCACATGCCTCTCGCCTTGCGAGTGCACGCTGAACGTCATCGCCGACTCCCGAACTGAGACCCTACCGATGGTACGCACGTGCGCACCCTCGCCGTACACGGCCGTCAGTTGCGCTTTACACTCTGCCACTTGCTGACCCTGCTCGCTGCCTGCATGCGCTGCTGTCGCGCCAGCCAGAACCAAACCCATTGCCAAACTCGCCGTTACCTTCTTCATCTTCGCACTCCCTTGTTTGTGGTGCGAGGTTGATACTAGGCGTGTCCGTCCTTGCTGAAAATATCCATTAGCGAATTGCAGCGCTGCATAAATGGACACCCCTCAGGCATCCTGGTTACGCCTGCTGTCCAGTTGCGGCCGCAGTTGCTCAAATTCGTCAGCAATGACCTCCCGCAGCGCGCGCAGTCGCGCACTGAGTCGCAGGTCCTTGTGGGTCAATACCCAGAGGTCTGAATGATGTACCGTGATAGCGCCGGGCACCTGGACCAGCTCCTCGTGGTCTGACGCAAACAGGCAGGGCATGAACGCCATGCCCATCTTTGCGCGTACTGCCCCGGCTACCAGCGACAGGTCGAGAATGGCGTGGCGTACAGGATTTTCGGGGAGATGGGTGTACCTGAGCCAATCCTCTTTCTGCCCGGCCGGCGCCTTGCCTATCCATTGCAGCCGGGAGGTATCCTCGGGGTCGTCAACATTCAGTAGATCGCGGTGCACATAGGTGCTGGCAGACAGGGGAGAGAGGTGTCTGCCAATCAGATAATCGGGCGGTTTGACGCCTGCGGGCATTACCCTGACGGCGATATCTGCTTCCCGCCGGCTCAAATCAAGTGCCTCTGTGCTGGCTGATATTTCCAGCTCAATGCCCGGATAGTCCCGGGCGAAGCGGGCCAGGCGGTTCATCAAGCGGCCCATGCCTTCGGTATCCGGCAGCGTTACCCGTATGGGGCCCTCCAGATGCTGGTCTTCACCGTGTACTCGACGTTCCGCAGCCAGGATCAGTTCCTCGACATGCTCTGCCGTAGGCAGCAACTGTTCAGCCGCGGCGGTCATTCGGTAGCCATCCGGAGTGCGATCAAACAAATGCGTGTTCAGCGCTTGCTCGAGGTCATCGAGACGCCGTGTTACGGTGGACTTGCTGACGCCGATAATCTGGGATGCGCCTTTGGCTGAGCCCTTTCGAGCCAGTGCCAGAAACACCTTGATGTCGTTCCAGTCCATACAAGTCTCGCTATCGCGGCTGTTGAGGCATCTTGAAACAGCTCAGTAACTCGTGCAAGTTGATACTTGGGGCTGGGGAAACGGCGAGGGCGAAACTCAAGACAAATTCCCGCCTGACTGGCTTGACTCACGGCCTGGAAATAAGGAAAATTCGCGCCTCGTCGGGGTGTCACTCCCAGTTTGATTGTGGCTACGTAGCTCAGCTGGTTAGAGCACAGCATTCATAATGCTGGGGTCGGTGGTTCAAGTCCACCCGTAGCTACCACTTATTCCTTTCAAAAACAGCAGCTTATAA
>JAUIIQ010000174.1 GCA_030431585.1 Gammaproteobacteria bacterium | reverse complement strand
CCTGGGCCAGGCCTGAGAGCCCGGCCAATGCCGTTACCAGTGGGTCCAGGGCCTCTTCCGGGGCCGACCCCAGCCCCCCGGCGAGATCCTCGTCCAACTCGTACAGCGCGTCGCGCAGGTCGTTGATAACGCGAATAGTATCCGTAGACAGCAGTTCTTTGGATTCATCTGCTGCCAGCAGCATGGAGTTGATGGTTGAACGCACGCTGCCGATACGATCTGCATTGCCCACTATCTGCATCAACTCCTCCTCCGGCTCCGCCAGTTGGGCAGCGCTGGCGGTGGTGAATCCTGGCAGTGTGTAGGTAATTTCCGACACTGTTTGCAGCAGAACTCGCTGTGCGTCGGTACTGATAGGCTCCTCACTGTTAAGCATGACAAACACGGTGCGCAGCAGGCGCATTGACGCTTCGGCGCGCTCGGCATACCGGCCCATCCAGTAGAGGTTTTCCACCACGCGACTGGGCAGTATGTCCGGCGCGGATTCAGTGGCCGTTTGCAGGCGTTGTGGTGTCTGTCCCGGCGGCAGTGCCCGTTCCGGCTCCGAAGCCGTCACCCAGGTGTCCTTGGAGGGGCTGCCCTCCTGCATGCTGATGAACTGCCCGTCGGTGCTTGTGCCGATGCGGGTCAGGCCGCCGGCGAGCACTGCGTAAGAGCTCTCGGACGCTACCGAGAAGGTACGCAGCAGGGTTGGCCGGTGCTCCAGGGCAGTGCCGTTGAACGCAGGGGTGTAGGATTTCTCCAGTTTCTCCTGCGCTACGTAGTGGTAGCGGTAGCGTTGGATGCGCCCGAGTAAAGCCTGCACCTGTTCGTCGCTCAGGTCGCCGCCATAGACGCTGGTTTCGTTGCTGCCACGCCAGGCGTGCTTGACGATGAGGTTGCGGATATTGTTGCTGATGAATGCCAGATCCTGATCGTCTCCAGCCCAGTAGGTTTGCACGGATGCCAGGCGGGGCTCGCGGCCCAGCAATAGCTTGGATATGGCCGGCAGGTATTTGAGCAGTATCGCGTTTTCCAGTACGCCACTGCCCAGCGGATTGGCGATGACGACTTTCCCCGTGCGCACCACCTCAAGCAGGCCGGGTACGCCCAGTTGGGAGTCTGCACGAAGCTCTACCGGATCGCAGAATTCATCATCCACACGACGCAACAGCACGTCCACTCGCTTCAGGCCTTCCAGGGCTTTCATCCACAACAGGCCGTTCCGCACCACCAGGTCACCGCTTTGCACCAGCGGGAAGCCCATATAGTTGGCGAGGTAGGCATGCTCGAAGTAGGACTCGTTGCGCGTGCCGGGCGTGAGCAGGGCAATGCGCGGAATGTCTCCCGTAGGAGACAGATTGGTCAGTTTCAGTCGCAGCCGCTGATAGAAATTGGCAATACGGTGTACGTGGCTGTCGCGATACAGGCTGGGGAACACCCGTGACATGACGGTGCGGTTCTCCAGCACATAACCCGACCCGGAGGGTGTCTGGGTGCGGTCTGACAGCACGCACATACTGCCGTCAGCGCGCCTCACCATGTCCACGGCATGAACGATAAGCTCTTGCTCGCCGGGCATCCGTATACCCTGGCAGGCGCGCAGAAAGCCACCATGGCTGAATAGCGCTTCAGGCGGCAGTGCGCCGTGCTGGATAAGTTTGCGCGGCCCGTAGAGGTCTCGCAGGATCAGGTTGAACAGCTCAGAGCGCTCCAGCAGACCGGCCTCAATCCCGGCCCAGTCTTCGCTGTCGATCACGTAGGGCAGTGGATCCAGTTCCCAGGTCGTTCCCGGTGTGCCCGGTTTACCGTAGAGATTGTAGGTGGCACCGTCATCACGCAGGATGCGGCGGGCTTTCTGTTCGCGCTGCCGCATGGCCTGCGCGCCCAGGTCGCTCACGCTTTCCAGCAGATACTGCCAGCCTGGCTTGAGGCTGCCGTCCGCGGAACGGCACTCGTCCATCAGGCCGGCTGGCGGGCTGTATTGCAGTACATCGGAGGCGAGCGCCTCCGCCGGTTTACCGGTTGACTGGGTTTGTATCTGGGACATGGGCCTGAGCTTAACCTGTGACAGCTGACGCTGGAAAGGGGTGTCGAATATACGCAATAAGCCGCCCCGCCGCTACTACCGCCTTGGGCTGCGCATGTCCAGGATATAGGGGTACTCTCCCGCGGGCTCTTCAGGCGGCGGCTCCATTGGTCGGGGTATACCACCGGTGGGGAAGAACTCGCGCAATGCGGACACTTCAGGCATGGGTATAAAGGGGCCCTGGGTGTGACTGACCGTGTCGAAGCGATTGATACGACGCGACTCTGCCTCGAAGGCATTCACCGGGAAGGTTTCGTAACTGCGCCCTCCCGGATGGGACACGTGATAGGTACAGCCGCCCAGTGAGCGCCCGTTCCAGGTATCGATCAAATCAAAGGTGAGCGGCACGTGCACCCCTATCAGGGGGTGCAGGGCAGAGGGTGGTTGCCACGCGCGGTAGCGCACGCCACCCACGTATTCTCCCTGCACGCCCGTGCTGCGCATGGGCACACGGCGGCCATTGCAGGCCACCACGTAGCGGCCGTCAGTCAGCCCGGTACAACGAATCTGCAGGCGCTCCACCGAGGAGTCGACGTAGCGAGAGGTGCCGAAACTGGTTGTTTCCTCACCCAGCACATGCCAGGGTTCCACCGCCCAGCGCAGTTCCAGCTCAATATCGTCCAGTTGCACGCGGCCATAGTGGGGGAAACGAAATTCCTCAAAAGGCAGCAGCCAGTCCAGCTCAAAGTCAAGACCGTGTTCGCGCAGGTCATTTACCACGTATTTCATGTCTTCCCAGATGTAGTGAGGGAGCATGAAGCGATCGTGTAGTTCGGTGCCCCAGCGAACCAGGGGCTTCTGGTAAGGGGTTTGCCAGAAGCGCGCTACCAGGCAGCGCAATAGCAATGCCTGCACCAGTGCCATCCGCGGATGAGGCGGCATTTCGAACCCGCGAAACTCCAGGATACCCAGTCGCCCTGTTGGTCCGGAGGGGGAATAGAGTTTGTCTATGCAGAACTCCGCGCGATGGGTGTTGCCGGTCACGTCGATCAACAGGTTGCGCAGCAGACGGTCCACCAGCCATGGCTGTGGCACTTCCCCGGTGGTCATCTGGGCGAATGCCACCTCCAGTTCATAGAGCATCTCGTCGCGGCCTTCATCAACCCTCGGTGCCTGAGAGGTGGGGCCCACGAACATGCCCGAAAACAGGTACGACAAACTGGGATGATGTTGCCAGAAAGTGATCAGGCTGCGCAGCAGATCGGGTCGTCGCAATAGTGGGCTGTCTGCAGGCGTGGCGCCGCCAAGGGTGATGTGGTTGCCGCCACCGGTGCCGGTATGCCTGCCGTCCAGCATGAACTTCTCTGTCGACAAACGCGACTGTCGCGCTTCTTCATACAGTGCCGTAGTGTTGGCGACCAGGTCTTCCCAGTTGCTTGACGGGTGCACGTTCACTTCGATCACCCCGGGGTCGGGGGTAACCAGCAGCTTTTGCATGCGCGGGTCCCGCGGAGGCTCGTATCCCTCAACAATCACCGGAACCTGCAGGGAGGCGGCCGTCTCCTCCACCGCCGCTATTAGTTCAACGTAGTCCTCCAGGTATTCCAGCGGTGGCATGAATATGTGTAGCCGTCCTTCCCGCGCTTCGATGCACATGGCGGTGCGCACTACCTGTTCGTATTCCGGTTCCGCAAGGCTGACATCGGCCTGCTCGTCCACTTCCGAAAAGCGTATTTCCTCGCGCTTTGCCAGCCCTTTGCGTGGCTCGAAAGGGTCTCTCTGTGGTCGGAAGTGGTCAGCCTTCTCTGTCATCTCGGGGAGGTCTGCCAGCGGCAGCCGCAAACCCATGGGTGAGTCTCCCGGAATCAGGGTGATGCGTTCGCGTTTCATTGGCCACAGGCTGGAACGCCAGGCGTTGTTCTGTATGGGCCAGCCGGTATTGCGTTCCAGGGGCAGCACCATGCCGGTGGGAAGGTTGATACCGCGGTCGATCAGTCTGGCCAGGCGGCGCCTGTCCATGTCATTGCTCACCCGGCTTGAGAGAATGTCCAGGTTTTTGGGCAGGTTCTGTTCCTGCATCAGGTAATAAATGCCGTCTTCGTAGGCAGGCTGGCTGCAGGCCCTGGGTATTCCGAGCAGGTCGCAAAGTTTGCGGCCGAAGCGGATGCTGTCTTGCACGTCACGCTGATAGTCCTTGTCTACCCGGGCCAGCAGGCTGTGGTCGCGCCAAAGTGGTTCGCCGTCCTTACGCCAGAATACACCCAGTGCCCAGCGCGGCAGTTCTTCACCCGGGTACCATTTGCCCTGGCCGTAGTGCAACAGTCCCTGCGGTGCAAAGCGGTCGCGCAGTCGCAGCAGCAGTGTTTTAGCCAGGCTGAGTTTTTCGGCCCCCAGGGCATCGGTATTCCACTGGTCTGATTCCATATCATCTATGGACACGAAAGTGGGTTCCCCGCCCATCGTCAGGCGAACATCGTTGCTCTCGAAAATCGTGTCCACTGCGCTGCCCAGCGCGCGGATATGCTGCCATTGGTCTTCGCTGTAGGGCAGGGTGACGCGCGGGTCCTCGAGTATGCGGGTCACCGTATTGCTGAAGTCAAATTCCACTTCGCACTTGTCTGTGGCACCGGCAATGGGCGCGGCGGAGACCGGGTGCGGCGTGCAGGCCAGGGGAATATGCCCTTCACTGGCGAACAGGCCCGATGTGGGGTCCAGGCCCACCCAGCCGGCACCTGGCAGGTACACCTCACACCAGGCGTGAAGGTCAGTGAAGTCCTCTTCTGTTCCCGAAGGACCGTCCAGGGATTTCTCGTCTGCCTTGAGCTGCACCAGGTAGCCCGAGGCGAAGCGTGACGCAAGGCCGAGGTGGCGGAATAGCTGTGCCAGCAGCCAGGCCGAATCGCGGCATGACCCCTTCTTCAGTTGCAGCGTTTCTTCAGGTGTTTGTACGCCTGGCTCCAGGCGAACGAGATATTCTATTTTCTGTTCTATGCGCCGGTTTATCTCTACCAGAAAGTCGTTGACGGGGATACTGTCCAGCTCGATCTCGCTGAGCAGTTGCTGAAACAGCGGCCCGTGTTCTCCCTTTTCAAGGTAGGGTTGCAGCTCCTTCTGCAGCTGCTCGGGGTAGCTGAACGGATAATCCTGAGCATAGTCTTCAACGAAAAAGTCGAATGGGTTGATCACCGTCATATCGGCAATGACTTCCACGTCCACTTCAAACTCAGTACATTTCTTGGGAAAGACCAGGCGTGCCAGGTAGTTGCCAAAGGCATCCTGCTGCCAGTTGATGAAATGGTCTTGTGGCTTGATCTTCAGGCTGTAGCTGTGGATGGGCGTGCGAGAATGAGGCGCCGGCCGCAATCTCACGGTATGCGCCGACATATTAACGGGCCGGTCAAATTTGTAGCTTGTCCGGTGGTTGATTGCTACCCGAATGGTCATGGTGTTTCCCGCATAATCTTGCGTGAGTGAGTGTTCAAGCCTGCTCTGTAAGGAACCAGGTGATGTTTATTTCTGCGCCCAGGGCCAGCAGGTTGGCCTGGAACTTGTCGATAAAGCGGTGCATCTCCAGTCTGCCTGACTTGTGCGGATCAATACGGGTCAGGCTGCGTCGTGTGCGATCTATCACCTTGAGAGCTCCGGTATTGTTGCTCAGCGGTGCCAGCTCTGCGCGAATACCGTTGAGGCAGAACTTCAATGAGCGCGGCAGGGAAGCGTCGCGGAAAATAAAGTCGACAGCTTCCGGCCCGTCTACCAGCGGGCCTATATTGCGCCGGTAGGTTTCCAGGGCAGACAGTGAACTCAGTACGCTTGCCCAGATCAGCGGGTCTGCAGTGCTGGGGTTGCGCTCTTCATTCATCAGCGCACCGATACCGGTGTCGAGTATGCGCGTGGTCATATCGGCGCGTTCCAGCAACTGGCCAATCTTGACGAAGCGGTAGACATGGTCGCGGCACAGCGTGGACATCATCAGTCCGTTGATCAACTGACAGCGGCCGATAATCTGTTCGAGAAAAATATGCCGATTGCGTCGGCCCACCGACGTCGTCGCATGCTCCCTGGTGTAGAGATACAATTCGTTGACGTGCTCCCAGACTTCTGCCGGCATCACATCGCGGGTGGTGCGCACGTTTTCCCGTGCCGATCGAATGGAGCGGGCGATACTGCTGGCGTTCCCCTCGTCTGCCATGAGGAACTTGAGCACGTTAATCTCGTTTGCTACACGGTAGTGCCCGCTGAAATCCTGTTCGGTGTTCAGCGTGCGCAGCAACAGGTCCCATCCGGGTTCAGAACCCTCAGGGATATCCATTATCAGGTGAGTATGGGAGCGCAGCAGACGCGCGGTACCTTCCGCGCGCTCCAGATACCGGGCCATCCAATAGAGTCGCTCCGCGACGCGCGAAAGCAGTCTCATTTTGAGCCCTCCACTATCCAGGTGTCTTTACTGCCGCCACCCTGTGACGAGTTCACCACCAGTGAACCCTTGACCATGGCAACCCTGGTCAGGCCGCCGGGCGTTACCCAGGTATCCCGCCCGCTGAGTATAAACGGGCGCAGATCCAGGTGACGGGGCTCTACTTTGCCGTCGATATACGTAGGCGCAGTTGATAGCGAAAGCGTGGGCTGGGCGACGTAATTGCGCGGGTCTTTCTCAATCAGCTTGGCGAACCGGGCCCGCTTCGCCTTGCTCGCGTGTGGCCCTACCATCATGCCGTAGCCGCCAGATTCATTGGCTGGCTTGACCACCAGCTTGTCAAGGTTTTGCAGCACGTACTCTCGGTCTTTCTCGCGCATGCAAAGATAGGTTTTTACACTGTCTATGGCAGGTTCTTCCTTGAGATAGTAGCGAATCATCTCCGGCACGAAGGCATAGACCACCTTGTCATCCGCCACACCTGAGCCAGGCGCGTTGGCGATCGCTACATTGCGGGCCTTCCACGCGCGCATGATGCCGGGCACGCCAAGTATGGAGTCCGCATTGAAGGCTTCAGGGTCGAGAAAGTCGTCGTCGATACGCCGGTAGACGACGTCCACGCGCTCAGGGCCGTCAACGGTGCGCATGTACAGGCAGTTGTCGTCGTCCACGAACAGGTCTGAGCCTTCCACCAGCTCTGCGCCCATACCGCGCGCCAGGAAAGAGTGTTCGAAATAGGCCGAGTTATAGATCCCGGGGGTGAGCACGACTATACACGGGCGCCTGCGATCGCGTGGCGAAAGCGAGGCCAGTGTGCTGTAGAG
>JAUIIQ010000173.1 GCA_030431585.1 Gammaproteobacteria bacterium | reverse complement strand
TCCGATGCAAACGCGCCCGGTGCAATCGAGGTCACGATAATGTTGTCGCTTACCAGGCGCGCCGCCAGGCGCTTGGTCAGGTATATCAAACCTGACTTGGAGGCGTGGTAACTATAAGTCTCCCACGGGTTGAGCCGCTGTCCATCGATTGAAGTGATGTTAATCACTTTTGCTGGTTGCCCACTTGCCCCGCCGGCCTTGAGCATTCCATGCAGGGCCTGGGTCAGAAAGAAGGGTGACTTGAGATTGAGGTCCATCACCTTGTCCCAACCCTTTTCAGGGAACTGTTCAAAGGGTTCGCCCCAGGCTGCACCGGCGTTGTTCACCAGAATGTCCAACCGGGATTCCTTTTCAGCCAGCGCCTCCGCCAACGCCTTTACCCCCTCTACCGTGGACACATCCTGGGGCAGCGCGTGGCATTGCGGCCCAAGCTCTTCAGCCGTTTTGTCGCAATCCGCGGCTTTGCGCGAGCTGATATACACAGTTGCTCCCTGCGCGATATATGCTTCAGCAATCGTCCTGCCAAGATTTCTGGAACCTCCCGTGACAAGCGCCACACGCCCCGTCAATGAAAAAAGATTGCTGGTATCCATGGTTTTTCTCCTGCCTGGTTATCAATAAAGTGGTGTGTTAACAAACTGGCACATGGGCCCTCATCTGCAACTCAAGATTACATTCTCTGCTGAAAGCGCTACCGCATCAACAACTCATCGCCAGATGGATGCCTGCTGGTGGTTGCCCGGTTCCTGATCTTCAGGGCCCTATCTTCTTGCGAAGTACGACTATTCTGTGCTTTCTTATCTGCACACCACCAGACAGAGGCAGAGGCCAGGAATTTGCGATTCACTCAATCATCGCTAGAGCAAATGAACCTCCTGTTGCAGTTTCAGATCGCTACATCGGGCAATGGAATAAAAGTGCACTCTACCAGCCGCCCTGAGGTTATCAGCGCCTGTCAGAGTCTTTTTGACAAAGGCCTGATCAGCCAACGTGACGGTGGCTACCTCACAGATTCAGGTATAGAGGCGCTGGATCACACGCAACTTCTATCCGGTTTGTTCGCGGAACCTGCGTGACGCGTGTAAACAGGCTCTGCGTGTGGGTCTAATCTACGGTAGTTTATCCGACTCAGACTCACCGAGGTCGGCCTTGCGCGTATTCACCAGAGCCATGGTGATGAGGCCTGTGGGTACTGCGAATACCCCCAGACCTATCATCAAAGTGAAGAACGTAAATATCTTGCCACCCATCGTGACGGGGTAAACATCGCCATAGCCTACCGTCGTCAGAGTTGCCAGAGCCCACCAGAAAGAGTGAATTACGGAGGCAAATACTTCTGGCTGCGCCTCATGCTCAAAGAAATAAATACCGACCGAAGCCAGGTACAGCACCAGCACAGCGCCCATACCGAAAACCGCCAGATCGACGCGTACCATCTGAAATGCTCGCGCCATACGTTTCGCGGCGTCCACATAACGCACCAGTTTGAACAGCCTGAACAAGCGAAAAAACCAGAATACCCGCAAGGATCTCAGGTCCAGACCCAGCTGCAGATAAAAAGGCAGGATCACCAACAGGTCAATAATACCGTAGAAGCTGAATACGAAAGCCAACCTGTTCTGCGCAACATACAGTCGCGACAAGTACTCAAGAGTAAAGACCAGAATGACGACGATCTCGAAGTACCTCAGCGCCAGGCGCACCTCTTCGTCAAGCCCCGGCAAGGTTTCTATCGTAAACGCGATTATGGAAAGTACGATCAGAACCTGAATGAGAGCCTGAAACACTGCACCCTGGCGAGTCTTGTTTGTCTCCACAATGGAGCGCAGCCGATGCTTCAGGGTGGTTTCACTCATCAGGCATCACCACCGCCCGGCAGTTGGAGCATAGCAGTCGGCTCAGGATATTGCGGATGCTTACAAAACATGGCAGCGGATTAACGGTCAAAGCGCATGATCGGTGACTTGTCCCCACCTTTATACGTCAATCTGACGGTAGCGTAGCGCGTATTCGAAGGCACTTTGATGAACGTCGGAGTCTTGGCATCAATAGGAGCCAGTCCGCCTTTCTTCCAGGCGGGGAAGCGAAACACTTTATTCGGCGTCGCTGTATTCAAGCCGTACTCTATTTTCGACAGCGCTCCCCGGTAAGTCATCAGCATGGAAAAATACAGCAGAGGCTTGCGGTCGTACTCCTGAAAAGACAGCCAGGAACTGCTGGTAGCCTCCAGTAACCGCCTGTTGGCGTCGACGCTTTCTTTTTTCCCCGCAAAGGCGAATTCAAAAGGCCCCTGTTCAGCGCCTGACAGGTCAGTATAGCGAATCTGTATGGTGGCATCTTTTTGTTTAGCAGGTAGCGAGAAGAACGTGCGCGGCGCGGGCTTACCTGTTGCCGGGTCGGTATAGCCGCTCATGCCTGTGCTGATCGCCTGTGTCTTACCTTTAATGTTCCAGCGAATATCCGTCACTGGCTCGGCAATCGTAATGTTGGCATTCCAACCCGCGTTATTGGGCATCCAGCTCAAGGAAACAGGGTTTTCAAGTATCGCACCGTCATGTGCCTGCAGTGCAATTTTGCGAGTGCTGACATCCTCGCGCCACTGCCCCGCCAGTTCCTGGTCTATCAGGTACCTCAGCAAGCCACCTTTTGCGTCACGCTCTTCAAACGCATTCAGGTAAGCCAGCTCCTGCCTCTTGTCCGACAGTGTTTGACTACCAAGGCGTCGCTCCGAATACTCGAGACTCAAATGGTAGGCAACGGGCGCAAACTCAGGGTGCTCCTGGAAGTAACTTTGCAGCGCATTGATGCGTGCATCCCTGCCCAACAGCAGTAGTCTGGCATAAGCAGGCATATCCCCTTCGCTTCTTGCCGTTACCGTATTGTAGGTTTCCCTGGCGCCTGCAGTTCCCTCCTGTACTTTGAGAAAGGCGATAAAACGCAGGTGCGGATCCAGCAGCGGCAGCTCGCTACTGAAATACTCAAGGTAAGAGCGCCGGGCGGCGCTGTAATCGCCTTCCAGCTCGTGCAGCCGGGCATTGTGATAGTGCTCCTCGGGTGACTCGGGTTGGGCGATAATGCCATCCCGGTTAAAGCCCTCCCGAATCTCCTCCAGCGAACGCATGATGGAAGCCGAGTTGGCCTCCAGGCGCTCAGAGCTTTGTCGCAAAGCTACGGTGTCTTCTTTTATCGCATCGAGTTTTTCATCGATGATCCCCAGGCTCTGCTGCAAGGAAGCCACGGCTGGCACTGCAGCGGCCACGATGCCACGCTCCTGCGCTTCATCGCCCGATTGCAGCAGCGACAACAGCCCGAATATTATCGTCGCCAGCCCGGCGAACGCGACAGCACCCAGCAAGTCTCGCTTGCCACGAAAATACAGAATGCAGAGTAAAACCAGCGCTACAGCAGCGCAAACAAAGACGTAGAACGCGAAAGGAGCTATCGGCTGCAGTACATCGGCCACCAGGCCGCCCAGCGTACAAAGCCAACCCGTTACGACCAGTGTGGTATTGCGGAGGCTCTCGAAGGTCTGGTGGTTGGTCAGGGCTTTCAGATAGCGCATAGTCATATTCGTGTTTTTATTCTGAACGCAAAGAATAATACAGATATCACCGTGGGTGAAAGTATAGCGCGAGGGTATTTGGAGCCCTCGCTGGGGTCCACCCGTACACGAGGCAGCTGCATCTCGAGGCGACTTTACTCTTCCGAACAGGGGATGGGGCACGAAAAAAACACCTCAACGGAAGACTCTAGTTGCTCAGCTACTGTCCCGGCAAGTTTAGTCAGCGAATTCAGACCGCCCGCTATCGGTGACAAACAGACTTCGAATGTCCCTCCCCACGAAATACAGTACTGGTACCAAAACTAATGTAACCGCCGTTGCAAAGAGCACACCAAAAGCAACAGAGACAGCCATTGGTTTGACGAACTGCGCCTGTATTGCCGTCTCCAGCTGAATGGGCGCAAGTCCCACAAAAGTCGTCAAGGAGGTTAGCACAACAGGCCTAAACCGGCGCACAGCGCCGTTAACTACCGCACCCTGCCAACTCTCTCCTCGCTCATTGAGCCGGTGATTGATATGGTCCACTAGAACCAGGCTATCATTTACTACGATACCAGTTAGTCCAATCATACCTATCGCAGACAGGATACTGACATCAATACCCACAATCAGGTGACCTAGTATCGCCCCGGTAAGCCCGAACGGGATAACTATCATAATTATCAAAGGCTGCGCATAACTGCGCAGGGGAACAGCGAGTGCGGCGTAGATCATTACCAGCACCGCGACAAAACCCCACTGCAGCGACCCTGTGGACTCTGCCTGGGCTTCCGCTTCACCCGCCAACCGGTGGATGACACCCGGATGCGCCGCCAACACGCCAGGGAGTATAGTCTCAACAATATCCCGATTAATGGCTCCCGGCTCCACACGAGACTTGTCTACATCAGCCTGAACGTTAACCACGCGCTGACGATCAAATCGCTTGATCACACTCACCCCGGTTTGCTCATGTGCGGTACCTACCGCGTCAAACGGCACTTTGCCGCGGCCCGGTATATCAATCCAAAGTAATTGCAACGCGTTGAGCGAATCGCGTTGCGCTTCCGGAAGGCGCACATAGACCCGCACTTCATGCCTGCCACGTTGCACGCGTTGTATCTCTGCGCCAAAAAAAGCCTGCCGCACCTGCCTGGCCAGTTCCACCTGTGTCAGACCCAACGCCCTGCCCTCGGCTGTAATCTGAATATCCAGTTCGGGCCCCCCGGCGTCAAAGGTATCGCGAATATCCGATACACCTTCATAATCGAGCAGCGCCAACTTGAGTTTCTGAGCCGCACTGCGCAGGTCTTCCAGGTTCTTTCCGGAAAGCTCAAGGTCGATAGCGGCACCGGAGGGACCAGCATTCGCATCAAAGACCAGGGACTGCACACCAGGCAGCTCGCCCAGTGCCTCGCGTAACCAGGCCGCGAGCTGTACCGATGTCACGTTGCGATCAGTGCTGGGTAACAATTCAACGGAAACAGTCGATTCTGTATCCACTTTGGACAGCGTCAGCAGTTCTCGCACGACACTATTGTCCAAGCCGGTTTCCTGACGGTAGCGTTCATCCATGCGCCGAACCGCTTCCTCGATACGCAGGCTGTAGTCATGCGTTGTTTCCCAGGGTGTGCCATTGGGCATCTTTAAATTCACCGAAATCGAATCAGAGGGAACGTTGGGAAAGAATACGAAACGCACGATTCCGGATGGCACTAGCGCGAAACACATCAACAAACCGCCAAAGAACACAGCCAGGGTGATATAGCGGTAAGCCACCGCCCGCTGCAGCAGCGGATGGTAAACACGCTGACTAAACCGCACCATGCCTCCTGAGCACGCCTGCTGCAGAGCCTTCAGCCAACCCAGTGGCGAGCGCATATCAGGCGGCGTCTTGTCGATGCGCACATGACGCAGGTGTGCCGGTAGAATCAGCTTGGTCTCCAGCAGCGAGAACAACAGACTGAACACGACAACGGGAACAATTACAGAAAGCAGTCGACCCACGCCCTCCGTAAGCATGGCAGCGGGTGCGAAAGCCACCATGGTGGTCAAGGCACCGAAAATCGTTGCGACAGCGACACGACGAACGCCGCGAACGATGCTGTCTACACCGTCATGCTCATCTTCCAGCTGGGAGAATGCACTTTCAGCAGTCACGATACCGTCGTCCACCAGCATTCCCAGCACCAGAATAAAACCGAATACAGAGAAAATATTAATGGTAGTGAGGCTGAACAGATCAATCATCAGCAGCGCACCAAGGAACGAAAACGGCACACCGAGGATCACCCAGAAAGCCAGTGATAAATTCAGGAACAGAGCCAGGGTAATCAACACCAGGATGGCTCCCTGTATCGCACTCTTGAGCATGAGATTGATGCGCCCCTTGAGGATTTCACTGCGATCAGCCCAGGCCGTCAAAACTACACCGGGGGGCAACTCACCCTGTTTTGCTGCAGTAAAGGCGCGCAAGTTGGCGGTCATGGCCAAAACATCCTGATCCCCCACCCTGTCCACCACCAGCGTGATGGCGCGCTTACCGTTGAGCCGGGTTAACACAGGCTGCTCCTCGAAACCGTCGCGCACAGTGGCAACATCTCCCAGCTGCAACAAGGTGCCATCGCTACGTGTAATCAGGGGTATAAGAGCATAATCCTCTGCACTGTAGGCCTGACCAACCGACCTCAGGGTGATAGCACCTTGGTCAGTACGCAGTTTTCCGCCAGGCAAATCCCGTGACTGCTGCCGCACTGCATCGACCACATTGTCAAAACTCAGTCCGTAGCGTTGCAGTGCCGTATCGGAGATCTCGATAGAGATTTCGTAGTCTCTGGCCCCGTTAAGCGTCACCTCGCTGATGCCGGGAAGCATCAGCACTTCATCACGCAATTGGTCAGCCAGCTCCCGCATCTGGTATTCATCCAGATCACCGTAAACGGTGAGATTCATGGTGCGGGTCCGGGCCAGGACTTCATCCACAATAGGCTCTTCAGCATTGGCCGGGAACGATGCGATACCGTCGACGCGCGTTTTTACCTGCACCAACGCCCTGGACATAGGCGTCCCTGGCTCCATCAATAGGGTTACCGTGCCAGAGCCTTCTTGAGACACCGAAGAAATCTCCTTCACGCCGACCAGGTCCTGCAGCTCTTCTTCAATAATACGCACTATGCCGGCTTCAACCTCCTCCGGAGAGCTTCCGGGATAGGGTACGGTAATGGTGATGGTTTCTGTGGGAAAAGTTGGAAACACTTCCTTGGTCAGGTTTTCGATGGCAGCCAAACCGCCCACGAACACCAGCAGCATCAGCAGATTGGCAGCTACCGCATTATTGGCCATCCAGGCGATAAGACCTGTTTCACGGCTCGCACCCATCTCAGCCGCCCACCGTGACGGGCAGACCATCGACCATGAGACTCAGCCGGCTGGTAACCACCACGTCGCCTGCGCGCAGGCCCTCTCCGATAACCACTGAGTCGCCCTCCCTGCGCAATAAAGTCACTTTACGTTCGCGCAGCAGGCCATTCTCAACGACAAAAACCGAATCGTTCCTGTGCAGTGCCGAACGAGGCAGGCGCGATGCGTTGGGGACAGGCCGACCCTTGAAGCTGGCTTCCACAAACAGTCCGATCGCCAGAGCGTGTTCGTGCAGCGTAAGATCGTATGGTTTATCCACTTGCGCCACCAGATAGAACACCCGCGTTTGCTCGTCTACGCGTCGCTCCACCCTGTCCAGTCTGGCTTGCCAACGGTACTGCGCATCACCAAAGGTGGCCACTAACGTTAATTCGGGCCAGTTCCCGTCGACATCCGCGCCGTGCTCCACAA